>JBGCDW010000132.1:0-75738 GCA_045105775.1 Aureispira sp.
GGTACTAACAGCCACATTGCCAAAGTCTGTACCATCCACTGTTATAGGATTTACATCTCCATCCAAGATAATATTACCATTCCCCCTTACACTAATTTCGGGACTTCCAACGCCATTGCCCGTTACCGCAAAGTCATAAACTGCTTCATCGGCATCATCATTATTAATAGTAACGGTCGCATTTCTAGTACCAGCGGCCGAAGGCGAGAAGGTAAGCGTGAAATTGGCCGAAGCACCAGCAGCTACACTAGCAGGGGCACCCGATACGACAAAATCACCAGCTTGAGTGCCAGAGACAAGAATACTAGAGACGGTCAAAATGCCTGTACCTGTATTATTAATAACAAAAGTTTGGAGCGCGCTCGTACTGACAGCGACATTTCCAAAGTCAGACCCATCAATTGTGGATGGGGTTGCATCGCCGTCAATAATACCAGTACCATTGCCCGTAAGATTTATTTCAGGACTAACGGTACCATTCCCTCTAACGGCAAAGTCATAAACTGCTTCATCGGCATCATCATTATTAATGGTAACGGTCGCATTTCTAGTACCAGCTGCCGAAGGCGAGAAGGTAAGCGTGAAATTGGCCGAAGCACCAGCAGCTACACTAGCAGGGGCACCCGATACGACAAAATCACTAGCCTGTGCGCCAGAGACTACAATGCTTGTAATATTCAAGGCTGCTGTACCTGTATTATTAATAACAAAAGTTTGGAGCGCGCTCGTACTGACAGCGACATTTCCAAAGTCAGACCCATCAATTGTGGATGGGGTTGCATCGCCGTCAACAATACCAGCACTATTGCCCGTAACATCAATTTCGGGCGCACCACCGCCTACAGAGTTTTGTATATCGCCAGTAAGTGTAGAAATACTCGCAGTACCATTTCCTCCACAAGCACCACCTGTATTAGCTGTGTTTTCTATCCATGTACCCAATGTCAAGTCAGGAGGATTGGGAGCAGAAGGAGAGGTGTTAGAGTAGATCATAAAAAAACTAACACCATCTGTGATTTGAAATTCCCAACGGGAATTCGCAACACTCCAAATAATTCTAAACTCACAAAAGCCAAACCCCAAACCATTACAAGGTTGTGTACCATCAATAGGTGTTGTTTCATAAGTGTTTCTTATAGTACCTCCATCATTGGTGGTACTCGTATTGAAGAACACATAGGTTGTCGTTCCAAATTCTGCTGTACAGCCCTGAAAATTGATCTGAGCTTGTAACGAAAAGGATGTGCTGATCCAAAATAGTAGTAAGTAGAGAAAAATTTTCATAAAAAAGAGATTAGGTAAATGAGCATAGAGTAAACTAAAAAACGTAGAGAAATAGTTGTATTATTTCTCTACGTATGTTTATGATACTATCTGGTTTTTATTAGCTTCTAGATGGGAAAACACCTTGAAGTGCTATGATATAGTTAATTGCTAAGAAAGGCTGTCTGTTTTCATGAGATTGATTGCCACCAGTGTTAGCAACCATATTGCTACTCATTCGAATATCTGAATTAGTGTTTGAGTATTCTCTATCGAGTCCAGCTGTATTCGCCAAAAGGTTGTTTTGAGGAGAGGCATCATTACCTGTGGAAGAAACTGCATTAACACTATGTGAGTGACTTGGCATTTCACTAGTTGTAAGTGTAACATGTTCTTGACCACCTTGTTGTCCTTCTCTGTAGCTGCTTAATCCAGCACCTTGTCGTGGCCCTAAAGGCACACGTCCACGCAAATCAGGTAGTGCAAAGGTAGTACGGCCGTCACCACCATAGGTAGTTCCTAGAATAGAAAACAAGGCAGAATTTTGACTAATAGGCAATAATTGACCATCACAAAAAGCCCATGCACGAGGTGCAAAATTTCCAGCAAATAATTTAATTTCTCCAATAAACGGATCCATAATAATGTAGTTTAGTAGTTTGGTTAAATAGTTTATGCAATATGAGTTATACTAGTACAAGTATAGAGTGTTGCACTTGTCAGAACTAGATTATTGTCGTGGGGGAAGACAAAAGATACTACTGGAAACGAATGTGTTTCATTTCTAGGTATTGTTGGGTTTGTTGTCTTAAAATACACAAAAAAATAGAAGAATATACTTTTGGAGAATAAAGAAGTTAGTAATACGTTACTTTTTTCTGATTTTCTATTGTTATTTCAAAAACAGGAACAATTATTTTTTAATTGGAACACCCTATAGTTTGTATGTAATATATAATCAACTGTTAAGGAATAGTTATACTTACTATTAATAAGGCACTTTTTTTTGTGAAAAACATCTATTTCAGTGGCGTACTGCTCCAACCAATACGCAGTAGAAAGGAACTTAGTGGAGCACGTACTAAATTATAACAGTAAATGCAGAGCGCAATAAAGTGGATTGATTAACGGTTATCCCGAATAGAATGTATGAAAAGAGAGCTGTTCTGATTTTTATCTTTAACAAAGAAGCGAAAACGTGCATCCTCGGAGAGGCTGTACGTCTTTCGATGATGCAGATAAAGGAAAAAATGCTACAGCGAACCATACAACTTTATTCGTGATAACCGTTATTGTTCTTAAAAATAATATCTGCGGCTAAAAGTTGATTTAAAGTAACTAAAAATGGCTATCTTAGCAAGAAGGTATCAAATAAAAAATATTATGAAAACTGTACTAATCATTTGTTCTTTTTTGGTCTTGAGTATCAATAGCTACGGACAACGTATGCAATATCTCAAGCAAGGGAACGCCTTCTACGTAGAAGGAGAATATGTCAAAGCTATTGAGCAGTATGAAAAGCTCTGGAGTTCTAAAGCAGGGGCTAAATTGCTGGGAGTAGATGCTAAAATGAATTTGGCAAATGCTTATCGTATAATGGATCAACCTTTTAAAGCCAAAGATTTGTATCAAGAAGTGATGCAATATGGAGATGATCGCATTTCTGTATACTTGGAGTATGGAAAGGTATTGATGTCCTTGGGACGTTATGACGAAGCTGTTGAACAATTTAAATTGTATGCTGGGAAAGATGAAACATCTACAGAACCAGCAGAATTAATTGAGCGCGCTCGAAACATTGAAACAATTGAACCGCTTTATAGGCAAGTAGAGGTTAGCGCGCAAGCAGAAGTAAACAAAGAAGGAACACGTCAAGTAGGAATCAGTTATTATGGGGATGGTGCAGTGTTTGCCTCTGATGAACTAGACAGTCGTAGCGAAGGACTTCGTAGCAAAAGTTATCTGAATATGCGTGTTAGTGGCGTAGATTTAGAGGGAAATTTAAAAAAATCTGAAAAATTCTCTCCTAGTCTCAATAGCGATGAGCGCCACGATGGTCCCGCCGCTTTTTCGAGAGATGGATTGCATATTTTTTATTCTCAAAGTACGTCTACTAGAGATGGAAAAACGGTGTTGCAAATTTGGTCATCTTCTTATAGAAATGGAAGTTGGAGCACACCACGTCCTTTAGAATTTATGAGCCAAGGGAGTAATTATACGCATCCGAGTTTATCGGCCGATAGCCGTACTTTGTATTTTGCTTCTGATATGAAAGGAACATTTGGAGGATTGGATGTTTGGATGTCTCGGTATGAAGGCGGAAGTTGGACTTATCCGATCAATTTGGGCAAAGATATCAATACCTCTAAGGACGATGCTTGGCCGTTTATTCATCCTGATGGCGACTTGTTTTTTTCTTCCAAAGGGCATCCTGGTTATGGCAGCTACGATGTTTTTCGTACCCGTCCATTGGGGAATGGGGTAGATTGGTTGCCTATTGAGAATTTGGGACAACCCTTTAATACTTCTTTCAATGATGTTTCTTTCATTATGTCTGATGACCAAACACAGGGCTTTTTTGCAACTAACAAAAACAAGAGTTACGATATTGTAAAATATGTTCTTGCTAATGCAGAACCTCAAAAACTACCTACAGGGGTCAATCCTAGAACAAGTCCAATGCTTATTTCAGATCGTCGCCACCCTGTATTAGTAGATACAGATATTCCACCACGTCCAGAAGGTATGAACGATGAGGAATACATCGATTACATTGCTGGTCAAGTAGATTCAGGAAACGTAGTGCTGCCAACACCAGATAGAATTGGTGCTACAGACAAGCCAATACCATCGGATAACCCATTGGTGAATCCAATAGCAGGCACGGATACTACACCACGCACTACACCAGACGATCCTAAAGGTGAACCAGGCGTAAATCCTGTTTATGAAGATAAAGAGAATTTAGTATTAGTAGTCGTATTAAAAGTGATGGATGTAGCCAACTCTCGTCCTTTATCTAATGCTACTATAACCGTACGCAATAAATTTACACAAGCACAAGAAGAATTCCCAGTCAATGAGCGAGGAGAAGTAGAAGTGACCCTACAGCCCGATCAAAAATACCTACTCATTGGTAATTCTGAAGGGTATCAAGAAAGTAGCCTTCCTGTATCTACTATGGGGGTGGTGAATTCTGATCGCGTACAAGCTGACTTGCCTTTAGCAAAACAATAAAATAGCAAGCTTAATAGAGCTTTTTTGAAATCCCTACAGCATATTGATGTTGTGGGGATTTTTGTTTTTGATGAAAACAGAAAAAAAAATTGGTAACTCCCCAACCCTTTTTATTCATCCGTCGTTTGTAATAATAGAAACCGAAACAAACCGTTTTAGTGTTGAATAAAAGGCAAATGCGGAAATTAAGGCAGCCGCATACGAACAGTACTGAAAAACCATACTTCTTCATTACGATCACAAAATAAGTTATGGTTTTTCTACTCTGTTACACAGAGCATAAAAATGCACTGTGATTTACATACAAATACTTATTTGCAACATACTTACTTTGCAACTTTGGCTAATGCTCAACATAACGAATAGCAATTAACGACTGCTAGTTGTGCGATTAACTAAAAGCTGCTTCAACTTTAAAAGCTGTTGTTATTACACCTTAACTTGAAGGTTATATTAAAAACAGCAACAAAACATAGGGCAAAAGGACAGCATTCATGCTGTCCTTTTTTAGTTTACGCTCTTTTGACCAATATTTTTTGTGCCCATAGCAACGCTTTTTTGTTGACAGACGTTTCTTAAGAGAATGATTCCACCCCACAGGAATAATTATTTTTCTCTATATCCAATCATAACTCTATCTTATAAGATTATACCTCTACCTTATTTTTTGTCTTACACCACCCTATCGTTGGATGCATTAAAGTGAAAGTAACTCGCTTTTTGTATCTTAGCTTATTCATGATAAGCTCTTGACAGAATGAATGAAAAGGGTATTGAACTTATAATATGTAATATGATGAATTTAAAAGTAGTATGGATTGCAATTCTTTGGGGGTGCCTTGTTAAACCTTCTTTGCAAGCTCAAGACAATGCAGTTGCCTTGGGAGACTGGCGTTCGCACTTGGCGTATGAAAATATCCAAGCCGTAACCGAAAGTGAAGATGCGGTGTTTTTTGGAGCCGAACAATCTATTCTCAAAGTCTACAAAGAAGATCAATCGTTACAGCATCTCAACAAGGTTTCTGGACTGAGTGATATGCGTATCAAAACCCTGTCATACAACAGAACTAGAAAAGTTTTGATTATTGCCTACACCAATGGAAATATTGACTTGTTATACGATGATGGTGTCGTAACCAATTTGTCCGCTATTTTTACCAACACCAATATCTTGGGAGATAAATCTGTCAATCATATTTACTCCAATGAAGATAATATCTACTTCTCTTGTTCTTTTGGGCTTACTGTTTACAATTTTGATTTGGATGCTTTTATCCAAACAACGTTTACTTCTATAGAAGTGACGGCTTGTACACAATTAGAAGATACGTTGTTTATGGCAACTAAACAGGCTATTTATAAAGGCATTGACGATGGACGAAATTTGTTGGATTTTAGCCAATGGGAGCGACAAAATAATTTGGACGGATTATTTAGTTCGTACGAATCGAGTGGCATTATTCGTTTTAATAATAAAATCTATACAGACGTAGAAGGTGTGTTGTATTATTATGATGTGAATACGGCCTATTGGCGATTGGTGGAAGGCTTTGATGTAGAAGCAGGAGCACCGTTTACGCGTTGGTCACCTTCTGGAAATGGGGATTTTATTAGAAATTACAATTTTTCGATTTCCTATGATGGAGCACAATTGCTCATATCTACCCGCAGCAACAAGTATTATCAAATGGATGTGGCTGAGAATATGTACACCTTGTATTATCCCAATGCTTGGCGTGTAAAAGGGTTGGTGTTGGATCAAGATTATATTCTCTGGGCAGCCGATCAAGCGGCCATGCGTAGAGGAGGAGCGGTAATAGAGGTAAATTCCCCCAATCGTACCAATGTAGCGGATATGCATGTGGATGAAGATGGGACATTATGGGTGGCTCATGCACAATACACGACCATTCAAGCGGTCTTTGATAATGCTGGATTTGCCTCTTACAAAGATGGAGAATGGAAGGCATACACCAATCAAGAATACCCCATGCTAGATACTTTTTGGGATGCTATTCGCATCACTAGTAATCCTGTAAATAATAAGATCTACGTTAGTTCTTTTATGAGTGGTTTTTTGGAATTGAATCCAGCAACAGATGAAATGCAGAATTTTGACCAATATACTGCTGGTGCGCCTTTACAGCGAGTGAATGGCGATGAGGCTCGAACACGTATACAAGGAATTACTGTAGATGAGGCGGGTAATGTTTGGACAACCGTAACTCAAACTTCCAACTACGCACTGGCCGTACGGAAATTAGATGGATCATGGAAAGGATTTCCAAATAGTGTTGTTAGAGGAGAAACGGCTTTGCAAGATATAGTTATTGATAGAAATGGCTATAAGTGGATCAAGCACATTACAGGAAATGTAACGGTTTTTGATAGTGGTATTTTGGATGATGATACGGATGATCGTTTTATACAATTGAGCCCAAACAACAGTGAATTACCCAATATTAATGTCGAGAGTTTGTTGGCTGATAACGATGGCGTTATTTGGGTAGGAACAACGGATGGCATTGTTATTTTTAAGTGTTCAGGAACCGTATTTGATGGAGGATGTACAGGCAACCGTCTGATTATTAGCCAAGATGATTTTAACGGGTATTTATTGGAAGGCGAACGCATTATATCTATGGCTGTAGATGGAGCCAACCGAAAGTGGATTGGTACGACCAATGGCTTATTTTTGTTATCAGCAGATGGGTATGAACAGCTCGCTTATCTTACTGCAGAAAATAGCCCTTTATTTGATAATGAAGTGACGGATTTAGCATTTGATGGCAAAAGTGGCTATTTGTACATTGCTACAGGCTTGGGTATTCAGTCTATTCGTACCGAATCAACCACTGGATTGCGTCGTATGAATAAACAAAATGTTACGGTTTTTCCACATCCCGTAGCACCCGATTATGATGGCCCTATTGCTATTTCTAATTTGGCAGACATGGCCAATGTACGTATTACAGATGCTAGTGGCCGTTTGGTCTATGAAACGACCGCATTGGGAGGACAAGCTATTTGGAATGGTACAGACTATAATGGCCGCCGAGCACAATCAGGGGTTTACTTAGTTTTTGTTACCAATGAAGAAGGAACCCAGAAAGGGGTGTGTAAAATTTTGTTCCTCAACTAAGCTTTTTGAGCATCCTCAAGGATAAATTATACCAACAGCACCAAGCAATTTTATTTTTGCTTGGTGCTGTTGTTTTTTTGCTATATAATAGAGTCTAATCACGCAATTTAACTTATTACTGTGCTGTTTAATTCTCTACCTTTTATTGTTTTTTTCCTTTGTTTTTTTGTGGTTTGGTGGTGGGCCAAACGACAAGATCAACGTCGTTGGATCACATTGGTGATTTTTTCGGCTATTTTTTATGGATGGTGGGATTGGCGTTTCTTGTTTTTATTGTTATTCAGTGGGAGTATAGATTATTGGGCAGGATTGGCCATGGAACGGCAACCTAGTCGCCAAAAGTTGTATTTATACCTTTCACTTCTGGGCAATATAGGCAGTTTGGCTATCTTTAAATACAGTCAATTATTGGCGCGGGTATTGGATGATTTGGCCGCACTGATGGGACTAGATTGGGATTGTTATGCACAATTGCCAGCGTTTTCGTTGATTCTGCCTGTAGGAATTAGCTTTTACACCTTTCAGTCTATGAGCTATACCTTAGATATTTATTACAAAAAACTAAAACCTACCCATAATATTTGGCATTTCTTTGCCTACCTATCTCTATTTCCACAATTGGTAGCAGGGCCTATTTTACGAGCCAAAGATTTATTGTATCAACTACAACAGGATCGGCCTATTTCTTATCGTAGTGTGTGGTTTGGCTTGCGCCTAATGGTGTATGGTTTCTTTCAAAAAATGGTGCTTGCAGATAATATTGCTCCTTTGGTTAACCAGGCTTTTGCCAATATTCACCAACCGACCGTTTATTGGTATTGGTGGTTGGTACTCGTGGGGTTTGCCTTTCAAATTTACTTTGATTTTGCAGGCTACAGTGCCATTGCTAGAGGACTGGCAAGGTTGATGGGCTACCGATTTCGACTCAATTTTGACCATCCCTACCATGCGCGTTCCTTACAAGAATTTTGGCGGCGTTGGCATGTTTCTCTCTCTACTTGGTTTCGCGATTATGTGTATCGGCCATTGGGAGGCAATAGAGTAAGTGCTTGGAAAGTATATCGAAATTTGTGGATTACTTTTTTGTTGTCGGCATTGTGGCACGGGGCCTATTATCATTATATACTTTGGGGCGTGGTACACGCCTTGGGCTTAAGCCTTGAACGTTGGACAAATTGGCCCAAACGACTGGCTGCGTACCCTTGGTTGGCGTGGTTGGCATGGCCTATAGTTTGGGGGCAAGTGTTGCTGGCTTGGCTGTTCTTTAGGGTAGAGCATTGGGCAGATGTGGGCGTTGTAGGGCAACAACTCTTTGCGTTTAATGCTGGCTTGGACGCGCCACAATTATTGTATTATTTTGATGGTTTAGTCATGGTAATAGTAGCTATAAGTGTGGAAGTATGGTATTACATCAAGCGTCAAGTGCCTGCTATTAGAGCGTGGACACACCACCCCGTTTATGACAGTATTACCATGAGTATACTCCTAACAGCGTGTATTTATTTGAGAGGCCCAGCGTCTGATTTTGTTTATTTTCAATTCTAATAGCTATGCAGTCCTACCAACAACGTTTATTTTGGGCAGCAGGATGTACCATCATTGCTGTGCTTTTGGGTGGATGGCTATTGCCCAAGCAGCCTGCTTCCTCTATGGGAGGCGATTGGTTTTGGAGCAATAAGGTACGTCCTAGTCGGCAATTTGAAGTGGTAGCCGTGGGCGATTCGCGCATCTATCGGGGATTTAGCCCCAATGATTTTGCAGCAACTTACGCTCCTGATAGAGCGGTAACGGTTTTTAATTTTGGCTTTTCCTCGGCAGGTTTGGATACTGCTTTTTTAGTAGCTGCTGCCAAATTGGTGGATACCACAGCTCCCTTGCCTGTAATTTTAGTGGGCATCACCACCTCTAGTTTGGCCGATGAGAATGCTGCCAACCAGCATTTTTGGCAAGAAGATCAACGCTCAACATTGAGCATTTGGCAACGAAAATACATCAACCCACAGCTCACTTTTTTTGATCCTACCAGCCCCAACACTCTTCTAAATCATTGGCAGGGAGCGCGCCAAGGTTATTATCAACAACACTACGCCAATGGCTGGATTGCTTCCGATAAAGAGCCACACAATCTTTGGGAAAGCTATGAACATGTCAAACGTACTTATCCCCATGTAGCATTTAGTTTGGGCTTGCGTTGGCGGTTGCTCCAACAAATAGCAGCTTGGCAAGCACAGGGCATTCAAGTGGTGGCCTTTCGACCACCTGCTGCACCTCACTTAGAAGCGGTAGAAATGCTGCCTGAATATTATCCAGAAGAAGCCATCAAAGCCCAGATTCAAGCAGTTGGAGGCATTTGGATTGATTTGCCCAATACCCAACAATACCAAACGTATGATGGCAACCATTTGATCGAAGCTTCTGCCCGTCAGTGGTCGGCCGATATAGGACAGGCTTTGCGGCAAGCCCTTCAAAAAAAGGCCAAGCAGACTACTATTTGGCAAAAGCAAGAAGATTTTGAAACACTGCAACTGCCCAATCTAATACAAGATACAACGGCTCCAAAAGGGGCACAAATACAGGCATTGGCTGCCAAGAGTTATTCTCATACTTTTCTACACCATTTGGATCAATTGCCACTAGATAGTGTAGCGTTGAATACCTCTGTTTGGGTGCGTTTTATCGATACGGTAGCTTCTGAAGAGGTACTATTGGTGATTTCGGTCGAAAATGCGGCAGGAATGCAATTGTGGCAAGGGCAGCCTGTGGCGAAACAAATACTGGACCCTTCGGAATGGACAAAAATACAATTAAAGGTTCCTTATGTGCATCGAGATGCAGGGGCTTTGCTCAAGGTTTATGTTTGGAATAATACAACACAAACCGTTTTGCTCGATCATCTAACCATAGAAATTGCCAGCTTATGAAAACAGCAACTCAATTCTTAAAACAATATGGAGAAGATAGTTTGTTGCAACTGGCTTTTCTGATATGGGGCGTAATGGCCGTTTATTTTTATCAAGAACGCCTGTACAGTGATTCGGGGTTTTATTTGGCCAAAGTGGTGCATTATGAATCCCTTTGGGTAGAATTGGGGCGTTATGTATTGGTGTTGTCTCAATGGCTTCCCTTGCTGTGTGTAAAATTGGGCTGCAGCATGAAAGTAGTTTTGGTAGCCTATTCATTGGGGCATGTGCTGTTCCATTATGGTATTTATTTATTTTGCCGTTATCGTTGGAACAAGGGTTATGTGGGATGGTGGCTCATTGCTATACAGTGTTTGGGCCTCCTTCATGGTTTTTGTACCCCCATGTTTGAATTGTATTACAATACGGGATTTATTGCATTGTGGGCAGTATTACTCACCCCAAAAAAAATCAATCTAAAGACAGGAGTATTAGTAGCCATATTGAGTCTGTTTATTACGGTCAATTATGTATTGTGCCTTATTTTTATGGGAGCGGTTATCGTGCTGCATGTCACGAAAAATGGCCTTAGAGCCTGGCCTTTATTTATAGCTACAGGCATAGGAATGGCTATTGGGTTTTTGCTCAAGCAAACCTTGTTGACCAATAGTTATGAAGCTGCCAAGATGGATTGGTTCTGGTATCAATTTCAAAACAAAAACTTTTCGTGGGAAGGCTATATTCGCCCCTTGTTAGAATTCTATATCTTGTACTACAAAGAATTTTTGATTTTGGTGGGGCTGACTAGTTGTTATTACTTACGACAAAGAGCATATACTACCACGATAGCATACCTGCTTTTATTGTTGGCTACCCAATATGTCGTTTCGCTGACTTATCCAGAAATTAAGCACAGCCGTTACCAAGAACAATGTTTTTTTTCGTTGATAATGATTGGTTGTTTTCCACTGCTGATGGATATTCTACCCCAACTCAAAGGCACGTTCAAGTATGGGACGCAGTTGCTTTTATTACTGGTTATCAGTTATCGCTTTTTGGAGATAGGAGTCAGTATTGAACCCTTTAAATTGCGAGTGGCTTATATGCACAGAATGATTGAAAAAGGTCGAGCGCAAAGCGTGTACAAGATGATTATGGAAGAAGAGAGCCTTAATAGTAATGTCAATGGGCCTAGTTTTACCTTTGGTATGGAATCCTTGTTATTATCGGCATTAGCACCTGAAAAAAGAGCCGTTCAATTGATTAGAGATACAGAATGGGTACATGGAAACAACTCCAAAACGCTTCAAGATAGTACACTGTATTTAGCAACGTATCGAAGTTATTACGAACGACCCGATAGTTTTTATCAGCATAGTAGTGCCAATCCTAAGTACATGAATTTTCCACCCAGTTCTTATCAGCGCGCGCGAGGCCGTTATACCCCTTTTCCAACGGTGGCGGAAATCAAACAAAATTTGACCTTTGAACCCACTTTAGAGGATGTGTATACCCAACAAACGACGATCAATGTACCTATAAAAATTAACAATATAGGAACAGAGGCGTGGAGTAGTGAAACGGTACAAATTGCTTATCATTGGTGGGCGCAAGATACCGTAGTGCATTGGGAGGGAGAGCGAAGTGTCTTAGAAGTGGATTTATTGCCACAAAGCAGCCATCAGCAATATATGGTAATACACCTGCCTCAAAATGCAGGGGAGTATGTGTTGCAGGTGGATTTGATCGGTGGGCAAACGATAGGTTGGTGTCATTATCCCGCTTGGTATCCCATTCGTGTAGAAGAATAGTTTGTAACTTAGCCTTATAAAAAATAACAGCTACCATGACGCAAAAATACAGAACAGAGCAGCTACTATTAGGCATCTGTTTGCTTGTTGGCTTATTGCTACGAGTAGGCGATCCTAGTGATTGGGCTTTCATCAATGATGAATTGAGCACTTGGGCCAAGGTGAGTTATGACAGTGTGGGTGGTGTGATAGACAATATCAAAGCCGTAGATTCGCACCCCGTGGGGATGTATGTCTTTGTGTATTACTGGACAGGAATTTTTGGGACGAGTGAATGGGCCATTAAGCTGCCTTTTTTATTGATGTCCTTAGGAGTAATGGGTTTGGTGTATCAATTGGGCAAATTGTGGTTCTCCAGAACGACAGGCTTACTGGCCTTGGCGGCTTTTGCTAGTTTGCAATTTCCGATTTGGTGGAGCCATATTGCACGGCAGTACCAGAGTGGTTCTTTCTTGACCTTATTGATGGTGTATTGCTGG
Organism: Aureispira sp.; assembly: GCA_045105775.1. Taxonomy (GTDB): domain Bacteria; phylum Bacteroidota; class Bacteroidia; order Chitinophagales; family Saprospiraceae; genus Aureispira. The sequence goes on from JBGCDW010000132.1 coordinate 12,833, forward strand.
ACACAGTGGTTGGTAGAAGGCAAAACAGAAAAACGTTACTGGTGGGGGTTTGTATTGGCAGGAACTGCCGCCTGTTACAATCATTATTTCAGTGGCTTGTTTGCCGCTTTGGTAGGGCTGACAGGCTTGTTGTGGGTGAGCCGCGCTCAATTGCTAAAATACCTTTTGGCAGGCGTAGTAATGGTAGGCTTGTTTTTGCCTCATATTTCTATTACGCTGTATCAATTGCAATATGCCGATGGGCATTTGTGGTATGGCGTGCCCGATAGTAGTTTTTTTACTCGGCATATTCGTTACCTCTTTCATTATTCTTGGTATTGTTTGATAACTACAGGAGTGCTGGCCTTGCTGGGGCTAGGGCATTATTGTTATACAAAAAACAAAGCAGTTGCAACGACCACCCCCGCCACCAAATTGCGACTAACAGCCCTGCTTTGGTTTACAGGATTGCCTTTGTTTGGGTATTGGTACTCGGTGCAGTTTTCGCCTATTTTGCGCCCATCACACTTGCTCTTTTCGTTTCCCTATCTCTTATTGTTGTTGTTTTCTTTTTATAATAACCAATGGAAAAGTTGGCCTGTGGCAATAATAGTCGGCATTATAATAGTGGTCAACACCACCAGTTTAGTCCACCATCGTCGGCATTTTGAGGTGGTACACACGCATCCTTACAAGCATTTCATACAACACACCAAGGCATTTTTGGAGGAGCAGGAGCGCGATTCTGTGAGCATTGTTTTGGGCGAAAACCCCTTGTATTTATCGTATTACCAAGATTATTACAAGAGCCCTTTTGAACATCATAGCAGTTTTAAACCAGATTTGACCGTCCACCAATTGCAGCAAATTATAGCAAAAGAAAATCGCCCTTATCTCATTGTGGGTTCCTTGGCAGATGCGCCATTGGCGTGTGCCTTGTCTGCCTATCCCTATGTGTATAAGCGTTCTTATGGTATTAATTACTCGTATCATATTTTGTCCAAATACCCAGAAGACGATCAAGCACCAAGCATCACCCTATTTGAAGAAAAGCAAGATTGGGAAACCAAGCCTTATTGGAATTTTACAACCAATAACATACAACAAGATTCTACAGGCAGACGTTATTACAACCTAAAGGAAGAGTGGGGGCCTAATTTTACAGCTCCTTTTGATAGTTTAACCCCTACAAAGCATTGTTTTGTGGATGTAGCCTTATCTTTGCAAACAATAGATAGCAATAGTTGGCAAGCGAATGGCGTTTTGGTCGTAGAATTGCTGAATGAACAAGACAGTACACTGGCTTGGTATGGTCAGGAAGCCAAGCAGCAATTGGAACCTGCTCAAGGAGCACAAACATTGTATTTGAGTTATCGTTTGGTACATCAGGCTGTTTATCAGCACGAGCAAGCTATGCAGCTCAAGGTGTATTATTGGAACCGAGAAAAACAAGCAGTACAGTTAAATCATTTTGCTATTAGAATACGTCAAGACAATCCAATTTTGTACAAAGATACCCAACCCTTCTAACTACAACTAATCTTTTATGTCCGTTATAGTATCCAACTTAACCAAAGTATACGGCGAGCAACATGCCGTTAATAATATTAGTTTTGAAGCTCATAAAGGAGAAATTTTAGGCTTTTTGGGCCCCAATGGAGCAGGCAAGACCACCACTATGAAAATGATTACTTGTTTTGTGCCACCGACCAAGGGCCATATACAAGTATGTGGATTTGATGTACAGAAAAATCCAATGGAAGTACGCCAACGAATTGGTTATTTGCCAGAGCACAATCCGCTTTATTTGGATATGTATGTCAAGGAATATTTGTTGTTTGTGGCAGGGTTGCACAAGGTTTCTAAAAAACGCCAAGCAGTAGAAGAAATGATTCTACGAACAGGACTGGAGCGCGAGCAGCACAAATTAATCAATTCTTTGTCCAAAGGGTATCGACAGCGTGTGGGCTTGGCACAAGCGATGTTGCACGATCCAGAGGTGCTTATTCTGGATGAGCCAACTTCAGGGTTAGATCCGAACCAGTTGGTTGAAATCCGAAAATTGATCCGTTCCTTGGGAGAGGAAAAAACAGTGATCTTTTCTTCACATATTATGCAAGAAGTACAAGCCTTGTGTGATCGGGTTATTATTATCAATCAGGGCAATATGGCGGCTAATAATACCCTAGAAAAATTGCAACAAAACAGTGACGAAGAACAGTATATTACCGTAGGATTTGATAAAGCACCTCCTTTGGCTGTACTCAAAGAGTTAGAACAAGTAATGGCAATTGAAACGTTGAATGGAAAACATTTGTATATGCTCAGAGCTGCTGGAACCGAAGATATTCGACCTGCTATTTTTCATTTTGCGGTTGCTAATGGCTTGGTGATTCTAGAAATGCAACGCAAAGTTTCCACTATTGAAGATGTATTTCAGCAAGTAACACGATCTGATCAATAAATTGGTTGTGTAGTCTAAGCTATTTTTGCGATTTTTGCGCCATGATGATAACACGTATAAAAAAACTAGGATACTTATTGCTATTGTGTGTTTGGAATTGGGCTTGCCAATCCAACGGCAATTCAACCAAAACGATAGAAGCTCCACTGGCCAGAGTAGGCAGCAGTGAATTGTATCCAACGGATGTAGCAGGGATTGGCACAGGCATGTCTGAACAAGACAGTTTGTATCAAATGCAATTGCATGTAGAGCAATGGATTAGAGATGAATTGATGCTAGAGGTAGCCAAAAGAAACATTGATGTAGGCGAGAAGATAGAGCGTATGGTGCGGGATTATGAATCGACCCTCATTATGAATGCTTATGAGGAAGCCCTAATCGAACAACGGCTCAATCCAGAAGTAACCCCTCAAGAAATTGCCACTTATTACAGCCAAAACAAAGAACAGTACCAAGCTGGTATGAGCTGGGTGCGTTGTCACTTTGTAAAAGTTAGGCGCAATGTCCCCAATCTTCAACAACTCAAGAAATGGTTCAAATCAGACAAAGGGGTAGATTTTGAGCAAGTGAAGCTATTTTGTGCCAAGAACAAAACCATTCATATTCTCAATGAGGATTTGTGGATTGAGTATGACAAAATTGTAGCAGCACTGCCCGAAAACAGCATTTCCAAACGCCATCGTGAGAAACAATCCATCTTGGATAGAAGTGATGACCAATTTCAGTATTTGCTCCAAATTTTTGAATACCGCGACAAGGAAGATGCGGCTCCATTGTCACAAGTACAAGACGAAATTGTTCGCATCATCTTACACCAGCGTCGCAATAAAATTCTTCAGGATCTGAGAAAAGAGGTGTACGAAAAAGCCAAAGAAGAGGGGCGTTTTGAAATTTATTAGAACAGTGGAAGTGGATTACTGGGTTTGAATATCTTTAATGCGATTGGCAGATTTTCCATTCACCATAGTTCTATTAATCATAGGATGATTTTCATCCTCTGGCCCAAAATCAGAATCGGGATGAAAAGCAATGACCACTAATTCTTCTGTTACATCTGTCTTGAAGCTGTGTGTACCATCTTGGTGGATGATAAACAAGTCGCCAGCTTGCAGTGCGATGGTTTGGTCGGGCGTAATACACTGGCCTTGGCCTTTGTAAATCAAGCCCACTCGATCGGAAGGGTGTTGGTGTGCCGTTTGATTAATATTGGCTGGGAAAAACAGCGCATTGAGGCAAGGATCGCCTTTTTTGATAGGAGGAATGAGCAAACTATCGGTACAGCCATCTATGTACTTCAATCTTCCTTTTTGTTCTACAGGGCCGCCTATAGAAAACAAACCATAGTAGTTGGTTTTTTCTATAATAATGCCTTCGCCCCCAACTAGAGTAGCCGAAGCACCTGGGATGCAAAAATACATCCCTTCTTTGAGGGGGATTTCTAAATCATTGTAATGTAATAATGCTGCCCCCTTAGATACAAAACCAAAGTAAGTAGATTGGTTGTTTGAGAAATGGAATACTTTTCCGTCTGTAAAGCCATACAGATTATTGGGGTAGTGGTTGCCTTCTTCATTGTTACAAACCAATCCGTGTACTAATTTGTAATTTGAATAAGATAAGTTGCTCATTATTATTGGTATTAACTAATTGTTGGTCTTTGGGAATATCCTATGTACGCTAGACGAAGTTGTTTACAGAGATTATGACTATTGCAATAATTTTTTTTGTAAATCAAAAGAAAGCACTAAATATAGCACCTAAAATGAACAGTAGTAATGATATTCCCCTTCTTTTTACCAACAAGCACCCCCAAACAGCAGCAATTCCAATAGAAAGCTTTACTTTTGTGGCCTTGTTTACGTTTATTATAAAGATAAACCAGAAATCTGGCACTATATAGGTGTTGAAACAAGCATTTAGATCTTGAAAATTAGATAGAAGAACTATTATGAATAAAATTTGGATAGCCCTAGGATTATTGTTGTGGACAAGTAGCATGGTATTAGGACAGAGAAAACAAGTAGATCGTGTTATTGCCATTGTTGGGAATCACATTATTTTGCAATCTGACCTAGAAGCACAAATCAAAGTGTTGCAAAATCAAAGTCAAGGCGCGCCACTGCCCGATGATGCACGCAGTTTTGTCTTTGATCAGTTACTTGCCAATGCTTTGATGTTGGCAGAAGCAGAAAAAGACAGTTTGGTGGTCGATGATGCCGAGGTGCAAGTACAGTTGGATACGCGTATTAAAACCATTATGGGGTATATGAATAATTCTGTAGAGAAGTTTAGAGAATTCTATGGCATGCGCCCTGCCGAAATGAAGGATTTTATGCGCGATCAAATGCGCGACCAGTTGGTACAGCAACGGATGCAGCAACAAATCATGTCGAGCATTACCATTACACCACAAGAAGTTAAGAACTTCTTTGAAACGATTCCAAGAGATAGTTTGCCCTATTTTAGCTCGGAGGTAGAGTTGGCAGAAGTGGTCATCAAACCCAAGATTAACCCCATTGAGGACAATCGTGCCAAGCAACTTGCCCGCAATTTGTTGATTCAAATTGTATCCGATAGCGTAGATTTTGAATTATTGGCCACAAAGTATTCGGATGATAGAGGTTCGGCAGCACTAGGTGGAAATCTGGGTGTGCAGCCTCGGGGTAATTTAGTCCCTGAATTTGAGGCAGCAGCCTACCAACTCAAACCTGATGAAGTCTCTGAAGTAGTCAAAACAGAGTATGGGTATCACATTATTCAATTGATCAATCGATTGGGAAACACCATCAATACCCGCCACATTCTCATTCGCCCCAAGGTAACTACAGAAGATCGAGAAAAAGCATTCAATGATTTGGATAGCATTAGAACATTGATTTCCAATGACTCGATTTCATTTTCGGCGGCTATTGCCGAATACTCTGAAGAGGAATTTAGTAAAACTAGAGCAGGGCGTATTATGAATCCTATGACAGGGGAGCCTTATTTTGAGTTGGGGGATTTGGACCCGAGTATTTATTTTGCCATTGATGGCCTCAATGAAGGAGATATTACCAAAGTAATTGAGTACGAAACGCCTACAGGAGAGAAGCAATTTAGAATTGTGAAATTATTGCGCCGTTCAGAGCCGCATGTCGCCAATTTGCAGGATGATTATTCCAAGATTAGAAATGCAGCCTTAGAATCCAAAAAGGGGCGTTACATCATGGATTGGATTGATAGCAAAATTCCGAGCAATTATATTGAGATCAAAATGGACAATTTAGGAGCGGATGCAGAAGCCATGGGCAATAGCGCAGCACTCAAAAAATGGATCAATTCCAATGGTGCACGCCCATAAGCATGGGTATTAAGCTTATTTTAACAGGCTTAAACTCGGCTATTGAGGGAAGTTTTTATATTTTGAAGGCATTATTCCTAAAAGAACAATCTTAGAGGTTAGAGAAAAGGTACAAGTGATGAACACGTATATTTTTTAACTAGACAATAGAAAAGAAAATACAGCAGTATGAAATTCAATAGTGACGTAGAGGCGGTGGATGCCTTGGCCGCATCTTATGAGAAATTGCGCAAAGAAATATCCAAAGTAATTGTAGGGCAAGAAGATGTTGTCAAATCGGTTCTTATCTCTTTGTTTTGTGATGGGCACAGCCTTTTGGTAGGGGTGCCAGGGTTGGCCAAAACCTTACTCGTAAACACTATTTCTAAGGCATTAGATTTAGAATTTAAGCGCATACAGTTTACACCAGACTTAATGCCTTCGGATATTACAGGGGCAGAGGTAATGGATGAGAATCGCAAATTCTCTTTTCACAAAGGGCCTTTGTTTACCAATATTTTGTTGGCAGATGAGATTAATCGTACCCCGCCCAAGACACAAGCTGCTTTGTTGGAGGCCATGCAAGAACGTTCGGTAACTGTGGCAGGATATCGTCATATATTGCCCAAACCATTCTTGGTATTGGCTACTCAAAACCCAATTGAGCAGGAGGGAACTTATCCCTTGCCCGAAGCGCAATTAGACCGCTTTATGTTCAATATCTTTTTGGATTATCCTTCTTATGAAGAAGAAGTAAATATTGTAAAAGGAACCACATCTATCAACAAGGAGGTCGTGAACGGTGTATTGAGTGCCGAAGAAATTATCTTTTTCCAGCAATTGGTTCGTCAGATTCCTATTCCTGACAATGTGTTGGAATATGCGGTGAGTTTGGTACACAAATCTAGACCAAATACGGCACTGGCAACCGATTTTGTGAACAATTATGTATCTTGGGGGGCAGGGCCAAGAGCCTCACAATCATTGGTGTTAGCTGCCAAATGCCACGCTGCTGTTAGTGGCAAATACTCGCCCGATATTGAAGACGTACGCGCTATTGCCAAGTATGTGTTGCGCCATCGTGTAGTACGTAATTACAAAGCAGAAGCTGAAGGTATTTCTATTGAAGATGTCGTAGAACAGTTGTTTTAGAGCAAATTCAAACAAGATAATATAAAAATGCAACCCTAGATGTATTCTAAGGTTGCATTTTTTTTGATGCCCGATGGTGAGGGCAGGGGCGGTACGCGAGGGCAGCGTAGGGGCGCAAAATCTTGCGCCCCTACTCTGCCCAACTATAATAACGCGCTCCTTCGCGGTCTACTTCCTCACCAATTTTGTCCAATTTGAACTCCCCAGAAGGGGGGGCAACACTTGTAGTCGTTTTTAGACGGTGCAATTGCTCATAAGTGGCATAATCAATGGCCTGACGCTTTGCTAATTTTTCAGTTATTTTGAAATTTTGTGCTACCTCTTTCCATGTTGGTTGTACTTGTACTTCAAAAACTTTGGACTTGGAACCACTACCATAAGCCAAGCAACCCATTTTTTGCCCTGCTAAGTCACTATTGTCTAAATGATCCATTTCCAAGGTACCCATCAAGGCTAGGAAAACAGAGCAAGCATACATATTGCCCACTTTGCTGGATATGGTCTCTGCTTTTTGTAATTTGACTTGTGTAAACGCGCGGTAAGCAGCAGTTTTGGTAATCCCTCTAAGGAATTGGCCGTGTGCTTTTTCAAAAGCTGCTTGATTGTCAAAATGCTCTCTTTGTGGAATTTCCAATTCATTGGCGGCAGCAAAAGCATCCCATTCTCCCTTTTCTTGGAGATTGGCCATATAAAGCTCCGAAGCCATTCTACGACCGTGGGCAGCATAAGGTAGGTGAAATACAAGACGAGCCCATTGATCTAAAATAGGAGTATCTAGTGCAGAAGGATCTTTTTTTACTTTTTTATCTTTCAAATTGCTCATGGCTTCTTTTACACGACTTTGATAGGTCATATTAGAATAAGGGCCATCAAAAATAGGGGTATCTTTGTGCAAGTGCAAATAGGAGTCATTGTCATCCAAAATGCCTTTTACTTCTAGGGAAGCTGGAAGTAATTGGAGAATGTCTTCCGCATTTACATTCGTGACACCAGCAAGGTTTAATACCTCCTGAATAATGCTTTGTTTACTAACCGCTCTTTTGGGTTTGAAAAAGTCGTGTACCCCTTGAGTAGCCACCCCAATGTTATCTTCAATAAGAAGCAATCTAGGCGCGTGTTTTACAAGCATGGCAATCGCACCAGCACCTTGTGTATATTCGCCTGTAGAGGCCAACTCATACTTAGCAAAGTCTGAACATACAACAATACCAACACGATCTTCTTGCCCTCTTACCCAATCTATGGTATTGTGCAAGGCATCTACTCCTCCCACACAAGCAAAGGTTAGATCTACCGCATCACAATGGCGCAAGCAATCCACCCCATAAGTAGATTTGTATTTACGACGAAGCATTTCTAATACATAGGTAGCCGTAGGTTTGGCTCCGTCCAAAGCAGATTCCGTACCCAAATAAACGCGTCCGATTGTGTTTGGATCTATTTGGTTCCGTTCAATCAATTCCACCACAGCATTGGCAGCCATAGTAGCAGAATCTTCATGCCAATCGGGAATGGCCATTTTTTCAAGTCCTAATCCTTTGTTGAGTTTGGCATAGGGAATACCACGTTCTTCAGCGAGTGTTTGAATAGGTAGATAAAGGCTTGGGATGTAGAGTGCCATATCATCAATTCCTACTCCTGTTAAATTTGTTTGGTTCATTATAGTTGGAATAATTGAAAGGATTTATAATAGTATCGCAATAGAAAATCATGTTGTCTGATGTATTGCATTTGCGAGATCATAAACAAAGTGCAATTATTGACAAAATACCATTGCTAATAATAAAGTTGTTTATCAACTAGTTGGGTATTTTTAAACAACTTCAATTAATAAGCATTATAAAACACCTTCATTTAAAGAAAATCGAAGCACAAGCAAGGTATAAAAAATCTTACAATAAGGTTTGGTGGATAGGGTACTTACTATATAAAAAATGCTCCATAGTTGATGTTATTGTAGAATAATATATGCAAAAGGATCAACTAGGGTAACCAAATCACTTCTTTTTCCTCATCTCCAAAGCAGAGATCAGTAGAGCAGGGAGCATCCAATAGAGGAGCAGTTGCCAATTCCAAAGATGATAATTACTAATTACAATAAGAATGATTCCTACCCACAATACACTACTAATAAGCCAAATTCCAACAGACTGCAAGACTGCTTTAGTTAAAGCTTGTTGCAAGTAAATCAAATACCACGCAAGGCAGCCGAGTATAACAATAGCAGCAGAGATATTCCACAATAATAGAAAATCGGGATCTTGTACCAGCCATTTTTGACCTAGTAATTGACCTATAAAGTATAGGAATGGGTAAGCACTGATATAAGCCCCAATGGCTAAAATTATTAGTATAATTACATTAATAACCATCGTTTAATGTTTTCCTTGTTGTTAAAGTTAATAGTTCATGGGATGACCTTTTGATACACAAAGTAATCTGAATTATATCTTATACTAATCAACCAGTAAAGTGTTAAAAGATCTGGTTATCACTATAGTTGAATAGTGATGAAACCTTATTGAATGGGTGGTGGCTTACCTATATACGACTTTTATAAGGTATTGTTAAGATAATACTTCACAGATTTTTGAGTTTTTCACAAAAAAGATATTTTTTTTTGTTTAAATAATTGACTGCTAGTTGAATGTATATTTTGATGCAATGTTTTTAGGCTGAAAATTTGGGTTTAAAAAGAAAAAATGAGTTAGTCTTTATAGTAGACTAACTCATTTTTTTACAAATGTTTTGGTAGAGGTATAGAGTCGGCTGTTTTTATTTTTTTCTTCTTCTGTATAAGCCAAATCCTACAAGAAGCACCAATAAGGCAACAATTCCTGTAATAAAATAGTGCATCTGTCTAAAGGTTTTTCCTGATTTGGCCACTAATTCCATAGGAGCCGTATCCCCCGTTTGCACAAACGCTGCCCAAAAGGCAGGGTGAGAAAAAATATTGTCTTTCTGACTTTCTAAATAATCCAATTTTGCTTTTTGTAGAGCAACCTCTTTAGATTTAAATGTAGCCAGATTGGTGTAGTAATCCTTCATGATGGTTTGTGTAGACAAATCATTCACTTGCCACAAACTCATGAGCACGGAGGAGGCACCTGCATAAGCAAACGAATGTGCCAAAGACATCACCCCTTCTCCCTGTTGGAATTTGCCATAACCTGTTTCACAAGCAGATAGCACCACTAAATCAGCATTCAAATCCATCTGAGCAATTTCATAGGCGCGCAAAAAGTTGTCCTCCACTTGAGAACTATCCTCTGTGAAAACTAAGCTTGATAGAATAGGATAACTAGGATTGAGAATACCATGCATGGCTAAGTGGATAATATTGTATTTCTTAGCTTCTGACTTGAAATTTTCTTCACTGGCTGTAGAACCATTAAAAAAGGCACCCCATAGGTACTTTTGCATGAGTGATACCTCTTCCTCGGCACCAGGAAGCGGCGACAAACCTTCTCTAAGGGTGCCTAAATCTCCACCTCGTTGATGACTGTATGAATCGGGGCCTACTTCGGGGTAACTTGCAGCAAACGCCAATACGCCTTTTTCAGGAGTAACTCGTTTTGTTTTTCTACTAATTTGATTGAGCAGTATGGTAGCCGAATAACTATAACTAATAGTATTCCTCTTGATTAAATAGGGCAATTCGTACAGAGCTGCTGCTGGATTAGCCTCTTCTGTCAAGAAGGTCTCAAACGGCAAATGCCCCAATTGTTGATCGGGAACAATAATCAGGTGTTGATTTTTATCGGTACGTTCTACTAGCTCCTGTACAAAGGTTTGATAAAAATAACGTGCTGCCTTTTCATAAGCAGGTCTAGATTGTTCTTTTTGCTTAACTACAAACTCATAGTCCGTCAGAGCCGTACGCAATTCCTGTGTTTGTGCGGCAAACTCCTTTGGATCAAATTTCAACTCTATCATATCAATAGAATTTCCAGTCAACAAAAAGGCATAATTGTGTTCCAAACCTAGTGCATATTCTATCAGAGCTTTATCATTGTTGCTTAAGAACGCTTGCACTTCACTCAAAGAGGTTAAATTATTTTCATAACGATACTCATAGTATTCTGGATATTCTCTCTTAACCTTTGCTTTGAAACGCTCAATTTTTACATTCAATTCATTGATTTCTTGCTGTACTTTTTCGCGTTCGGCTAAGGCAATAGCTTCAATCTTGGCCTTTTGCAAATACTTGAATTGTTTCACATAAGCCTTATTCGTTGTTACAATATCCTTGGGCAATTCTACCAATTCCTGTTGGTCTTTGGAACGCAAGGCATTGGTGAGCAAAGTAGACTTGCTACGTTCAGAGTAGAAAAAAGCATCTTCAAGATATTGTTTTTCTTGGGTAGCCTGATATAAGTTGAAAGCATAAAACAAACTGCGATCAAAAAGAACAGATGCCCCTAATCGAAAAAGAATAAGTTTGTTGGCTTCTGATAAGTAACTACCCATTAGTTTTTCTCCAAAACGAGTCATCGCTTGAACCATTTTATACCCCTCTTTTAAAGCGGAAACATCCTTAAACGTGGCATACTTGATTTTGTACAACTCAATACTGTACATCATTATTCCCGCTTGTGCACAAACAGCCAAGAACTGGTTTTCATGCATCAATGCTTCTGCTTGTTCAGGTATATTATGGATTTCCTTAAAAGTCAGACTATTGGCGGCAAAAGCCTGTTGCAAACAAGCTTCGGCATCATCAAAATGGCCCAATTTCATATCAACAACTGCAAATTGTGTCCAAATGCGGGCAGTACCCATTGAGGGCAGCAGACAGTACTTTGATACTAGAGGCTTATATTTAGCAGCCATTGCCAAGGCTTTCTCAGAAGCACCAGTATTGATATATATATCCGCTAAATTAACAGCTACATTAAGGGCCAGACGAGGCATATTTTTAGCCATTGCCAATGCCTCTTCATAATGTGCCAATGCTTTTTTTGTTTGATTCAAGTGTTGGTAACAAGCAGCTTTGTTATTGATTACCACAATATGTTCAGGACTTTTTTGCATTTTACGCGCTTCAATCACTTTTAAAGCATCGGAAAAAAAACGGAAACTTGTTCCCCAATTTTCCAAACGCGAATGGCAGAACCCTGCTTCATTCAAGACCTCTAAGTACAATTGTGAGGTTGTGCCTGTAACTTTTTTGGCGGTGGGTACCGCTTCCTCAAATAAGCCCGCAGCTTCTTGATAGCGTATTAACAAAACATAAGCACTGGCTAATTCAACTACTGCACGAATATAGCGTTCGTCTTCTCTACCATAGGCATCTCTAGTCAGTACGACCACTCGCTCAAAAATATCTTTGGCATAGTCGCGTTGTCCCAATTGCAACAATTGACGAGCATGTTGGCTCAACATAGGGGCATCTTCAATGGTCGGAGCCGCATCAAACAACATAGATGCCTTACGCAAACATTGCGGAAGGGATGCTTCGGGTTTGGAAACTGCAGAGGGAAAACGCATCATATCCTGTGCACTTGCCCCAATTATTGTACAAATAAAAAAGTAAAAAAGGAATGTGTAACGCATGAGAATAATAATCAATAGTCTAATAAAAACAAGGATGTATTGGTCATAAAAAACAAGGGCAGGATTAGAGTATTTCTTATTGAAATTTGTTGTAAGTAGGCGGTCAAAATAAATGTTACCTAAAAAAATGGAATATTTTTATTCAGGTCAAGGCACTCGCGAAGCGATCTGACTTATTTGATACAGTGTATCGAATAATCAGGTAACGGAGTCTTAGCGCGCTAAGACGAGTATTTTCAACGATGAGCTGGAAGAAAACAACCGTTTTTTGTTAGTAGTAATTTTGAACGACTACTTAACTATAAAAAAGAAAGACCTCTGTTAACCAATAGCACTTTCTCGTGTAGTAGTAGTTTAGGAATTTAGATGCCTGTAGATTTGAGACGTTTGGCTATATCCGATACTTCTGTCTTGAAACGCGTGTCATTTTCTAGTAGGTTTTCGATAGAGCGACAAGCATGAATAACTGTACTGTGATCCCGTCCTCCAAAAGCATTGCCAATATGTTTTAAGGACTTATTACTCAATTGCTTGGCCAAGTACATCGACAATTGTCGAGCACGTACTACAAAACGTTTTCTAGTTTTTTCTTTCAGCTTTTCAACAGGCAAATCGTAGTGTTGTGCCACAATTTTCTGGATCAATTCTACGGTAATTTCACTAGAAATATTATCCACAAATTTACTGATAACCTCTTTGGCCAAATCCAAATCAATATCGCGCTGGTTGAGTGCCGCTTGTGCAATAATTGAAATCAATACGCCTTCCATTTCACGTACATTGGTGCGTACATTATACGAGATAAATTCCAAAACATTGGGTGGCAAATCTACTCCATCATTATCCATTTTCATTTGGATAATTGCCATTCTTGTTTCTAAGGAAGGGATTTGCAAATCGGCTGAAAGCCCCCATTTGAAACGTGAGATCAAACGCTCCTCAATCCCTGCCATTTCCTTGGGCGGACGATCCGAAGTTAGGATCAACTGCTTGCCCCCTTGGTGCAAGTGATTAAAAATAGAGAAGAAAATATCTTGTGTTTTCTGTTTGTTTTCTAAAAACTGAATATCATCTACAATGAGTAAATCTATCATTTGATAGAACTTCACAAAATCACTGATGGCATTGTTTCTTAGTGCATCAATGAATTGATTGGTAAAGCGTTCGGAAGAAACATACAGTACCACTTTTTCGGGAAAGGTATCGAGCACTTCGTTGCCTATAGCCTGCGCCAAGTGCGTCTTTCCTAACCCCACATCCCCAAATATCATCAAGGGGTTAAAAGCCGTTTTTCCTGGACGCTTGGCGATAGCTAATCCTGCTGAACGTGCCAAACGATTACAATCGCCTTCTATAAAGTGTTCAAACGTGTAATTAGGATTGAGCTGAGAGTCTATTTTTAATTTTTGTATCCCTGGAATAACAAAAGGGTTCTTAATTTTCCCTCCTTTTAATCCATTTTTGCCCGTTCCCAAATTGTTGGAATCCTTCGTAAAGGAAGGTACTTTAGGCAGTACCGTTTTTTTAGGAATTAAGTATTCCAATTGAGCATCTGCTCCAATTTCTACTTGGATTGCATTTTTAAGAATAACCACATAGTGTTCTTCTAACCACTCATAAAAAAACTTATTGGGTACTTGTATGGTCAACACTGACCCTTCCAAACGCAGGGGTCGAATAGGTTCAAACCAAGTAGTAAAGCTTTGGGGATTTACGTGTTCCTTGATTCTTGCCAGACATTGTTGCCAAATTTGTACGTGGTCTACACTCATACGGGCTATACCTGATAGGATGAAAAAAAGATTAGTGGTTCGTGAGCCTAAAACAGTTCATGCTCATAAATAACTTCCTTGTATAAATAGCCATTAGGGTAACAGCTACACGAATTTTTTTTATACAATAACAAATAAATAGTACTAATGTACTATAAGTCAATATTGTTGACAATGGAAGTTTGGCTAAGGTCGTTAAAAAAAGTCAAAAAATAAAAAAAACAAGGGTTTGTCCCTGACAAAAATTAATTATTAGTCCATAGAAAAAAGTCTTTGCTCAACACACTAAAAATGCTCCTTCTTTTTACAATGAAACAGCATACATTTACGTTGATTATACTTTTATTCTAGCCAACCGTCTGATTGTTGCACTGCATGGCGCGTTCGCTAAAGTTTTGTTCAAAATAAATATCCAAACGCCCTAAGGTCATACCTGCCCAACCTACTTGTGTCACCCACACCTCCTCTTGATCTTGATTTTTGATTAGGGCAGGTTCTTCTAAGTAGGTGTGCGTGTGTCCACCAATAATCAAATTGATATTCTTGCTGCGCTCTGCCAATACCCGATCCGAAACTTTATTACTGCTATACTGATACCCCAAATGAGAAAGACAAATAACATAATGACAGCCTTCATCATGTCGCAACAAAGCAGCATATTGGTTGGCCTGTACAATGGGATCTAAATAACGCGTATTCTTATACAATTCCTTGACTACCAAACCATCTAACTCTAAGCCCACACCAATTACACCTACCTTGATGGCTCCCTTCTGAAAAATCTTATAGGGTTTGACATCGTTGTGCAATACTGTATCCGAAAAATCGTAATTGCAATTAATCAAAGGAAACGTAGCATGAGCGGCCGTTTGTTGCTTTAAGTTTTCAATTCCTGCATCAAAATCATGGTTGCCAATGGTACCAGCATCGTAGCCCATTTGACTCATAAGTTTGATCTCCAACTCTCCCTTAAAATAATTAAAGTAAGGCGTACCCTGAAACATGTCGCCCGCATCTAACAACAAAACATTTTTCTCTTCTTGCCTAATTTTATTAATCAAGGCAGCTCTCTTGGCAATTCCTCCGCGCCCTTCATTGCGCCCTCCATCCATTGGGAACGGCTCAATTCGACTGTGTACATCATTGGTATGCAAAATGGTCAATTGGTGCAAGCGACCTTCTTCTGTTGTAAAGGTCTCTGCGGATAAATAGCTAGGCACTAGCGTAGTGCCTCCTGCTACCAGAGCATACTGCCCCAGTCTTCCCAAAAAAGCGCGACGATTGTACATCCGTGATAATAGTTTGGAGTGTGAATAAAACAAGTAAAGGTTAATCAATACACATCATTGATTAACCTTTTGATATAAGATACGTAACTATTTCTAAGAAAGAAACCGTTTACTGTTCTTCTTGTTTGGCAGTGTATTTATCAAATTTAGCAAATTTCTTGTTAAACTTGTCAATACGTCCAGCAGTATCCACAAACTGCATTTTACCAGTGTAAAAAGGGTGAGAAGCAGAACTAATCTCTACTTTTACCAATGGATACTCTGCTCCTTCTAATTCAATAGTTTCACTAGAAGGCGCAGACGACTTCATCAAAAAAGTAGTATCAGTAGAAATATCTCTAAAACAAACCATACGGCTGCTAGTTGGATGAAGGTCTTTTTTCATGACTGTATTTTTAAAATAATGGTTATTAATAATCTGGGAGGCCATGTGATGGCACAATTGCAGATGCGAAGATAATACAATTATTAAGATTAATGGTGTTTTGGGTATTTTTTGTTGGAATTTTTATTCGACGCTATTTTGTAAGCGCCTACTTCTCACACCACCCCGCAATACTCACCCCTACAGGCAAGCTCATTCCTCTACGGATAAGGAAATTATCAAAACGTAACAAACCACAAAAGATACTGTCCACTACAGCAGGAAGTTGAGGATGATCGACTTGTGGTGCTCTATTTTTATTTTTAATTCTGGAAGCCGCAATTAGAGGATAAAGCAGCGAGTTCCAAGAGTATACTTTTACCTCTTTAAAATCCTTGAACAGCTCCTTTACCATTTTCTTGTCATAGCGTCTAAAGTGTTCTAAGGCAACATCATGGCTGCTAAACAAACCTGGTCCAGCAGGCACAGAATACACCAAGGAGCCACCTTTTTTCAAGACCCGATAGACCTCTGATACAGCTTTTTGATCGTTCTCAATATGCTCAAATACATCAAAAGATACCACAATATCAAAAAAGCCCTCGTCATACGGCAAATTCGTAGCGTCAGCTATGCGTTTTTCAAAACAATCCTCCTCGGGCACTACCGCCAAAGCTTGTGGCAAAATATCGGTCACATAGTTGTTGCCAAACTGCTTCAAGATTTTTAAATCATCGCCTGTTCCTGTACCAATACTCAATATTTTGAGGGGTTCTGCTCCTTGTTTTTGGCTATTTTTTTCCATCAACAACTCAATCAGACCATACTTGGCTCTAAACCAAAAATTGTCTGCTGTTTGCCCTGCTTCATAATCTTTATAATCCATTGTTTTTTCTACGTTTTTAGTTGGTAATTCAAACTGTCAAAAAGGTATTTATTTGATCTTTCCAGCTTTTCTCAAACGAGCTTCACGTACCATTTGACGTTTTTGGTTGGCCACCGCTTTGTCATAATCAGATTTTAGCCTCAAGGCAGGGGCATAATCAGGCGAAATAGCTAACGAACGATTTAATTCGGGCAAAGCAGCCTGCCAATTGCCTGACATAGAAAGTTTCTTGGCCGTAAAATAACTCTTGATGGCATCGTTTTGCATACCAGTAGCCACCTGAATGGCCAAATCATAGCCTTGAAGTGGGCGACCTCCATAACGATCAAATAACACTAAACGATCTAAAGATTCTTGCATTTTGCCTTCACTGGCATAAATTCTAGCCAAATTATAATGTCCAAACACATATTTGATATTGGAGTCTGTGGCGCGTCTTAAATATTCTTCTGCCTCTGGTATCTTATTCGTGTTCAAGTAGTACATCCCCATTAGTCCCAAACTATTGGAATAACTAGGTGAATAGCTGGTTAGGGTGTCCAATGCGACCTTAGCTTCTGGCATTTGTCCCAATTGCAAATGGTATTGTGCCAACAACAACCAAGCACTTTCGTCTTTGGGATTATCCTCTACAGCCGCCTTGATTAACCCCAATGCCTTATCGTTTTCTTTATTTTTAAAAGCCTCATCTGCTTCATGTGCTGCTTTGTTTGTTTCAGAACGTTTGGTAATAGCCCAAATCATGGTTCCGTCAATTTCTCTACTAGCTATCAATTCCTCGCCAGGAGGGAACAAACCATTCTCAATAAAATCGCGATTGACAAAACGAGTAATGTACAGGCCATAATCCCAATTGTGCTTAATGCGTTCATGGTAGCGCGTGTAGACCGCTTCTACATTTTCATAAGGAGCAAAATAATGGCGAACAGGTTTGTGGGCTTGTGTAGCAATTTTTATGGGTTGTCCTGCCTTTATTTCGGGCAAATTTTCAATCGCCCAATTGGCAGCTTCCTTGGTAGAATTCATCCAATAATCGGTCTCATAATCATTATAAGCAGCACCTATTCCACCAAAAAACTCATTAAAATAAATATACTGATTGGGGTGACTGACAATCATCCAACGAATGGGCGAATACAAGCCTAATAATAAACATACACTGACTCCCAAGGTGACCAACTTGTTTTTGGCTTGAACCACTGCATATTGCAATCCATAAGCTGCCATGATGGCCAAAATAGGATACACAAACAAGAAGTGGCGCATACCATCATACAAAGCAGAATCTTGATAAATGGCATAAGCAACAGGAAATACCCCTGTAAATATGACCATCAAAAACAGCCAACGATTTTTCTCGTCTTTGAGAATAGGATAAATAGCCATCGCACTTCCCAAAAGAATCAAAGCAGGAGTAGCAATGCTAAACCATTTGATGATATAATTCCAAGGCAAAAAGTCAGACCAATAATGCTGACCACCCCAAACCATTCTAATGCCAGTAGTAAAATTGGACATCTCTGCTAGTGCCAATCGTGGCCCACCAATAGGATCTTCTTGTGCAAAAGGCCAGAACAAAGAACCACCAATATATCCCAATCCTGCAATTACCAATAAAAGTAAACCCAGCTTTATCAACTTAGAAACATTGCTCAATAGCGGACGCAAACGATGCTCCACCACATAAGCCCCTCCTGTAAATAAGAACAAGTATGGAATAAGTAGAATTCCCCCTACACGAATATTAATACTAATAGAAATACCTACAATCAACCCCATCATCGACTGAAAAGACGGGCGGGGAAGCTGTCGTACAAAATTCATCAAGAAGTACAAGGTAAATACATAACTGAACGCAAATGGAATATCCTTGGGATTGTTCATAGAATGTCCAAAAATACGAGGCGATAAAGCCATAAACAACAATGTCCAGAAAGCAACCTGCCAACGTTGAGAAACCGATTTGGCCAGCAAACCTGTAAAAATCAATAAGAAAGCACCCAATAAGGCATTAAATAAATGGCGCATTTCGTAGATGTCCCATTCGGGGAATATATACTTGTGCAGCCATGCCATGCAGTAATCAAACAACCCACCATACAAATACAAATTCTGAAAGTTCAAAGCGGTATCGTCCACGCCTTCTGATTCAAAATAATTGAGCACATGCCCTCCATAAATTCGCTGTACCTCCTCATCTGCCGTGATTCCATAATCAAAACTCAAATAAGGCATCAAAAACAGTAAGACCACAGATAAAACTCCAAACAAAAAACGATAAATAGGTGCCTCTTTGGTGACACTCAAGGTCAGCCCACGTTTTTGCTCTTTGAAAGGTTGTACAAAGAAAAAGCGAAAAATATTGGCCCAAACCAAGAAAAAAGCACTAATGCCCATCTTAATACCATCCGACCAAACCGAAACCTTAGAATCATCTACCTCTTGCCATTTGACAGGCATTTCTACCACAGGCACATTATACAATCGGGCATTGTGCAATAACTCTACATCATGTGCCCAGCCTTTGACCGCCATTTGATCAAACAACCACTTGCCCAATGCCTTGGGGTACAATTTAAAGCCACATTGTGTATCATAACTATTGCTGCCTGTGAGCAATTGCACCCAACCATTAAACAAACGTCCCAACAAACGGCGTTTGCCATTGGCCTCTAGTACCGATTCCTCATGCTCTCTAGAGCCAATGTAGATGGTTTCGTCTTCAAATGTTTGGCTAGGCAACCTCTTGAGCCAAGACAACAAGGTCACCGGGCTGCAAGCCATATCTGCATCTAAAGTGAGCAAATGATCGCCTTCTGCTTCTGCAATGCCTTTTTTGAGCGCATGTCCTTTGCCCGCATTTTTTTCTTGATTGATAATTCTGTAGCTCGCCAATTGATCTTCGGAGGCAGGCGTTCCAAACTCTTCTTGTAACAACTCTAGGGTATTGTCACTACTGCCATCATTCACTAAGAGTACTTCATAAGCTACTTTCCAGTACTGCTCAAACTTGCGTAAGGTCTTTACCATTCGTGGAAAACGCTCTGCCTCATTGTACAAAGGAATAATTAACGAAAGTTTTCCTTTGTAATTATGAGAAGGGATGGCACTTGTTTTTTTACTAGAGTCCGCCCCTGCACGAGACTTCTTTTTTTTGTTAGACATGCTGCTATATTTGAAAGGGCTTTGTGAGAACCCAATAATTCACGTTCTCCTACATATAAGGGTTATAGGTATAATGGTATGCTCTAAAATAGAAGCTCCATTCCTCAAAATTATTGTTTTTTTCTGAATCTTCTAAATGCTAGTATTAAAATTGGTATATCGTACAGTGCTTGGCGTACAATTGCCCAAGAAGCACCTTTGCTCGCACCAGTTTGGCGCGGCCAATATTTAGACTCCACCTCTATAGCCTGATGCCCCAAATACAATAATTTGCTGCAAATTTCGGATTCTACCAAGGAGCTTTGTACCTCCAAAGATAAATCTTGAACGGCTGCCGTCTTGTAAGCTTTGACCCAATTGACATCCTTGAGAGTCAAGCCAATGAATAGACGATTGAGCCAACTATTAAACCAAGACAAAATATTGCGCGTCAGGGTGTAGGTCATATTCTCTACTCTGTAAAAAGCTAAAATAGTTTTGGGGGCTAAATTTTTATACGGCAACAACTCTTCTACATCAAACTGTCCATCGCCAGGAATCATAACGACGTTTTCTGACTTGGCATGGGCATAACCTTTGTGCAAAGCAGCACCAATACCTAAATTGGTCACATGCGGTATGTACTGTATGGGTACTGCTGGGAATTCGGCCATAAATTTTACAATTTTTTCATGGCTTCCATCCGTACTTCCGTCATTCACTACAATCAACTCCCCTCTACTGTTGGACAATTGAGGGAGCAGCGCAGCAACCGTCTGCAAGACACGGCCAATATTGCCCACTTCATTGTAGCACAAAATGATAATAGACCAACTTTGTTGGGGATAGTTTGACAATTTGATGGTAATTTGGTGTTTTTGCAATGCTTTTGTACTCAAAGATAGCTTTTTTGTAAGGTGCAATTATAATTGCTGTCCAAGAAATACACTAAAGAAGTTATTTAAGAATAATTTCCTTTCCTCTATTTTTGATGGATTGTTGGGAAGCTTCTAATAATTGGACGACCTGCCGCCCCGACCAAGCACTAGACAAAGGTTCTACCTGATTGATAATAGCATTGATAAAATCAGCCGCTACCCCTGCCAAGGCCTCTTTGAGTGGAACTTTGGGAATATGTATATCTCCTACCCTATAATCTACCAATACTTTTCGCTTGTCTTCATCGCTGCGCCGTTCGGTGTAGTGATAACGCGTATCGTATACTCTGATTTTTTCGGTTGGTTCGGTATCATCAAAGACAATCATTTTTTCATCTCCTCCAATCAAAAACTTACGAATCTTAACGGGTGATGTCCAAGAGCAATTAAAGTGTGCAATTCGGTTGCTTTGATAATTTACAGTGAGATAAGCAATATTTTCTATGCCATTGTTGGTATGAGAAATACCTGTTGCTTGAACGCTGTAAGGGGCTTCTTTGACCAAGTGCTGTAAAATAGAAATATCATGGGGAGCCAAATCCCACAACACATTCACATCGGGCTGAAATAATCCCAAATTAATTCTAGTAGAATCAATGTATTGTAGCTTGCCAATATTGCCCTGATCGACGTATTCTTTGATAATTTCTACTGCTCCTGTGTACAAATAGGTATGATCCACCATTAGAGTCAATTTTCTTTGGGTGGCTATTTCTATCAGAATATCCGCTTCTTTTACAGAAGTAACCATTGGTTTTTCTACCAATACATGCTTGCCTGCTTCTAAGGCTGCTTTGGCCAATTCAAAATGGGTAAAAACTGGTGTGGCAATCACCACAGCATCAATTTGGGTATTGTTGATCACCTCCAGAGCTTGCGTACTGGTATGAATATGGGGGTGTTGTTGTTTTAATTGTTGCAAGCGTTCTGGGCGCGCATCTACCACACAATGCACGTTTGCTTGAGGATGTGCTTCAAAATTGCGTACCAAATTGGGCCCCCAATATCCAAAGCCAATAACGGCTATCTGCAAAGGCTGTTGCATGATTTATGATTAAAACAGTCTAAGAATAGCCACAAAGTAACAGCTTATTTTTGGCTCTTGACGTAATTCTTGGGCTTTAATCTATTTTTTGTATCTCTTATCTTAATACTCGTAAAATTCTAATGCAAAAAATGTTTGGGCAGGAACCTAATTTCGTTTATTTTTGTACATCTTAACACAGCAATGACAGTACCTGAGCAACTATATTATGCTATTTCACAAGACTATTTTTATAGTAAGGCAAATAAAATATAAAATAACTGTTCACAAAAAGCATAAAAAAGACATTAATAAGTAGAATCTAGTCCTAAAACCTAGCTTCAACTATCCCAACCTAATAGAAGTTTAGGAACTTCTTTTTAACTATTATCAACAACCAACAACAATGATTAAGAATTTTGCACTAACACTATTGGCCCTGTTATGGACCTCTATGGCCTTTTCCCAACAATCGACTATGCAACGCTTTATTGACCAAGAGCAAGTTGTTTTTGTCGTTAATATGCACCCTGGCTCCACGTATGACAAACTCAATAAAGAGACAAAAGATAAGTATCAAATCAACGAGGTTATTGCACCATTGCTCCTTCGATTTGCAGGTGGCCAACCCTCTGAGGAATTGGTAAAAAAAATAGCCACTCAATTGGAAGACCCAAGTCAAGTAGGCATCAACATCAAAGATGATGTTTACATGTGGGGACAACGTCCTGCTACTCGCTCTGAAGCGTTGTACAAATCTTCGGATATGAATGTTATGATGATTAACACGGTTATTCCTGTTACCAACAGCAAAAAATTTCAAAGCTTCTTAGAGGATATCATGTCTGAAGAAAGCAAAAAAGAGGTTGTTACTAAAGGTAATAATTCTACTGTTTTGAGAAATGATATGATTGCTACTTGGAATAATGAGCGTGTTATTATTGCTGGTACCACCATGGAGCACAATTTTTTTGAGGACTATGAGGAATACAAAATACGTCGCACCAGTGCGTTGACCATGCACGTAGATGATTTGATCAAGCTCGATCCCAAAAAATCATTGGAAGGTGATAAGAGCTTTGCAGCCTCTTTAGATAAAGAAGCAGATATGAGCTTCTGGGCTGATTATGGCAATTTGATGCTTGATCCTAGTATGATGCCTAGAGAAGCTCGTGGTTTATTTGAGGCTTTGTCCAAACTAACCGACAAAACCATCTTCACAGGTCAAGGATACTTCAAGCAAGGAGAAGCTCAGATTAAGACATCTATGTCTATGAATGAAACCATGAAACGTGTAACAGATGCGGCTTATGGCAAAGGGGGGATGAACAAAAAGTTCTTTAAATACATCGACAAGACCAACTTAATGGGCTTGTACACCTTCTCTATGGATTTGAAAGGATTTATGATGACCTACGGCCAAGAAATTCACCGTGTGCTCAAAGAGCAAGATACCAAAGAGACGCGTATAGCCATGAATTTGATGGATATTGTTGATATTTTCTTGGATGAAGAAGAAACCTACGAATTGCTCACTGGTGATATGATGATTGCCTTGACCGATATGCGGGTAACCAAACGTGAAGTGTCTGATTTCCAATACAACGAAGAAACCAATGATTGGGAAGAGCAAACAGAAATGGTAGAAGAAGTTATGCCTGTCATGAATTTAATGATGGCTTATGGCAATGAAACTAATATTCGCCACTTTATTGATTTGGCTGTAAATGTAGGTGGATTGGAGAAAAAACAAGAAGGGGTATGGACTATTCCTGAAATCAAAGAAAAAGCAGGAGCTAACGTCTACATTATTCTCACCGATGGTATTCTAATGATAACCAACGACGATCAAGTTGTCAAAAACCTCAAAGGTTTCCCTGCCTCCAAACAATTACCAGCAGCGACGGTCAACGAATTGGCTGGCTATGTAATGTACGGTATGTTGGATGCAACCAAAGTTAGCGAAGTAGCCCAAAAAGCCTATGCTAAACAAGAGGGTGGCGTGCCTAGTGAAATCATGGAATTGGAAAAAATAGTAGACAAAATTGAAGTCAAAAGCATGAATCCAGAAAACCAAGGTTTCCAAAATAACTTGTATGTACAACTAAAAGACAAAAACACCAATGCACTACAGTTTGTTCTAGACAATGCAGAAAAAATGATGACGGGTGGCCGTAGTTCCTCCTCTTCTGAGGAAGAAGCACCCGCAGAAGAATACGAAGAGGTAGAGGAAGAAGAAGGTGTAAAGCGTCTGTAAGTTCCAGTTATCCTACTGAATTTCACAGATAAAAATGTATTTATAAGAAGCAGTTTGCCCATTGAGCAAACTGCTTTTTTATTTTTATCTAAGCTTTTAACAAAATAGCAACTAAACACTATCGTAAATCGTTGTATATTGATAGCTCTATAGTTATTTTTACAGGAGCATTACAAGTAGCAAATAAAGGAGTATGAGCATTTTGAATGAATATGATGTGCGCGAAACAGGTAATTTAGAATTACTAGCCAAGCAAGTAGTGGAAGGCTTTATTATTGGCTTACACAAAAGTCCTTTTCATGGTTTTTCTGTAGAATTTGCAGAGCATAGAATTTACAATCCAGGTGATTCTATCAAAAATATTGACTGGAAAGTATTTGCTAGAACAGATCGTTTATACATCAAACAGTACGAAGAGGAAACCAACTTGCGCTGCCAAATTGTAATGGACATCTCCTCCTCTATGTACTTTCCAGAAGCGCCAAACACCCGCAATACGCCCCATGTCAACAAACTAATGTTTAGCACGCTCGCTGCTGCCACCTTAATGAATTTGCTCAAAAAGCAACGCGATGCTTTTGGTTTGAGCACCTTTGCCAATGATTTGGACAAGCACACAACGGCCAAATCTAGTACACGCCATTACAATCTTATTATGGCGCACTTGGAGCAATTGCTCAACAACCCTGTACGTAATAAGACGACTTCTATTGCCGCTTCCTTGCACAAAATTGCAGAGGCTACACACAAGCGTTCACTAGTGGTTATTTTTAGTGATATGTTTGAAAATGGGCAAGAAAGTGAACAACTATTCTCTGCACTACAACACTTAAAATACAACAAACACGAAGTTATTTTATTCCATGTAGTAGACAAACGCTATGAGATGGATTTTGAGTTTGAGAACCGCCCTTACATCTTTGTAGATATTGAATCAGGCGAAAAAGTGCGGGTGCAATCCAACCAAGTCAAAGATTTTTATGTAGAACAAGTGCAGAAGTACAAACAACAATTGCAAATGAAGTGTTTGCAATACAAAATTGACTTTGTAGAAGCGGATATCAATAAAGGCTTTCGCCAAATTTTGTTGCCTTATTTGGTCAAACGCAGCAAGATGGGGTAATTTTTGTTGTTGTTTTACTAGGTCTACTGGATTATTATCCTAAAAATCTCCAAGACCATTCTATACCGATCACGAAATATCTTGCGCCTTATGAGAGGACTCTTTCTTATTTTTACTGTACTATTTTTATTACAAATTACTGCTTGTACCTATACCGAACGCATCCGTGATGGTAAAACAGCGTTTGCACGCAAACAATTCAGCGTGGCTATTCCTATGCTCCAAAAGGAGTTTGCCAAGGCTGATGACAGCAATCAGAAAGGGGCCATTGCCTATATGTTGGGCGAATCTTACAGACGTACACAGCAACCACAAGCTGCCTCTGATTGGTACAAAAGAGCGCAAACACAACGGTATGGCAAGGATACAGACCTGAAACATGCACAAATGCTGCAACAATTGGAAGATTATGATGCCGCCAAACAAGCCTATAGAAGTGCAGGACGCTATGCTGGCAATGCCCGCTTATATCAAGAGCAGATGATTGCTTGTGATAAGGCCAAACGATGGAAAAAAGAGGCCGATAAAAATCCGCACAAAGTTACAATAGCAGCACTCAACAACAATGCAAATGACTTTAGTCCTGTCTATTATGATAACAACAATATCCTAGTCAGTTCTGATCGAGCCAATAGCGAGGGCAAAGATCCTTACAAATGGACAGGCGAACCCTTTTTTGATCTTTATCTTTGGAATTTTGCAGAAGAAACGGTTACCCCTTTTGAAGCACCATTTAACAATGAATTTCATCAAGGCACACCCTCCTTCAACCAAGATCGGACCTTAGCATTGTTTACCGAATGTGGAAGCAATGAAAAAATAGCCGTAGATTATTGTAGAATTATGATGAGCCAAAAAAAAGGTTCGAACTGGCTGCCTGCTCAAGTTATTGATTTAGGGTCTAGTGATAACAACTACTTGCACCCTGTTTTGTCGCCCGATGGTAGACGCTTGTATTTTGCTTGCAACAAAGAAGGGGGCTTTGGAGGCTATGATTTGTATGTTTCTAGCCGTATAGGCGAGGGAACCGATATTACTTGGTCTAGTCCGATCAATATGGGCAATAAGATCAACACCCAAGGAAATGAGGTATTTCCATTCTTAGCCACAGAAGATACGCTTTACTTTGCCTCTGATGGGCATCAAGGAATGGGAGGTTTGGATATTTTTAGAGCCGTAGAATATGGTGAGCGTTGGCAACAGCCCCAAAATTTGGAAGCTCCTATGAATTCGGGCAGCGATGATTTTGGGCTTATTGTACAACAGATGCCCGAAGGCGAGCAAACAGGCTTCTTCACCTCCAGACGTTTTGCAGAGGAGAAAGGGGATAATATTTTCCGTTTTACCTATACCCCACCCAAGGATACTATACCTCTAATAGATACCCCATTATTGGTCTTAAAAATAGATTTAGAAGGCATTGTCAAAGAAAAAATCTTTAATGATCCTAATAACCCCAACAGTGGTGTAGAAAGTCTAGCCCCACTCATGGGTGCTTCTATTCAAATCAGCAGTGCAGACACAGCCTTTACCTTGGGTTCTGATATTGATGGCACCTTTTATGCCGTCTTAGATACCAATACTGTTTATTATTTCAAGGCCAGTAAGCCCGGTTATTTTATTACTTTAGATACGCTTTCTACCGTAGGAATTGTTCTCAATGAACAGCACCCAGATACGACCTTGAGCAAAGAGTTGGTTCTAGAAAAAATCTTTACCAATCAAGAAATTGTACTAGACGATATTTATTATGATTTGGACAAAGCATTTATTAGAGACGATGCCAAACCTACCCTCAACAAATTGGTAGACTTGCTCAAAAGAAATCCAAGTATCAATATTCAGCTTTCTTCGCACACCGATTGTCAAGGAGGAACAGGATACAATGAAAAACTATCCCAACGTCGTGCCGAATCTGCCGTACAATACCTCATTCAGAATGGTATTGATCCTGTTCGCTTAACGGCACGTGGCTATGGAGAAAGTGCATTAGCTATAACGTGCAGATGCTCAGATTGTACAGATGACGAACATCAACAAAATCGGAGAACCACTTTCTTGGTCTTGGGCGAGGGATAGATATTTTGATATAATCTTCTAGAAATAAACCTATAAATTTTATCTAAAGATAAGTACCCCCATTGCTCGTAGAGACCTAAAGTATTGTGACCTCCTACAAGCAATACAACTACCAAACACGCCTAAAACGATTTCCTCTCCACAAATAATTCGCGCGGTATTGTCAAATATATCCTCTGTATATTTCTGATACTAACAATTAGTTTTTAGATTTAAATAGACAAGTGACAGAACAACAGATTTTAAATTACGGTCACCAAGTATTTAATACAGGGACCCCCCTACTAAAACAATCACCAAATGGGAGAAGAACGTGTGAAATTAGCCTCCTCGCAAG
Organism: Aureispira sp.; assembly: GCA_045105775.1. Taxonomy (GTDB): domain Bacteria; phylum Bacteroidota; class Bacteroidia; order Chitinophagales; family Saprospiraceae; genus Aureispira. Next base: position 40,516 of record JBGCDW010000132.1, read on the forward strand.
GAGCCGACGAGATGCGCCACTTTGTGCGCCAACTACTCAATGATGTAGAGGCCTTTGAATATATGCTCGAAAACAATTGGTTTGAGGACGATGTGAAATGTATTGGCGCAGAACAAGAACTGTGTTTAATCAACAAGCATTACAAACCAGCTTACAAGGCCATGGATATTTTGGAAGATTTCCATCCTGATTGGCTAACGACAGAATTGGCAAAGTTTAACTTAGAGCTCAATCTCAATCCGCAAGTGTTTGAAGGTAGTGCCTTTGCAAAAATGGAGACAGAACTGCGTCAGAACTTGGAAAAACTCTCTCAAGTTGCCGCCAAACACGATACCCGTATCTTGCTCACGGGAATCCTTCCCTCCTTGCGCAAGTTTGATTTGAGCATGAAACAGCTCACTCCCAAGCCGCGTTACCATGCCTTGATGACCGCACTCAAGAGTTTGCGTGGTTCCGATTATCAATTGCGCTTAGAAGGCGTAGATGAACTCAACTTATTGCACGACTCTCCACTTTTGGAGGCTTGTAACACTAGTTTTCAGGTACACTTGCAAGTAGCCCCTCAAAACTTTGTTAAAATGTACAATATTGCGCAAGCCCTTACTGGGCCTACGTTGTCTATGTGTACCAATTCGCCTGTACTATTTGGCAAGCGACTTTGGCACGAAACCCGTATTGCACTATTTGCACAGTCTATTGATAACCGTTTATCCAAGGACCACTTCCGTCACAAAAGTGCCCGTGTTAATTTTGGGGATAATTGGTTGGATAAGTCTATTTTAGAAATATACAAGGAAGATATTCTTCGCTATAGAATACTCTTGGGTAGTGAAATTGAACAAAATTCTTTGGAGGCTCTAAAAGAAGGAAAAGCCCCCAAATTACAGGCATTACAAGTACACAATGGTACCGTTTATCGTTGGAACCGCCCTTGCTATGGGATTAGCCCCAATGGAAAACCACACTTAAGAATTGAAAATCGCGTCTTGGGTGCTGGGCCTACGGTACTTGACGAAATGGCGAATACGGCCTTCTGGTTGGGTGCTATGGAGGGTATGGCTGAGAATTTTGATGACATTCGCAAGTACATGAGTTTTGATGATGCTAGAGATAACTTTATCAAAGGAGCTAGAGCTGGAATGGATTGTAAATTTACTTGGGTGAACAATCAAAAAATATCAGCAAGAGATTTAACAACAGAAGTCTTATTGCCTGTGGCTCGACAAGGATTAGAAAAATACAACATTGATACGGCTGATATTGATAAATACTTAGGAATCATTGAAGAACGTGCCAAACGCCATATGAATGGTTCTCGTTGGATTCTACAGGCGTACACCAAATTCCGTAAAGAAACGCATGTAGACGAAGGACTCACTTCGCTCACGGCTGCCATTTACCACAACCAAATTCAGAGCAAGCCCGCACACGAATGGCCTTTGCCCAAGCTGGATGAATTCCACAAGTACGATCCCTCTCAATTATTGGTAGAAGAGTTTATGACAACAGATATTTTTACCTTGCAAGAAGAGGACTTACTAGAATTTGCTTCTGCACTAATGGATTGGGGAGATATTTCTTCTATGCCTGTAGAAGATGCTGCAGGTAACCTCAAAGGTCTGATTACATCCAAGCAAATTCTAAAGTACTTCTCTCAAAAGGCAAATAGAGAAGAGGATGCTACCGTTGGACAATTGATGCAAAAAACACCTAGAACGGTCACACAGCAAATGCGTATGGTAGAAGTTATCCAACTCATGAAAGAAGAGAATTTGAATATTCTACCTGTTGTAAAAGGAGAAGAATTGATTGGAATTATCTCTGAACGCAATTTTGTAAATATGTCTAAACGACTCATTCAGGGTCTAAGTTCTTAAGCAATATACTGCATACAAATACGAACAAATAAGGGAGCCAGTGGCTCCCTTATTTGTTCTAACTAAACTTATATAGATGGTTATCATTACTTTCCAAACATACCGCCTAGCATACCTCCAATATCATCCATAATTCCACCGTCTCCATCTCTATCTAGCATACTGAGCAAGCCACCCAATTGACCAGGTGCTTGTTGTGCTGGTTGCTGCTGCCCCAATAAGGACATCAAACCATTTACATCAAACCCTTGGCTTGACTTAGCCTTTCCTAGTACACCCATAACCATAGGAGCGACCGTTGACAGTAAATTTTGAGTAGCTTCTGGACTCATCTTGTTCACTTGGCTCAATCCTTGAACAATTCCTTGTTGCTTATTTCCTAGCAAATGCCCTAAGATGCCACTGCCATTGGTAGCGCGTTCGGATACATTCTGAGTAGGGCCACTACTCAAGAAGCTAGTCAAATTGTCCAAGATGCTTCCATCGTGATCCTTTTCTAATGCTTGATTGAGTTGTTCAGCTCCTTGTGGTGTGGTAGCATTCTTAGCCACAGCACCCAACAAGGTAGAGAAGGCGTTTTGAGCAGCTGATTGGGCTTGATCTTGGCTTCCTAAGCCTATTTTTTCTGTTAATTGATTAACAACAGCACCAGTCATCTGCTGCTTAAACATATCCATTAAATCCATTTTATGCGTTACTTTTTATTAAAAAATGAGCCAATACGAACCAACATATAAGCTGTTATTTTTGTTTTCCTTCCTCAAAATAAAAGAATATTCTAGGAAGTAGATAAAAAATCTATTCTAATTTTACGCCAAGTACGATTCCTTTTTTAATTAAATAAATAATTCTATCTTACTTCTAAGTCTGTGGACTTCTTTGCATTAGGTATAACACACAAACACCTGTTTCAACCCAATTGTATCACTATCTAATATTTATTATGACCTTTAGAATTATAATCCTTCTTGCAACATTTTTTGCAAGTTACTCTTTTGCCATTGCTCAATCGGGAGATTTGGTAGTTTTTACTACAGATGAAAAAACAATCTATATTGCTTTAGATAATAAATTTCAAAATAAAAAAGCAACTTCCAATTTAAAAGTAACCAATATTCCTGAAGGTGATTATTGGGTGACCCTGTTTTTTGATAATGATAAAAAAGCAGTTAAATCGAACGTACGAATTTTAGCAAGCAAAGAAAATTCCTTTGTAATTGACAAAAATGGCGACTCTTGGAAATTAAAAGCCTACAGCACAGTTCCATTAAGCCAAGTTGGACAAGCAAGTAGTAGTCAAATGTCTGTTCGTTACAATCGCGAAGGCGTGGTGGTTGAGAATATGAAATCGGCCAATGAACTAGCAGATAGTCAAAGAAATGCGACTTACGATCGCGTACATGGTTCTATTGATGACTTAAAAGCCAAAGCTGAAAAAAATCGTCGTGGCCAATTTAGTGGTTCTTCTGGCTCCGTTGCAGAACAAGAAACAGCCACCACAGCTCCCCAAATGGAGGAAGGCACGACCATTGCCAAACGCTATCTCAAAACGGATAATGCTGATGGAACGGTTAGTATAGTAGAGGAAGCAACGACTACGATTCGAGAGATTGTAACCCGCAATGGACAACAACAAATGCGTTCTAGACGTAGTGTAGCGATGACTCCTACCAACTTCACTTGCCTTCCTATGGAGGCTGCCAATTTTAAAGCTCTACTAAAACGTGTAGAGGGAATGGATAAAAGTCAACGCCTTGCAGCAGCTCAAAAAGAAATCAAAGATGCCTGTCTAACCCCTGGCCAAATCAAAGCTATTGGTGGTTTGTTTGAAGATAAGGAAGCATTGAATCTGTTTGCTATGGCCGCGCAACCTACTTCAGCAGATCCCAATAATTTTCCTTATGAAGTTAATGCGGTAGCTATCGCCGAAGAAGTGATAGAGCAAGAGCCTGTAGCAGAAGAAAAAACCGTGGCAACCGATGCAGTAGAAGAAGAAAACGTATCTAACACAGCAAAAGAAGAGCCTGTAATCAAAACCAAAGCAGAATTAAAGGCAGAACTCAAAGCGGCCAAAGTACGTGAACGCGCCGAACGCAAAGCGGCTAAAGAAAAAGCCAAAGCCGAGCGCAAAGCAGCCAAAGAAAAAGCAAAGGCTGAAAAAGCAAAAAAATAAATTAATATAACCAGTAGAGGCGTATGCTATATAACTAGTAGAGGCGTATGCTATATAACCAGTAGAGGCGTATGCTATATAACCAGTAGAGGCGTATGCTATATAACCAGTAGAGGCGTATGCTATATAACCAGTAGAGGCGTATGCTATACGCCTCTACTGTTATATATTACCAATCTTCTTCTCCATAGTATTCTGCCCAAATATTGCGTGTCTCATATAATTTCACACAGTGCATACGACAGTTCTCATCCAAATGAGGTTCTAGTTCTTGCCAAATGTAATAGACTAGGTTTTCGGTAGTAGGAGGGGTACCTGCGGGCAAGAAATTTTCGTCTAAGTTCATGTTACTATGGTCCAATATATCACAAACCTTGGCTTTGATTAATTTACTTAGTTTTTTGGCATCCATAATAAACCCCGTAACAGGGTCTGGTTTGCCCTTGATGGTTACCATTAAATCATAGTTATGCCCATGAAAGTTTTTATTGGCGCATTTGCCAAACACTTCAAAGTTTTTTTCCTCTGACCATTCATTCACCCACAATTGGTGGGCAGCATTAAAATGCTCTTGTCTTGTTAAGTAAATAATCATGTTTGTTGCTAACTTTAGTTCCCCAAGATTTTTTGTCTTGATTTAATTGGGAAAATAGCCCAATTAGGGAGTGTAGAAGTTCTTCTATTATTTTTATCCTTCACCAAGAAGTTATCTTCTTCCAGAAAAATCATTCTTTAATTTTTCTACTTCTAAGCGCGTACTTTAAACATTGTAAAGTGCTCCTTAGAAGGTGCAGGCAACTTTTTTTTATAAACTGGTTAAGAATGCCATCGTGTCTACACCATCGGCATAATCCGCTAAATGGGGCAGTTGACTCTCGCCAAAAGGTACTACTTTAATCTCCCCCATAGAAACGGGACTCACTACACATTGAATTTCTTCTGCGCGTTCTATAAGTTCCTTTTCTAATGCTTCTTGACTAGAATAAGTTTCATAATGCAACGAAGAAATACGAGACAACAAGCTTTTATCCTCTAAAAGCATTAAGCAATCATTGAGCAAATGTGGTACATTATTAAGATAATAAATAGACCGATTATAATCGTAATTGTTGCGGTATTTATTGTGCTGGTGTAAGTCTTTGTAAGTATCTAATGTTCTTAACAATGGTATAAAATCATAGCCTTCTGGCACATAAAGCTTGGATACAGAACGACAACCCAAGCCAAAATAGGTAAAAATATCTTTGCCCAATTCCAATAACTCTGCCTCTGTTTCTTGACCAGTCAACACTCCTACTGCATTTCTATTCTGTCGTATAATACTTGGATACTTCTCAAAATACTGTTGAAAATAAAGTGCCGAATTGTTACTACCCGTTGCTATTACCCCCTCAAAATTCTTGAGTATAAACGTGGGCTCAAAATACGCTTTGGCTCGTTCATCTTGAGCAATTAATCCTTCTATTAAGAAGCCTATTAAGAATTTATCTTTGTCCGAAAGTTTAACCAAAGCCTTGTGCCCAGCTACAAAACAACACAACAAATCATGAAATCCTACTGCTGGAATATTGCCTGCCAAGACCAAGCCCACTCGTTTTTGTGCTTGTTCTTTTTGCAAAGCAGGATATTGGGCCACCCACTGTTCCAAGGCATCTCTCCTCAAAAAAGCTTGGGCTATTTGCTCCAAAGCGAACAGACTATTTTCTGGTGTAAACCAGCCATTATGCTGACAACTTTGTCTCAGTACACGCTGACGTTCAGGGCTATCCTGTTGTATGTAATCACCCAAAGCGACTAATGCCTCTAGGCGTTCTGTTAAATTCATGGTCATTCTTTTGCTGTTTGAGGGTGCAAATTTCCGAAAAAAAATTGAATATTCTATCATACACAGCAATCTAGTTCTACAGATATGACACAGCACTGTATAAAAAAAGTGTAGAGCACTACTGCACTCTACACCAAATAATAATTTTATACTGCTTAGAATAGAGCTTCCACTCTTTTCCAATTTATCTATAGCATAACACTAGCGTTGTTCTGTAGGAAGTGCTTGTAAGGGTTGCTCTTGACCTTTGGGCTTTGGTACATAAGGCTGTAATTGCTCACGCATACGTGTTTTGAAATCCTCATCTTTTAGCAATCCACTAAATTGCAATACCTGTTGTGCCATTCCCATTGCCTCATTGGTCTCCAAACCAAAAGCTTTGATGTCTGTTTCATTGGTTAAACCCATATAGTAATCCAAACGATCTTGCAAGGCATCGGCCATAATTTGCAAATGTTCTTTGGCCGATTCTTCCGCCCCCATTTGAACATAGAAGCTTATTGCCTGTAAGGCCATACGGCTCTGTGGATAAGGGAAATTCATGTGTGGGAATGCCTCAAAGAACTTATCAATGGTCTTGATCGTGCGTTCGGTGTCGCCCTTGCGGCGCAACTCGTCTGCCAAGCGAATAAACCCATACTGCAAACTGTGTACAGACGGCATATAGCTCTCATTGATAAAGACATCTTTCTTATCAAAATTGCCCCATCTAAATACCGAAGGCGTTTCTTCTGTTCCTATCATACGCTCGTACATCAAATCTACATCTACGCCACCCATTAGAATAGCGGTCATGCTTCTATTGGGTGATTGGTAAGGTACAATACGCAAGGCCATTCCTTCAAGCATCAAATAATCTCTAAGCCCCATAATTTTTTCAGGACGACAAGTTACTGCAAAGTAAATTGGACGTTTCCAGCCGTTCTTAGCATTGGTAGAAATAATATCCAATAAAGCTATTTCGTCCTTGGTCATGTATGGACTTTCTACGATTAATTGGCCTTGCTTGCTACGCTCCTCTGGAGAATTGTTCTTTGGCTGATAAGGTTTTCTAAGGGCAAATTTTATCACAGGCAAAATCATAGAATCAGGAATGCTCTTTGGGATAGCACCATTGGCAATCGCTTGTTCCTTGTCTACAGGCAAGTAAACATCGCGTGCAGGCACATAACTGGCAAACTGTCGAGCCATTTGTGGAGTCATATCCTTGGGAGTAGAACCAATGTATTTGACCACATCATGCAAATTCACATAACGATCTTTCTTCTTCACTTGATAAGGAATATAGTTACGCAATTTACCGCGATAAGCTTCCTTGGGAATTGTCATTTCTACTTTGTCCGATTCATTGATTTTGCGACGCAATTGATCGACATACCAATCTACGGCCAACAAACTAAAATTAATAACACGCACATCAGGACGAATACCTTCTACCTCTTGTGCGTACCACAATGGATAGGTATCATTGTCTCCATAAGTAAAGATGATTGCATTATCGGCACAAGATTCCAAGAAATTGATTGCATAATCTCTAGCTCCATATTGATCTGCTCTGGAATGATCGTCCCAGTTTTCTGCTCCCATCAATACGGGAGGAATCAACCCAATAACCAAAGCTAAAGCACTAGCCATAGCAGCAGGAGCAGCCCCTGGTGTATATTGCTTGAAGTACTCAAACATAGCTGGTACAGCCATTCCCATCCACATACAGAAGGTAAAAATAGAACCGACAATAACATAATCGCGCTCTCTTGGCTCTCTTGGGGGCTGGTTGGTAAATACAATAATGGCGATTCCTGTCATGAGAAACATCACCCCTAAAGCAGCGGCTTCTCTTGGGCGTTTCTGAACATGGAACAACAATCCAATCAAACCTAAAATAAAAGGCAAAAAGTAATAAGTATTTCTTGATTTTTCATTTACAATATAGTCTGGCAAATCGCTTTGATCGTGTACATTCAATTCATCAAGTGGCCCAATTCCCGAAATCCAGTTACCCCGAATCAAATTACCATCTGTACCTTGGTTGGCATTTTGACGACCAATAAAGTTCCAAGCAAAATAACGCCAGTACATATAGCCCAATTGGTATTCAAAAAAGAATCCAAGGTTATCTCCCATCGTAGGTTTGCCAGAGGCCCCTAAATCAAACCATTTGACATATTCTCCTGCACGATCAAAGTGTCCCAAACGTGGAAAGAGCATCATATCAGAACTCTTGTATCCCACATCCATTTTCTCATCTACAATACCATATTTCACTTTACCATCCTTCTCTATAGGGCGGTAAACATCTTTTTCTTTGGTGTAAACATTGTTGCGCTCCGCTGCAAAGTGAGGGCCATAAAGCAATGGACGCGTGCCATATTGCTCACGGTTGAGGTAAGACAACATGCTGTAAGGGTCACTAGGATTGTTCATATTGATCGCTGCCTGAGCATTGGCACGAACAACCACCATTCCATAAGAAGAGAACCCAACTAGAATCATTGCAACCATCATCATCCCCAAATGAAGGTAATAATTGTTCTTGCGGTGTGCATAAACCAACGCTCCAATAACGCCTGCAAACAACAACAAAATAAAGAACAACACACCTGTGCCTAGTCCCATACCAAAACCATTCACAAACATAAAATCAACCGCCGCAGCCATTTGTGGCAACCTTGGAATGATAAAGTATTGTACTAAAACCAAGGCTCCAAAACCACCTAAAAAGCCGATAATAGTAGACTTCCAGCTGAAATCTACTGCTTCTCTTTCCATTTCTTCTTTCTTATAATAAAATAAGACACCCAAGAATGGAAAGGCCAACAAACTCAACAAGTGAACCCCTATAGAGAGTCCCATCATATAAGCAATAAAAATCAACCAACGATCAGCTTTGGGGTGGTCAGAAGTGTACCACTTGAGCGAAGCCCACAATACCAAGCCTGTAAACCCCGAAGACATCGCATATACCTCACCTTCTACGGCCGAAAACCAAACCGATGTAGCAAAAGTAGTAGCCAAAGCAGCAACCACACCCGATCCTAAAATAGCAATGGTTTCTCCGCCTGGTTGGGGCGCAGCATGACGACCCACCATAGCCAATTTACTAAGCATAATGGTAGACCAACAAATAAATAAGACCAAAAATGCCGTACTAATGCCTGACATCACATTGATAGAGTAGGCAATATTAGTAGGATCATCTGAAAACAGTTCTGCCACATAAGTAAACATGCGACCAATCATCAAAAATAAAGGTGCTCCAGGAGGGTGTACAACTTCTAATTTGTAAGCAGCAGAAATAAACTCTCCACAATCCCACAAACTAGAAGTGGGTTCCGCAGAAAGTGTATAAACAGTGGCTGCCACCGCAAACATCAACCAACCTGTTAGGGTACTGAGCTTGTTAAATGATTTCATTTGAATATTTAAATTATAAAGGGTAGAGATAGACCATTCTAAATGTTTTCTTGACAAAAACATACATGTCTAGTTTCCAGAAATGGCCTTAGTTATAATTTATTATGTTATATATAAACACAAGCCACTTTTGAAAGACATACAAAGGTAGAAAAACTCAAGGCTTCTACAAAAGATAGTCTTTGTTTTGTCAACTTCCTCAAAGTAACCTTTTTACTACATTTCAAAAAATGAAGGCAGACTACTTGCAAGTATTTAACGTCTCTTTAAAAAATACAACTAGCTTTTAACGACTTCTTATTAACTACACTTCTAGCAATACATCTACAAAATACGCCTTGCTATCCGTTAGATATTCTCTTATTTGATAACCTGCAGTAGTCGCCAATTGTTCTATATCTGTTGGACTGTGCTTTACTGCAATTTCTGTATGAATAGCCTCCCACTGCTCAAACTTTACTTCCATATTCAGCTGCTTAATACTGACTGTCTGCTCCTTTTGGGCAACCAAGTGGCTGCTCAGTATACCTGTTTGTGCATTGTAAGAAGGGTAATAACGGAAATAATTGGGTTTAAAATTACCGCCCAATTCTCTATTGATACGATGGAGCAAATTGAGATTAAATGCAGCCGTAGTGCCTTTGGTGTCCAAATAAGCCTTGTAAATAATTTCTGGTCGTTTTTTGAGATCAAAACCCATCAACACCAAATCGCCTTTATTGAGATACGTTTTGAGCTTCGTCAAAAAATTGATACTCTCTTCTGGTGTAAAATTGCCAATATTAGCTCCTAAGAATAGAACCACTTTACGAATAGCACTGTCCGAAGTTGCTTTAATCTGTTCCATAGCCTCCCAATAATCTGCATTGATGGCTTGATAATTCAATTGCTCCTCATAAACCGCATCCAGACTCTCTGACAACGCCGAAAGAATAGACGTGGATAAATCAACAGGCGTATAGGTAAACTTTACTTGTTGCTGTACATAATTGCTCAACAATGCTTTGGTCTTTGTGGCATCCCCTGCTCCCAAATCAATGAGGTTGAATCCTTTTCCTTCTGCCCAAAAAATTTGAAGCAATGCTGCGCCCTGTTTTTCCAACACATCTGTTTCACAAGCCGTTAAATAATATTCAGGCAGTTGCATAATTTGTTGAAACAACCAAGAACCTCGCTCATCATAAAAATATTGGCAGGGAATATATTTTTGTGTTGCACTAAGCCCTTGTGCAATATCTTGGGCAAATTGTTCGTCCATTCTTAATAAACCTTGTTAAAGCTTCGTTTTATAATCAAAAGCTATTTAGCCAAATAATGGGGCAAAAGTAGGCAATTATAATACAAAAACCGTGATGACAAACAATTAATGTACACAGGAATAGGTATTATTTTTGTAATTTTTGCAACATAGAAATTGGCTGTATTTTGGCTTTTTTTGTTAAATTTAAATGCCTCGCTTTGGTTTTGTTCCAAAAACTGGAATAATTATTAGTAAGTAAGTTAATAGCACTTAAATTTGACCAGAACCCTCTATCATAAATAACTCCATTACACAACTACTTATAACTATAGTGTAAGGTGTTAAAGAAAACGTGACTACATGCACTTATTATACCCACTCATAGTACTATTAAGCCTTGTTCCTATTGGTTTATCTGCTCAATATTTATTGAGTGCCGAAGAATTGGCGCAAACCCAGACCTACACCGACCTAGAAGAAGCACTGGCCAATCCCACCTTTGTTTATATTCTAGATTTGCGCTCCCAACGGCTGACCGACCTAAAAGACATTCAAAAATTAGAAAAATTACAAATTCTATATTTGGATGGTAATGAATTGACCACTCTACCCGATGGCTTGGGAAAATGCAGTAATTTGCAAATTTTGCGCGCCAACAAAAATCAAATAGCAAGCCTTCCCAGAAGTTTTAATAAGCTCAAAAACCTAGAGGAGGTTTATTTGAGGTATAACAACATCACCGCACTCCCTCGTGGAATGGAACGTTTGGTTAATCTCAAATTGCTGGATTTGAGTGATAATAAAATCAGCAGCCTTCCCGAAGTTTTAACCACCCTCCCAGAATTACAAATTTTGGAAGCTTCTTACAACAGTATTATAAATCTTCCTGAAAATTTGGGTGCCTTGCCTGCACTCTGGAAACTGAATGTATCGGGCAATCCTATTACCAGCCTTCCTCCCAACTTCGATCAATTGCGTACACTAGAAGAACTTTACTTGGGGGATACCAAATTGCTACCCAGTCAAATACTTTCCTTTCTCCAACCCTTAACAAGCTTGCTTATTTTGGATTGGAGTGGGCTATCTATAGAAGGCTTGCCTAGTAGTTTTGCACAATTGACGGCACTCAAGCGCCTCAATCTTACACGGGCAAAAATGACCGTTTTGCCAGAGGCCATTACCCAACATCAGGGCTTGCAAGAACTCTTGTTGGATCAAACCAGTATTACCAGTTTGCCCGAAAGCATTGGCAATATGCAGGGGCTAAAGCAACTCTATTGCAAAAAAGGACAACTCCAAAGCCTCCCCGAAAGCTTGGGGCAACTCCAACAACTGGAATTGCTAAAAATAGAATACAATCAACTCCAACAACTGCCTGAAAGTTTGGGGCAATTGACCAATCTGCAAGGGTTGCACCTACAAAACAACCAACTCCAAAGCCTTCCTGAAAGCTTAGGACAGCTGCAAGCACTGCGCCTGTTAGAGGTGCCCTCTAATAAAATCCAGCGTTTCCCCGAAAGCATTCAACAGCTGCAACAACTCACAGGCTTATACCTTTCTAAAAACCCAATTACTAGAGAGCATTTGACCCAATTGCGCGGCTGGCTTCCTCAAACTGATGTACAATACTAAGCCTATATAAAGGTGTGCCGAACCAAACAGCGCACTATTTTGCTTTTTTATTGTATTTTGCTTTTTTTTAGAAAAAAGAAGCAATTTGTATGTTATCAGAATTCATCACCTTCTTGCAAGAGGAGGCTTTATTGCGATTGTCTCGCGATAAATTATTACTCGCTATCAGTGGAGGCATAGACTCTATGACTTTGCTTCAATTGTGCCAACGAGCACGCATTAAAGTAGGGATTGCCCATTGTAATTTTCAATTGAGAGGCGTAGAATCCGATCAAGATGCTGCTTTTGTTCAGGCTACTGCCGAACAATTGGGCTTGCCTTTTTATAGTGTTAATTTTGATACCGAACAGATTGCCCAAGAGAAAGGCCAAAGCATACAAATGGCAGCGCGCGTATTGCGTTATGAATGGCTGGAAAAAATTAGAGCAGAAGAAGGCTATCAGGCCATTGGAGTGGCCCATCATCAGAATGATTCGATCGAAACACTCTTGCTCAACCTAACCATGGGGTGTGGTATTCGGGGTTTGCATGGCATTTACCCCAAACATGGGCATTTGATTCGCCCCTTGCTGTTTGCAACCAGAGCAACCATTGAAGCATATGCCCAAGAACAAGGTATTGCCTACCGAGAAGATAGTTCTAATGCCAGCACCAAATATGCCCGCAATGCCCTGCGTCACCAAGTTATTCCTACTCTACGTCAACTCAATCCACTACTAGAGCAAACCTTTGAGCAAAATATCCAATACTTTAGGGAAACCGAGAAGTTGTATCACTATGCTATTGACCAACTACGTCAAGCTCATACCTTTGAAAAAGAGGGCCGTTTTTGGATTCATATAGAGGGAATTGCCCAAGCACCAGCTCCTGAAAGTCTATTGTACGAGTTGTTGGTGCCTTATAATTTTAAAGCTAAAAAAATCAACTACATTTACCGCTCTAGAGCACAGGAATCGGGCGAATTGTACTACAGCAAAACACATGTACTACTCAAAAATAGGGAACACTGGATTGTGCAGCCGCTCCCCAACCCCAATGCCCCTCAAGCAATAACCGTGCAACTAGAAGGATCCGAAGGGAATCTGGCTGTAGGCAGCCAGCAATTGGCATGGAAAGTTATTCCCAAAGATAGCCCGATCCTAGAGCGTCAACCCCACTTGGCTTACCTAGACGTGGATAAAGTACCCCAGCAACTCACCCTTTGCCATTGGAAAGGCGGCGAGTATTTTTTTCCTGCTGGTATGGGCGGCAAAAAGAAAAAATTGAGCAAACATTTCAAGGACTTGAAGTTGACTATTTTTGAGAAATCCGAAACGTGGTTGTTGTGTACATCCGATCAAGCCATTGTTTGGGTCGTCAATCAACGAGCTGATGAGCGTTTTAGAGCGACTGCCGATAGCAAGGCTATTTTATTATTAGAATGGAAATAATCATTTCACCATCACCAATCCCATTTAATGTTTATGGATTATAACGCCACCTTAGCCTATCTTTACGATCAATTGCCTATGTTTCAGCGTGTAGGCAAGTATGCGTTTAAGAAAACCTTGGACAATATCCAAGCACTTTGTGCTGCACTCAACCATCCTCAACAGCAGTTTAAAAGCGTGCACATTGCAGGCACCAATGGTAAGGGTTCTACCACCCACATACTGGCGGCTATCTTACAAACGGCAGGGTATCGTGTAGGTGTTTACAGCTCGCCCCATTACAAGGATTTTAGAGAGCGGGTAAAAATTAATGGCGTGTATATTGAGCAGCAGGAAGTGGTCAATTTTGTCGCACAAAACAAGCCTTTGTTTGAGCAATTGCAGCCTTCTTTTTTTGAAATGACGGTAGCCATGGCCTTTGACCACTTTGCTCGCCACCAAGTAGATATTGCCCTTATAGAAACAGGGCTAGGCGGACGCTTGGATTCTACCAATGTGGTTGCTCCACTCCTATCCGTTATTACCAATATTGGTTACGATCACCAAGCCCAACTAGGCCATACCTTGGCACTGATTGCAGGCGAAAAAGCAGGCATTATCAAGCCTAACACTCCTGTTATTATTGGAGAAACACACCCCGAAACCACCGAAGTATTTGTAAACAAAGCTCAACAAGAACAGGCACCCATTGTATTTGCCGACCAAGTACTGCAATTACAACTAAAAAAACAGCAACCACAGCACTGTGTCTACCAAGTGGCAAGTAAGGACTATGACTTAAATTTTGAAGCATTGGCGTTGGATTTGCAAGGCAGTTATCAAATTCACAATCTACGAACGGCTTTGCTGGCTGCTATATGCTTGCGCGATTTGGGCTATTCCGCTACCCATCAACAGATAAAAAAAGCTTGTACGCAAGTACAGGCCATCAGTGGCCTTATGGGACGTTGGCAAGTGCTGGGGCAAGCCCCTTTGATCTTGTGCGATTCGGCACACAATGTAGACGGCTTGCGTTATGTTAGCAAAGCTTTGGCGGATTTGCCTGCCGAGCAATTGCATATAGTCTTTGGAACGGTGAGTGATAAGGATTGGAGCAAATTATGGGGCTTATTACCACAACAAGCTCAATATTATTTTTGCAAGGCCAATATTCCTAGAGGCTTGAATGCCCAAAAACTGCAACAACAAGCAGTACAACACCAATTGCATGGCACAGCTTACGCCTCTGTACAAGCAGCTTTTGAGGCTGCCAAAGCACAAGCACAAGAAAATGATGTAATTTTTGTGGGTGGTAGTATTTTTGTGGTAGCAGAAGTGTTATAGCAGTTGTTTAAAATCCATTCCACCATTTCCCACAAGTACGCATTACAATAGATATTATTTGTATCTTCTTCAAAAGAAGTGTACATCACTTATTCTCACCATCAAAATCCATCTTATGAAACACCTTTTGTTGATTTGTTGCTTACTGTGGAGTTATAATAGTTTTGCAACCTTTTTGCGTGGCCAGTTGGTTGATACCAAAGGAGAGCCTTTGGCATTTGCCAGTATTTATATCAAGGGTACGACCAAGGGCACATCTACCAACATTGATGGATTTTATGCCCTTTCCTTGGATGAGGGGGAATACGACATCGTATTTCAATACGTGGGTTATCAATCGCAACAGCGAACTATAAAAATGGGCGATGAAGACCAAACGCTGAATATGACCCTAGAGTTATTGGCCGAGTCGCTTGATGAAGTAGTGATAAAAGCGGGGGAAGATCCTGCTTATCGCATTATTAGAAAGGCCATCAAAAAAAGAAATTACTACAAACAACAAACGCCTGAGTTTACTTGTGAAAGCTATATGAAGGGCACCCAGTTTATTCAAAATTTGCCCAAATCCTTTATGGGTATTTCTCTGGGGCAAGTTAGTGAAGGCTTGGACTCCTCGGGTTCGGGTATTGTATACTTATCAGAATCTGTTTCTACCATTTATTACCAAAAGGGTGAAATCAAAGAAGTGATGTCTTCTTCTAAGGTGAGTGGCAATGACAATGGTTTTAGTTTCAATTCTGGTGCTGCCTTGATGGGCTTGTCTTTTTATGATAATGTCATGGAATTGGCAGGCAAATCTATTCTTTCTCCGATTGCCAATAATGCGCTATCGACGTATAAGTATCGGTTAAAAACTTCGTTCTATGATGGTCAAGGGCATTTGGTACATATGATAGAAGTTATACCTAAGAATGATTTGTCAGGAACCGTTCGAGGCAATATTTATATTGTAGATGAAGAATGGGCCATTCACGGCACCGATCTTTATACAACAGGAGCAGCCATCAATCTCTCTGTTTTGGATACCGTCAGATTCCGACAAAACCATGTACAGCTCAATGAGGGCACTTGGCGTTTGTTTTCGCAAGATATTGAATTTAGCCTCAAGATTTTTACCATCAAAACCAAAGGTAATTTTATAGGTGTTTTTAAGAATTATAACCTGCAACCCGAATTCCCAAAAGGTTTCTTTGATTCAGAAATTTTTAAAGTAGAAGATGCTGCCAACGAAAAACTAGCGGCTTATTGGGATTCTATTCGCCCTATTCCACTCTCCGAACAAGAAATAAAAGAATACACCAGCAAGGACAGTTTGCAAGAAATATGGAAAAGTAAATCCTATCAAGATTCGATGGATAGAATTGCCAATCGTCCTGGTATTACGGATTTATTGAGTGGTTATACCTTTCAGAATAGCTATCAAAAATACAGTTGGACGATCAAATCCCCTATTACTTATCTCTTTTTTAATACCGTACAAGGGCAAATTATTGGCATAGGAGGCGAGTTTACCAAAGAGCCCAATTCAAAAAAGCGTTTTGCCTATAAATTCGGAACCGATTGGCGGTATTCGCTCGCCGACCAACAAATGCGTGGCAATGGCTATTTTCAACTGCGTTTTAATGAAATCAATGATGCTTTTATCAAGGTAGAAGGCGGAAGAGTAACTCGGCAGTTTAATGCCAGCCAACCCATTACCGAATTGCTCAACACCTACTACAGCTTGGTGGGAAAGCTCAATTATATGAAGCTCTACGACGATGTATACGGCCAATTGGTGTATCGCCAACGCCTAGTCAATGGGCTGCTGTTGGTGGCCCGTACTCGCTATGGTCAACGCAGTGCCTTGGTCAATAACACCACCAACTCGTGGTTTAGCAAAGCCAAAACCTATTTCTCCAATCACCCTTTGGATATGGGGCAAGGGGGCTACCCTACGGGCGATTTGGAGCAACCTAGTTTTGTGAGCCATCGCTACTGGACAGCAGAATTGGCTTTACGCATTCGGTTTGGTCAAAAGTACATTACCTACCCCAATCAACGCTTTCATACCAGTTCGGATTTTCCCGATTTATGGCTACGCTATAGAAAGGGCATTGCATTGCTGGGCGGCCAAACTGATTTTGATTATCTGGAAGCTACCTTAGAAAAAGAGGATATTTCTATTGGACAAATAGGGAATTTGAGCTTTCGACTCACAGGAGGCTGGTTTGTGAATTCACCGTCTATGTATTTCATGGATTATTATCATTTTAATGGCAATCAGACCTTTTTTGCTAAGAATGGAGCTTATTTGTCCACCTTCCAATTGTTGCCTTATTATCAATACAGCACCAATAATGCTTTTGGGCTTGTGGGAATGGAGCATAATTTTAATGGCTTTTTATGGAACAAAATTCCAGGGCTCAAAGTCTTGGGTTTTGAATTTGTAGCTGGCTATCGTGCGCTGTATGTACCCAACCAATCGCCTTATCAAGAATTTAACATTGGTATAGATAGAATTGGCTGGGGTATTTTTCGTTTTCTACGGGTAGATTTTGTTGCTGGTTATGCTGCGGACCGAAGTTGGCAGTTTGGCGGCTTGATTGGTTTAGATTTTTCCTTGTAATCGCTTATTTATTGGTTTCTTATGGTTGATAATATGAATACATCTGCTCCGCTGGATGCTCCCCCCAAAAAAGGACTTAGTTTTCCAAGTTCTCATACGGTTCTGTTGCTTATCGCAGCCTTTGTCGCTATTCTTACTTGGTTGATTCCCGCTGGAAAATATGAACAATTGGAGTACCGTGCAGCTTCTAGCAGCCAGCCTGCTGTTTTTATTCATCATGGTCAAGTTGGCGATACGGAATTGCCTGCCACCCAAGCAACCTTGGAGCAATTGGGCATGAAAATCAAGCTGGAAAAATTCGTCAATGGCGATATTTGGAAGCCTGTGGGCATTCCTGGCAGTTATCATACACTACCGAGCCAACCACAGGGTTTCTGGGCGTTTATACAATCGCCCCTCAAGGGAATTATGGAAGCTATTGATGTGATTTTGTTTGTATTAATCATAGGAGGCTTTATTGGCATTGTGAACCATTCGGGGGCATTTGATGCAGGCGTAGCGCGTTTGGCACGTCGCCTACGTGGCCGCGAGACCTGGCTGATTGTTATTATTGCTTGTGCCATTGCCGTAGGCGGAACTACTTTTGGATTGGCAGAAGAAACCATTGCTTTTTATCCTATTTTGGTGCCCGTGTTTATTGCTGCTCGCTACGATGCCATGGTTGCCTTGGCTACGATTTATATAGGCTCGGCTATGGGTACTATGGCCTCCACGGTCAATCCTTTTAGTGCCATTATTGGCTCCAATGCGGCAGGGATCAACTGGACTAGTGGCTTGTATGGCCGTCTTTTAATGCTGTGCTTGGGGCTTATTATTTGCTTGTGGTATATTATTCGATATGCCGAAAAAGTGCGTAAAAATCCGAGCAGTTCGCTCATTTATGAACAAAAAGAGGCGATTGAATCTGCCTTCAGCACCTTGGATGAGAGCAACGCTCCACCGTTTACAGGACGTATTCAGTTGGTGTTGGTGATGTTTGTGGCTTCTTTTGGCATCATGATCTGGGGCGTATCGTCTCAGGGTTGGTGGTTTATGGAAATGACTACGGTGTTTTTTGTGGCGGCTATTTTGATTGGTGTAGTCGCAGGTGTCGCCGAAAAAATCTTTGTCCGTGAGTTTGTAAAGGGAGCCAATGATTTGCTGAATGTGGCCTTGATTATTGGTATTGCACGGGGGGTGACGGTGTTGATGGATGAAGGGTTGATTAGCGATAGCTTGTTATATTATGCCTCCAATTTGGTAGAGGGGATGCCCAAGGCTTTGTTTGCCAATGTGATGCTGTTCTTGTATGCTGGACTGTCGTTTTTTATTCCGTCTTCTTCTGGAATGGCCGTGCTGTCTATGCCTATTATGGCTCCCTTGGCCGATGTGGTGGGCGCGCCTAGAGAAATTGTAGTGGATGCTTACCAATATGGGATGGGCTTAATGGCTTTTGTTACGCCTACTGGGCTGATTTTGGCCTCGTTGACTATGGTGAATGTGACCTATGATAAATGGCTGAAATTTGTAGGGCCTTTGTTGTTGATTTTGACGGTTTTTACGATGGTTTATTTGACGGCTTGGGTTTATTTGTATTGATTTTTGGTGCATTTCCGTATGCACCTGATTGGTTGGGGTTTAATTTTATTTGTTATGTCTATTTCTAAACTGGTTGTTTTTGATATTGATGGTACGCTCACGCATACCAACCCGTTGGATCATGCTTGTTTTATTGCGGCTGTTCATCAATTTATCAGTAAGGATTTTGTAGAATTTATTCCTAGCTGGTTTACGCATTTTACCGATAGTTGTATTATTATTGAATTGTTTGAACGCTATCTTCACCGCTCTCCTACTACTGCGGAGGAACGCGCCTTTAAAACCCTCTATATTGAACAATTAGAACAGACCTTGCAGGAACAACCTAGCTATTTTAAACCGATAGATGGGGCTAGGGCTGTGCTGGATGCCTTGCCTGCTGATTGGGGCGTGGCACTCGCCACAGGCTGCTGGCAAGAGGCAGCCGAAATCAAGCTCCGAGGAGGTGGCATTCCTGTCCACAATCGGCCAATGGCTACAGCCAGCGATGCCCTCACGCGCCAAGCCGTGATGCAAACGGCCATTCAACGCGCTCAAGCTTATTATCAAGTAGCAGCGTTTGAACACGTGGTGTATATTGGTGATGGTTTGTGGGATAAGCAGAGTTGTGCCGATATTGAGCTGCCTTTTGTGGGCATTGAGCAGGGCAATCGTAATTATCAGACAGGAATGCTAGGAGATTTTCATTTGTTGGCGGATTATTTGGACTTGCCGTATTTTTTGGAGTTGTTGGGTGAGGCTGTTGCGCCTTGATTTTTTCTCCATTGGGAACAAAATACCCACAAAATCCAGTTATATTACATACAGTTTTTAAGCCTTTATTAACACGACACCTATGCCTAAAAATTTATTAGACGATTTTTCTGCTCTGGATGGGCACCAAGATGATACGGCCTTTGAGGTTTTGAAAGAACATACCAACAATGGAAGGGATTTGATTTGGACAGGACGGCCTGTGCAGGGTTTTCGCTTGAGCAAAGCAGACTTAGCACTCATTCCCTTTAGTATATTTTGGTGTGTGTTTGTTGTGGTTTGGGAGACAATAGCTATTTTTAGTGATGCAGGTTGGTTGTTTATCCTTTGGGGGATTCCTTTTTTACTAATTGGGTTCTACTTATTGATTGGGCGTTTTTTGCATGATCGTTGGTATCGGGCGCGCACTTTTTATGGCCTTACGGCGAATAAGTTGTTTATTCAGCGGCCCAGAAAGCTGGATCAATATTCCTTAGATAATTTGCATCAATTGGAAGTAGTAGAGGGCAAAAACAATCGAGGCACCTTGACGTTTAGAACAAGTTTGGCGACTACTAATCAAAAACATTTTCCTGCCGTAACGGCTATGGGTGAATCGGTGGATAGTGTACAGGATGTAGGGGAATTGTACCGCATTATTAGAAATTATAAAAAAACAACCCGCAGCCTCAACCAGCCCTTTGATCCCAATTTCGACTCCTAACCAACAACTATACCCTATGAGTGATTTAATTTTGGATGATTTTTATGGGATGCAGGAAATCAATGCCTATGCTGCCAAGAATAGCCTTGCACCACTTTTAGAATCGGACGAAGAATTGTTGTGGTCGAGCCAACCCAAACAGGGCTTATTTTTGCAAGCTTGGGAGGGAGAGATGGTTTTTAATGGGCTGCTTTGGATGGGGGTATCCGTTCCTGTATTGCTGCTCAACTGCTCCTTTCTTTTGGACGGTGCATGGCCTCCTACTATCATGTTGATGGTCTCCCCCATTTTTTTATTGATGTTTCTTTTGGGTTGGCAAACCAGTATTGGACAGTATTTGGGGCAAGCTAGAAAACGAAAATCGAGCTTTTATGGCCTTACGTCTACGGCTTTATTGGTTATGGACGGTGAACTTACGGAGCGCATTCCACTCGAAAAGGTGATTGATCCCCAAATTCAGCAAAAAAACAAAGCATTTGGACACTTACAATTCAAGTTTCCCCTGCACCAACTCCCTGGCAGCCAACAACGAATGGCCAAAGGGATCAGTCTAAAATGGGTGCCCAATGTGAAACGTTTGGAGGATTTATTGCACAAGGCACAACAAGATTCATTTTCTTAATACATCTAGCATGACCGAGCCCTTAGATAATTTATATCTCTTAGATGAAAATCATGACCAAATCGCCTATAATGGATTGGTCCAATTGCCCGAAATTCAGGAGGAATTGGTCTGGACGGCACTACCCAAATCTAAGAAGCATCCAAAAGATATGGTCGGTTCCTTGGTCATAACGCCTAGTGTGCTGGTGTGGTATGTGTGGCTTTCCTCCTCTAAGGGCATTTCTTGGCCTATGGCTGGGCTGATTTATGGCCTTGCAGCACTCTTTGGCATTGTAACCCTTCTTCGGTCGGAACAACTGCGCCGAGAAAACTTTTATGGCATTTCTGCGACTACTTTATGGGTAAAAAAACACCAGAAGCCTTTAGAACAATACCACATTCCTAGCTTAACCCGTTTGGCCATAAACAATGGGGTGCTTTCCTATTCTACTATCCAAAATAATGAATACAATAAGTATACGCTCTTAGAGAATGTGCCCAATATAGAAGCCGTTTATCAGTTATTATTACAATTACAACTAGACTCTCAACAACCAAACTAAGCTATGGAGATTTTAGACGATTTTTCTCAACTCAACCACCAATATGATCCCAAAGCTTCGGCACAATTGGAACCCTTAACTACGTCCGAAGAAGTATTTTTATGGACAGGAAGGCCTCAGGCTTTGTGGATGGATTTTACTCCCAAGCAATTTTCTAAAGAGCAAAAAACTGCTTTTTTGTATTGTTTAGGCTTTGTAGGAGTCGTATTATTATTCAGCAGTCAATTGAATGTACAATTTTTGTTTTTACTCTTAAAATTACTAATGTTGTCCGTATTGGGTACTTTATTAGTACTTATACTAACAGAGTCTTACCGCAGACATCGAACGTTTTATGGAATTACACAACAGGAATTATGGGTTAGAATGCCCAATAAGCGTTTGCTCAAATATCACATTCCCTCGCTCCAATTATTGTTGATGTATAAAAATAGTGTTTGTTATGATAGCCAAGTGAATGGCATGGCTAACCGTCATTTTATTTTTAAGAATATTGCTGAAGTTGAACAAGTATTTGCCTTGATCTGGCAAATTAATCAAGAACACAAATCTTAAGTAGTATTAAAATATGGTAAACAAATCACAATAAATCAAGGTACTGACAATGCACCCCCCACTAGATGATTACCACTTTGACTCTGATTTTAAAGACAAAAAAATCAAACGTGAATTCATGGCTTTATTGCCCGAAGGGGAGGAATTGCTGTGGATGGGCAAAATTAAGCGCGATAGTACCTACTGGTATAACAAAGGAACTTGGGCAGTGATTTTGTCCATAGGAAGTTTGTTTTTGAGCGGATTGGTTTTGTTTTATGGCTATACAGGCTTTGTGGAAGGGGAATTTGAGGGACAATATAATCGTTTTTTATTGGCCTTTGGGGCGGCTTTGTTGCCTTGGGGGGTTAGTTATCTGCTGGCCTTTCGGCATTTGGTGTACGATGCACAGGTGCGTTATGCTTTTTCGGCTACCCGTGTTGTAAGGTACCTTCCTGCACAGAAAAAACAACCCTACCAGTCGGAGCAATTGGATCATTTGGAAGAGTTGTCCTATAGCTCCAAAAGCGATCATACAGGAACGATTTCCTACGCGATTGTAGTGCCTGATTATCAACGTGGTGACGAGGGAGTCATTTTTTTGCCTTTGTTTGAGTTTATTGAAAATGGTGGTGCTGTTTTTAAACAATTGGTGGCATTGCAGGAGGCACTATTTGAGGCGTAATTGGTTTTCCTAATCTTTGTTATAATAATAAACGCCCCTTACTTGCGCATAGCCTCTACAGGACTAATTTTAGCCGCTTTTAGGGCAGGAATTAGACCAGCAATAGCCCCAGCAATAACCACTACAATGGTTGCAGTTATCACCATGCCCACATCTACTTGTGGATCTCTAAAAAAGCCCCCATCTACTTGGTAGGTTTCCATAAATACATTGATGCTGTGAATGAGGGCAATACCAACAGCCATGCCCAGATAACCCGCCACACTGGTAATCAATACCGCTTCCTGAATAATCATGGCTACCACAGAGGCAGGAGAAGCCCCCAAAGCCTTGCGAATACCAATTTCCTTGGTTCTATCCTTTACCACAATCAACATAATATTGCTTACACCAATCACCCCTGCCACAATAGAACCGATCCCAACTACCCAAATAAACAGGCTAATCATATTAAATAGATTCATAACAGACTGAAAATATTCTACCCTGTTTCTAACCCGAATAGCTTGTTTGTCTTTGGGATCAAAATTGTGCCGCTCGGCTAATTTGTTGATGACTTGTTGCTCTAGTACCAACACCTCTTCGAGGCTGGCATCGCCTGTGGTGAGCATAATTTGATTGATGCTCGGACGGGTGGCAAAACTTCGTTGGGCGGTAGTTATGGGCAAATATACCATACGCATTTCATCCTCTCCCCCTGTATCACTAAACACGCCTACAATCTGAAAACTAATCCCTCCAATCTGAATGTATTTGCCTATAGGGTTGACATTGGGAAAAATTTCCTCCTTTACCAATTGTCCAATCACCGCCACCTTTCTGTAGTCCTCTATATCACGCTTATTGAGATAACGCCCTTGCTCCATAATAGTGTTTTCCAGCACTTTGTGGTCTGGGTGCACAGAGCGTACTCTAAAATTGTAACGCACATTGTTGTAAACCAGTTTTTCCAAGTCTTGATGCAAATAAAAACGCCCAGTGATGTACTCGGTGCCCTTAACGGCCTTGAGCATTTCGTAATCGGCATTCTCAAAATTGATTTGTCGATTTTCGGAAAGCCCTTTGTGGGCCATAGAAGTGCGTCTAGGATAAATCCAAAGACTATTGGTGGCATCATCTCTAAATTCGTATTCTGCCCCATTTTTTAACCCGTTGCCTGCCCCTAACAGTAATACCAACATAAAAATACCCCAAAAAACCCCAAAGGCGGTTAGGCTGGTTCGCAATTTGTGCTTACTCAGAGAAAGGATAATTTCTTGCCATTTGTCTAAATCAAACATTTGTTCAATTATTCTTTGGGAGTTATTAAAAAATAATGCAATTGCTTTGTAGATTATCTCCACCAAAAGCAGACCACAAAAGTACATTTTTTTGTTGGGGCTAATTATTTAAACAAACTTTAGTTTTTTAGTCTTCTTTAGTACTATGAACAAAACGCTCTTGACCACCCAAAGGATCACGCTTTTTGTTGGAATTTTATTATTAATAATAAAATTCTTAGCCTACGCTTTCACCCAATCCAATGCCATCCTGACCGATGCTTTAGAAAGCATCGTAAATGTGGTAGCAGGAGGCTTTGGACTCGTGAGTTTATCCATTGCTGCGCTGCCCAAAGATGCCAATCATCCTTATGGGCATGGAAAAATTGAATTTATTGCGGCGGCAGTAGAGGGAAGTTTGATTTTGGTAGCTGGTTCTATTATTATTATAAAATCTATGTACAGTTTTTTTGTTCCCACTACCATTACTGCCTTGGACATCGGAATGGTGCTGACTAGTATTGCAGGCGCAGCCAATTATTTGTTGGGCTATTATGTGGCGAATAAAGGGGCCGCAACAGGCTCTATGGTACTGCAAGCTAGTGGCGCGCATTTAAAATCTGATGGCTACTCTACGGTAGGGCTGCTGTTAGGATTGGGCTTGCTCAAAGCAACAGGATGGTGGTGGATAGATCCTGCCTTGGCCTTAATTTTTGGAGGAATCATTATTTATGCAGGAATTGGTGTATTGAGGAATTCCTTGGCGGGAATCATGGATGAAGTAGATTACCAACTAGTCGAAGAAATTGTAACGGTGCTCAATAGTTATCGCAAACCTTCTTGTATAGATGTTCACAATTTGCGTGTTATCAAATATGGTACAGCCCTGCATGTCGATTGCCACATGACGATTCCTTGGTATTATAATACCCGTCAAGCGCACGATGAAGTAGATGCGCTAGAAGAATTGCTCTCCAACCATACCGAAAAACCCATTGAGTTTTTCATTCATGTCGATCCTTGTGTTCCCCAATCCTGTGCGGTATGCAGTGTCCAAGATTGTCCTGTACGCCAACAAGCTTGGCAGCAAGAAATTGTTTGGACGGTAGAAAATGTTTCGCTCAATCAAAAACATTTCTTAGAGGCACAAGACTTATAATTGTCAAAAAAACAACAAGAATTCAACTTGTTGTGTTGGCTATTCTTATTTTTCCACCAAATAACTTACCTTTGCCCTAGTTTTAAGGCAAGGCAGAATATACCCTGGTTGCCTAAGCCATTAAAGTGCTCTTTAAAGCACTGATTTTTATCAATAAAAAGACGTAATTTCTCATGGAGACGACGAACAAAGTGCAGTACAAAGTTAAAGACATTGCCCTAGCTGCTTGGGGCCGTAAAGAAATTGAATTGGCGGAGGCAGAAATGCCAGGTCTAATGTCACTGCGCGACAAATATGGTGCTGACAAGCCTTTGGCTGGTGCTCGCATTGCAGGTTGTTTGCACATGACCATCCAAACAGCTGTTTTGATTGAAACCCTAGTAGAATTGGGTGCTGAAGTAACTTGGTCTTCTTGTAATATTTTCTCTACTCAAGATCACGCTGCTGCTGCTATTGCTGAGTCTGGTGTGCCTGTTTATGCTTGGAAAGGTATGAACGAGGAAGAGTTTGACTGGTGTATCGAGCAAACTATCTTTGCATTCAAAGATGGTAAAACACTAAACATGATCTTGGATGATGGTGGTGATTTGACCAACATGGTTTTGGACAAATATCCAGAAATTGCAAAAGGCGTATATGGTCTTTCTGAAGAAACTACTACAGGTGTTCACCGCTTGTATGAGCGTATGAAAAATGGCACCTTGACCATGCCTGCGATCAATGTAAACGACTCAGTTACTAAATCTAAATTTGATAACAAATATGGTTGTAAAGAATCATTGGTAGATGCTATTCGTCGTGCTACGGATACTATGATGGCTGGTAAAGTAGCCGTTGTTGCTGGTTATGGTGATGTAGGAAAAGGTTCTGCTGCTTCTTTGAAAGGTGCTGGTGCACGTGTTATTGTTACTGAAATTGATCCTATCTGTGCGCTACAAGCTGCTATGGATGGTTTTGAAGTACAACCTATGGCTAAGGCCGTTTCTAGAGCGAATATCGTAGTTACGGCTACTGGTAACAAAGACATCATCACTGGTGATTACTTCAAGTCTATGAACGACAAAACTATCGTTTGTAACATTGGTCACTTTGATAATGAGATTGACATGGCTTGGTTGAATGGCAACTATGGCGATTCTAAAGTAGAAATCAAACCTCAAGTAGATTTGTACAATGTGGAAGGCAATGACATCATTGTATTGGCTGAAGGCCGTTTGGTAAACTTGGGTTGTGCTACAGGCCACCCTTCTTTTGTAATGTCTAACTCTTTTACCAACCAGACATTGGCTCAATTGGAGATTTGGGAAAACCGCGAAAACGACAAATACGAGAACAAAGTATACATGTTGCCTAAGCACTTGGATGAGGAAGTTGCTCGTTTGCACTTGGCAAAAATCGGTGTTGAATTAGAAACATTGTCTAAAGACCAAGCAGATTACATTGGTGTAACTCCAGAAGGTCCTTACAAACCAGAACACTACCGTTACTAGGATTTATTTTCTTAGTTGAATAGATATAATTTACAAGAGGGTGTTGCTTCTGCAACACCCTCTTTTTTGTGTTTACTTACAACGCTGGCGAATTCCAAGCCCAAACCTTGCCATATCGATCAAAGGTAACCGTGCAGGTAAAACATTCGTACGTAAATTGGGTATTGCCTGACCATTGTTTTACAGAACTAGGTTCTCCCAATAGAGCCACTACTTCATCCATGTTCATACCCGATCGAATGGCGACCCATTGTTCGGCACGGGTAGCGGGTCTATCTTCCTGCTGCACCATTTCATACGCCTCCTCTCCTTTTAGGTTTTTGAGTTCTTGGGTCAATTGCTCCAATTGATTGATGAGTTCAGGGCCACGCTCTTCCCATTTTTTTTCCAATACCTCTCGTTGAGCCTTCAACCATTCTTCGGCATTATCCCCAACATCTTCCTCCAAAAAACGCTGCAACTCTTGTAGGCCGTCGTTGCTTTGCTTTCGCAAAATTCGGAGCAAATTTTCTCCTTTTTCGCCTTTTAGTTCTTCTATTTCGTTCATCACCTCCTTCCATACGTCTTCCATTTCCTGTTTAGAAGGCATCTCAAAGCTATGTTTGGGCAAAGAGGGTAAATTTTTCAAGAGTTCGCGCGACCAATTACGGGGAGCTTCTCCCATATACAATAGTTCAGCTTCTTCTTCAAAGCCCTTCACGGGGGAATTCCAAGCCAAAAGGCCACTGTTCTCGTCTACTTTTGTCAAACAGAGGGCACAATCATACTGATCTAGGATAATGTTTCTTTTTTGTAGGGTGCGAATAGGTTTTCCCAATAAATGGTGTACCTCTTCCAAGGTTTGTCCTTCTTCCAAATAAGCCCAGCGTTCTTCTTGGGTCATGTTGTTCAACGCTTCTGCTGTTGGAAGACCTTGACAAGACCAAAGTCCTAAAATCAGTATTCCAATTATACCATAACCATAAGCTTTCTTCATCCTGTTTTTGTACTATTTTTATTCTAGAAAAATAAGTTGTTTTAGCATTTTAAACAACAACAACTCTTCTACAATTGGTTCCTAATAAGGAGTAATGAGCGGTGGATATAAAAAAGCACCCTGAACATGATTGTCCAAAGTGCTTTAATTTTCACAATATTTCTGTAGCGTAAGTATATGTTTTATTACAAAAAACTAGGCCGCAGAAATATGTTTTTCGATTTTTGACTGTAAGGCGTTTTTTGTAATTGCGCCTACGTGCTTCTCTACTACCTCTCCATTTTTTAGGATTAAGATAGTAGGAATAGAGCGAATGCTGTATTGCATAGCTAACTCTTGGTTAGTGTCTACATCTACCTTTCCAACTTGTACAGTACCAGCATACTCATCTGCCAGCTCCTCAATAATTGGAGCAATTGCACGACATGGGCCACACCATTGAGCCCAAAAATCTACAACGGTTATTTCTCCTGAGTCCAATACGTCAGATTGGAAATTGCTATCTGTGAATTCGAGTGCCATTTTGATTATTTTTTGGTTTAGAACAATTCATAAATAAGGTAATCTGCCTTATATTGCAGAATTGCTTTGTTTCGATATATTAACTAATGTTCATAACAACGAATGTACTTACAAAGTTGCAGTTTGCCAAAGGATTCGATCAACTTTCTACTTTGTAACAACTATATTAGTTTATTAATATTCAGAACAAGTATCCATTAGCCATATAACATTATAATAATTGAACGCGCTACACTTTTTATTGCTTGCCAACAAAAGCATCTAAATCGATAAGCCAACCCTTGTTTATTTAACCCCTACTAACCCTTACTATTCATGTTGCAAGATGACTTATTGGATGATAATTCTTTATTGACAAAATATAGTTATGCCAGCTTAGAGCAGCGCGTAATGGCTGGTGGCATTGATCTTTTATTCTTTGGAGCACTGCATTTCACATTCAAATTAGGCTTGGAATGGATGGGAAGTAATGAGCAATACATTTGGTTTCTTTGGCTAGTGGTGTTGCCTGTTTACAAATTGATGTGTGATGGCACCAATGGTTATACTTTAGGTAAGTGGTTTGCAAAAATCCAATTGGTACAAGACAAGGAAAATTTCCCCCCTGTGGGTTGGTTTCGTGCTTGGAAACGGGTCTTGTTGTTTTTGCCACTCGTTATTTATTTTATCATCTACGTGTTTTTTGACATGTACGTAGATGAGCGATTGAGCAGACATACCACCTTGCGTACTTTATCCGAAACTTCTATTTTAATCAATAATTTATATCGTTTTTGTAACCATTTTGAGTGGCCTTGGATGGCCATTGGTGGTGCTTCTATGTTGACTGTTATTTTTACTCGGCCATCTAAGACCTTGTATGATTTTTTTGCAGAAACCGTTTGTATCAAGACCCGAACCCAACCGTAACAACTAAACTAGAGAATTTAATTATGAAAATTGCTGTTATTGGAGGCGGTGCGGCTGGTTTTTTTTCAGCTTTGGCTGCCAAAGAAAATCACCCAGATGCTACCGTTATTATTTTGGAGAAATCTAAAAAAGTCCTCTCCAAAGTTAAAATCTCAGGGGGTGGACGTTGCAATGTAACCAATGGCTGTACCAATATTAAAACATTGGTCAAAGCCTATCCTAGAGGTGAAAAAATACTCAAAAAAGCCTTTCATGTTTTTCATACACAACATACGATGGATTGGTTTGAGCAGCGCGGTGTAGCCCTCACTATCCAAGAAGATCAATGTGTGTTTCCTGTAGCACAAGATTCTCAGGTAGTTATTGATTGTTTTTTGCGAGAAGCTAGT
This sequence comes from Aureispira sp., assembly GCA_045105775.1. Classification (GTDB taxonomy): domain Bacteria; phylum Bacteroidota; class Bacteroidia; order Chitinophagales; family Saprospiraceae; genus Aureispira. The sequence goes on from JBGCDW010000132.1 coordinate 70,161, forward strand.
CGTTTGGGGGTACAACTACGCACCCAACAAGGGGTCAAAAAACTAGAACCTGTTGATAATGCTTGGCAAGTTCATTTTCAAAAAGAGGCGACTCCCTCTGAGCTATTTGATAAAGTTATTGTAGCGACAGGTGGCAGTCCAACACCCAAGGGGTTACAATGGTTGGCCGATTTGGGACATCGCATTGCCACGCCTGTGCCTTCTTTATTTACCTTTAATATGCCTGAGGAAAAAGCAGTGCGTGAATTGATGGGCATTGTAGTCGAGCACACCCGATGCAGCATACAGGGAAGCAAACTCAAATCCGACGGGCCTTTGCTAATTACCCACTGGGGCATGAGTGGTCCCGCTATTCTCAAGCTCTCTGCTTTTGGTGCCCGTTGGTTGCAAGAAAAACAATACCAAGCAGTACTGCAAGTCAATTGGGTAGATGAACCCAACCAACAAATCGTACAAGATGCCTTGCAAAACATTGTCCAAGAGCACCCTCAAAAACAATTGAGCAATTACCGCCCCTATGCCCTGCCCGATCGCCTCTGGCAATATTTATTACACAAAAGCCAATTGCCACTCACCAAACGTTGGGCAGAACTCGGCAAAAAGGGCTTGAACAAACTAAGCACTTTACTCACCAACGACAGCTACCAAGTGCGTGGCAAGACCACTTTTAAGGAAGAATTTGTTACTTGTGGAGGGGTAGATCTATCCAATATCAATGCTACAACTTTTGAGAGCAAGGTTTGTCCCAATCTATATTTTGCAGGAGAGGTGTTGGATATTGATGGCATTACAGGGGGATATAATTTTCAGGCTGCATGGACAACAGCTTTTATTGCCGCGCGTTTGCAGTAGTCTTTTTCTATGTTAACGCTTACCCTATGAGTACTTAATATTCACTTAACAATTAAGTAAAATAGCTTATTCCCTAAAATCCTTGAATTAGGTTTACTTTAGCCTCAAGTATTGTACGTTGAATAGGGCGTTATTTGGAGGTTATTACACCTATAAAAAAGCCACTTGCAATTTACTATTTTAATAATTTCCTTATTGGTATTACTTTCTTAAAATTGTATTCGGTTGATTATTGAAGCAGAGCAACGCTTTGAGGCAAGATATCCAATTGATAATCAATCAAATTGACAATATTTTGTGTGTTTTTTCCCTTTTTGTAAAGGAAACAGCTATAAAATATTATTACTATAAATACATACGATATACAATAGAACATGGACGCTTCTTTTTTCATCATGTGGGGAGGATTTATTCTAGCTGCTTATTCGGTAGTTGGTAATGATGTTATCCAGACCTTAGGTACTTTTTTGAGTTCAAATGAAAAGCGCCCTTGGTGGGTGTTATGGCTTTTTGCGGGGAGTATTTTGACCCTAACATTGCTATATGGATGGTATACCTTTGATGGGGATGTATCTTATCAACGCCTCATTGGTGACCCTCCAAAATACTCTATGGATAATCCTAAATACCCCCTACCCGACCCTTTTAGTTGGTATTATCTATTGCCACCTTTGGTATTGGTATTTATTACTCGTTTAGGCATTCCAGTGAGTACCTCTTTTCTGATTTTAACCTTCTTTAAGCCCAAAGGCTTAGATTCTATGTTAGTCAAATCAGTAAGTGGTTACCTTTTGGCCTTTATTGTTGCTATTGTGGTTTACTTGATCGTGTCCAAAACACTAGAAAAACGTTTTTTGGACAATCCTATCAAAGAGCGAGAGAAGAAAGTATGGACAGTGCTGCAATGGTTGTCTACGGGCTTTTTGTGGACACAGTGGTTAGCGCAAGATTTTGCCAATATTTTTGTGTATTTGCCGCGCCGTTTAGATGGCTTCTCTATGTTCATTTCGCTGGTTATTTTATTGGCCTTATTGGCCTACATTTTCTGGCAACGAGGAGGCGCGATCCAAAAAATCGTAAAAGCCAAATCCAATACAGGCGATATTCGTTCGGCTACTATTATTGACTTTATTTATGGTATTATACTTTTTTACTTCAAAGAACTCAACAATGTTCCGATGAGTACCACATGGGTCTTTATAGGACTATTAGGTGGTCGCGAAATTATGATGCGTTGGATGGTCGGTCGTGAGGGAGGATATGAGCAGTACGAAGTGTTGTTGGATGATTCTGGTGAAAAAGATGGTCGCCCAGGACTGATTAAGGATTTATTTGGGGATTTAAGCAAAGTATTTTTAGGGCTGGTTATTAGTTTGATCTTGGTATTTTTTATCCAATGGGTACAAGGGCAAGATGTTATGCAAACCATCAATTCGTTGATTTGTAGCTTAACAGGCATCTGTTAAATGCTATTATTATGAGTGCAAGTATATTTAGTTCAGAAAACTTGGGTACGCTCTTTCAGATTTTGGGCGCGTTGGCTTTTTTCATTTATGGTATGAAAACTATGAGTGATGGCATTCAACGTGCTGCTGGCTCGCAACTGAGGGCTATTCTGCGAAGAATGACAAAGAATCCTGTACTAGGAATTTTTAATGGCTTCTTGCTGACGGCACTCATTCAATCTTCTTCGGCCACTACGGTTATGACCGTTAGTTTTGTAAATGCAGGGCTGCTCTCTTTAACCGAATCGGCTGGTATCATGATTGGTGCCAACGTAGGCACTACGATTACAACTTGGATGGTTTCTGGTTTTGGCTTTGAATTTAATTTATCTTCGTATTGTATTCCCATCTTTGCGATTGGTGTACCCATGATTTGGGTGGGTAGAGACAAGGTTAAATTTTGGGGGCAATTTATTATTGGTTTTGCCTTGTTATTTTTGGGTTTAAGTTATTTGCGGGAGGCTATTCCTGTTATTGATGCCAATTCTTCGATTCTAAGTATGCTCAAAGACTTTACGGAATGGGGGATTATTTCTAGAATATTTTTTGTCTTGGTAGGCACTGTCTTAACCATTGTAGTGCAGTCGTCCAGTGTAGCTACGACCATTACCCTAACCATGTGTTACAATGGTTGGTTGCCTTTTGAGGTGGCTGCTGCCATGGTATTGGGAGAAAATATTGGCACCACGGTAACGGCTGAATTGGCTTCTTTGGTTGGAAATATTACGGCTCGTCGGTCTGCACGTATCCACTCTTTATTTAACATCTTTGGCGTGCTCTGGATGGTCATCCTGCTCCCTTGGTTCTTACCATTAATGACCTCCTTGGTACAACCCTTGTTAGGCATTGGCAATCCCTATACAGAACCTAGTGCTATTCTTTGGGCATTATCTGCCTTCCATACGAGTTTCAATTTGATTAATGTTTTAATCGTTACCCCCTTTATTCCTTGGTTGGTCAACGCTGCTATTTATACCGTTAAGGATAAGGATAATTTGGCTGGTAATAACATCAAATTACAGTTTATTAGCAACTCTACCCTCACCGCCGAGCTCAATACAGATGCGGTACAAAAGGAGACGGCTCATTTTGGTAATGTCGTGAGTAGAATGAATAAATTCCTCTACACTTCGATCAATTCTATAGAAAGAAAAGAAAAGGTAGCCGCGATCAAACGAATGGCTAAATACGAGGAAATTTCTGATATGATGGAAATTGAAATTACCGAGTATATTACGCGTATTTCGGATGCAGAAATTACCACTCAAACCTCTACCAAATTGCGCAGTTTGATGAATATTGCCAATAATCTAGAACGCATTGGAGATATTTATTTTCAAATTTCTAGAACCTTGGAACAGAAAATGGAAGAGCGTCTTTATTTCTTGCCTGAGCAGCGAAATGGCATCAATGGAATGCTAAAATTGGTAGATGAGGCTTTTGAAGAAATGAACGCCAATCTCTCTGTTTCGGATTATAGCACCGTAAGTAAAGTAAAGGCTGTTCAATTAGAGCACAACATCAATCAATTGCGTAATCAGCTCCGCTCCGAACACCTCAACCGCTTAGGACAAGAAGGGTATAAGGTCAAAAATGCCATGGTGTATAATAATATCTTTTCTTCCTTAGAACGCATTGGCGATCACATTATCAATGTAACAGAATCTGTTGTTGGGGAAATTTGACCAGCATCAACGGCAATATTCTTCCAAGAACTGCCCTGCAACCGTTTCGTCCAATTCTTGTGCGGTCTGCCAATCTTTGCAGGCTATTTTTTTATTGCCCATCTGATGATTGGATTGCCCACGTAGGGCATAGATTTGAGCATGATCGGGTTTTAGTTTTAAAATTTTATTACAATCTTGAATCGCGCCCTTAAAATCAAACAATTGGTGCTTGACCTTAGCGCGCAATTCTAGAGCAGACTGATACTGTGGTTGCAGTGCCAAAGCATAATCCAAGTCCTCCAAGGCTGTTTTGGGGGCTTGTTGTTGCAAATGAGCCTGTGCGCGCTGGTAATAACAAGAAACATGCTGTGGATTGTTGCCTAAAATTCGATTAAAATCGGCCAGTGCTTTGCCCGTATTTTGTTGGTACAAATACATTTTCCCGCGTTCAAAATACACTTTTTGAGGCTCTATAGACAACCCTAGCAGTCGTTCGTAACAGTTTAAGGCAGCCGCCCATGCTTGCTGTTGGCGATAAATACTGGCTTGTTGTAAGTAAGCCAAACTACAATTGGGATTGTGCGCTAATACTTGTTGGCACAAGCCCAGCGCTTGCTCCAAAGCCCCTTTTTTTTCCAAAATTTGCGCGGCTTCTAAAAGATACAATACCTGATTTTTTTGCAGTTGGTTTACTTTTTCATAATCCTTTATGGCCCTCTTATAATCTTTTACAAAACAGGACGCAAGCGCGCGCTGCCGATAGATTTCTGCTTCTTGCGGATCCAAGGCTAATGCTATTTCAAAATGTTGACGGGCTTCTCTATCTTCCCTCAATTGGGTGTGTAAGCGGGCTTTCCAAGCATGTGCAGCAGCCGATTGGGGAACCAATTCAATGGCTTTTTGGGCATGGAGCAATGCAGCGGCCCATCTGCCCGCTGCCTCTAGAGCTGCCACTTTTAATAACAATACCTCTACCTCTTCTAGGTCGGCTTCTATGGCCTTTTGGGCACATTCCAAAGCTTGATGCACCTTGCCCAAGGCCAAATAGGCTTGGCCCATTCCCACATAGGCATAGTAATTTTGGGGGTTGCTCATCAATGCTGCCTTAAAATCTGCCAAAGCAGCCTCACAACTGCCGTGATAAATTTGGCTCTGTCCACGACTAAAGTAGATGTTGAGAAAGCGTGGATTGAATAAAATAACCGTATCAAAATCGGCTTTGGCCAAAGCATAATTGCTCTGCTGCATGTAGGTCACGGCTCGCCCATAATAGGCATACGTGTAGCCACTCTTTTGCTGTATGGCCTGACTAAAACACAGCACAGCACTGTCTAGTTGGTCGGCTTCATAATGCTTGTTCCCCAATTGAAAACAATCTTTTGCGGTACGCTCTTGCCCATAAGCGGGTAAGGTCAGCCAAAAGGCAACTGAAAGCCCAAAAATCATAACTTTGGTAATCTTCAATAGCATCATAACGTGTTTTAAATCTTTGTTTTTATAACAAAGAAAAAGCAATTAATTCGGGTCGTTTATTTGCTAATTGAGGTCTATTCC
>JBGCDW010000133.1:0-14296 GCA_045105775.1 Aureispira sp.
ACTACTAACAAAAAACGGTTATTTTCCTCCAGCTCATCGTTGAAAATACTCGTCTTAGCCCGCTAAGACTCCGTTTTTCGCCTTGATCTGAATAAAAATATTCCTTTTTTTTAATTAACATTTATTTTGACCGCCTACTTACTTATACCTTTGATACCTTATTTATCCATATCAACCTCACCAAAGATACGTTGATTGATTTAAATGCCTTGGCTAAAAATTACTACCAAAAAGTTTCTACACAAATCTCTTTATTAAAGGACATCAAAGTTGGTGATAAGGTTTCGTTCGCCTATGCTTATAACGATTGTCCTTCCTATCAAAACACCTTTTTCATCACCTTATTAGCCTTGAATAATACTGAATTTAAAATTCTAAATCAAAGCAATCGCAAACACAAAAAAAGACCTACGCTGGTGAAGCTAACAACACTACAACATCTCGAAGAAAAAGTACGCGAATTGCCTCTTGGTAATGGCTTGGAGATTCAAATCCGAAAAAATAATCACTATCAGGTATTCAAACATTATCAACCTCCCTATAAAGCATTATCCATGCTCATCAAAGAATTCCAAGCCCTGCATCAACAAACAAATTCTAATCATTAAAAGCTCTCAAAGCCGAATATCCAAATACTACTTTTAGCAAAGCACGAATGCCATCAAAAAGCAGCACATCTAACCGACCAAATTGAACAAAAACCGTAATACTTACCGTAAACATCAGCACACCAACTAACAGCCCTACTTGAATGCCAGCTTTATTCCCTTGGCGGATCCATCGAGCACCCAACGCACAAATTCCTAGTGATAAACATAAATTATAAATCATAAGTAATCTAAGAATCCCCATATCAGGCTGGTGTTGTGTTCCAAACTGTTCTAATAAAGAGGGAAAATCTAACCAAGCAAAAACGGCTAAACTAGAAGCGACTACGACTTGAAAAATCAATAATCCCAATAACCATTTTTGTGCTGTTGTATTTTGTTTCATAATTTTATTTAATTGGTGAACTATTTTAATGTCATGCAAAGTTAGCCCCCTACGAACATAAACATTTAACTATTTCGTAGCATGTTTTATACATTTCGCAGAAAATGTGTTATTCCCATAAAAAAACAGAGCCATCTCTTGGTGAAATAGCTCTGCTTCAATGCTGATCGTTGTTGTATGGTATGTAATTCTGTATAGAAGTTTACTCCTTCACAATAGGAATGCCTTTGAATACGCCTTCTCTGGTGCTTATTTGTAATAAATACACCCCTGCTGGGCCATCTATATCCACGGTCAAATTGGCCGTAGTTTGAGCAGCTGTCGTTTGCGTCAGTTGTCCTAGCGCATTATAAATCTCTATCTGAACCTCTTGGTAAGTTTTATCCAGTTCTATGCTTATTCCTCCGCCAGTTGGGTTGGGGTAAACCGATAATTCTGTTGTAGGCAATTGGTTGATATTGATGGTAATAAAAATGCCTGTACCAGTAGTATTATTGGTTTCATCTTCTTCGTTTTCTATTTGCAAATAATCGGCTACAAACAAGATAAAATACAGCCCATCTGTCACTCCTGCTGGAACAGCTATGGTTGCATCTTCAAAACTATTAACCGTAGGCAACAACACGCCTACAGCATCTGTTCCCAACAACACATCTCCTGTATCCACAACAGGATCAGTAGATAAATAATAGCCTAAAGTAGTATTTCCGCTTGCTTTGGCACCAATATTCGTAACCAGCGCCGATAATTGGATATTGCCACTTTGATACACAGCCGAAGGGTTTTGTACAATAAGATCGGGCAAAGGCTCTGCAATGGTGATAGCCACAGCAGCAATGTTATTGCTTTCGTCGCTCTCTGTTCTAGTATTAGCAGCATCCGCATAAAACAAAATGTAATAATTACCAGAGGCAACACTCGATGGGATCGCAAAACTATTGGTTCTATTGACAAATGACCCTGTAAATATATTTCCGATAGAAGTATTGCCTAAGAGCTGTGCCGTGCTGCTGTTGTAAGTAGGGGTGGGTGATAAATAATAACCTAGCGTGCTTGTTGACAATGGAGCAGTACCTTGATTTCGTATAGTACTACTTAGTGTAATAGGATCACCCGGTAAGATATTGGTAGGATTGACCGAAGCCCCCGAAACAGTAGCATCAGGTAAGACAGGTATGGTAACTGTAATGGGGATATAAATCCTATTGTTCCCTTCATTGGATTCTGCAATGGACAATTGGTCATCTACATAAAATAGGATATAATAATTGCCAGGTGTGGTGCCTGCTGGAATGGTTATACTTTGGGATAAGGCCAAACTGCTATTGCCTGCCACACTCGAAATCAGCGTATCAGCCAACGGAATAGCATTGGCAAACAGTGGTAAAGTGGTTAAGTAATAGCCCACTCTGTGATTGCCTACGGTTCCGATACTATTGTTATTAATATCACAAAATACACTAGTTGTACTGCCAGGATTAATCGGGATAGGTAGCACGCCTGCATTGCTTACTAACAAATCGGGCAAGGGCAATACCACAGTCACAGCAACAGCCTGTACATTATTGGTTTCGTTATTTTCTGCTATATTATTTTGATAATCGGCATAGAAGAGAATGTAATAATTGCCAGCAGTGGTTGTATTGGGCAAACTGAGCGTACTGCCAATGGCAACACTATCACCAATCCCTAAGCCAGTATTATTAGTAGTGGTTAACAAGACATCATTGGCACTGTAGACATTATCTGTAGACAAATAATAGCCCACAACACTTCCCCCAGCAGCAGCAGTACCTACATTTTGAAGGAAAGCAGTGGCGGTAACACTTGTTCCTACGGTGATGGTACTGTTTGATACATTGGCTTGCGGTATACGCAAATCAGGTTGGGGTTCTGTGATATTCAAAGAAACATAAGCAATGTTATTGGTTTTATCAGACTCTGCTCTTGTTACTTGATGATCGGCATAATACAAGAGATAATAATTGCCTGTAGTGGTGGCAATTGGGATAGTAAGTGCCAATTGGTGATTGCTGCTGTCCCCTGCTTGCAAGGTATCCACAACACTAGCATTCAAATACACATCGCCATTATCATACAAGGTGTCACTAGACAAATAATACCCCAAAGCTGTATTGGCTATCGCCATACTTCCCTGATTGTGTACCCAACTGCTTACATTGACCACAGCACCAGAAAACACAGCAGTAGGCACAGCAGCAGCCTGCTTCACCAGCAAATCTGCCTGACTCGCATTAACAGTCAAGGGCAAATAAACTACATTATTAGTGTCATTACTTTCTATCAATACATTCAAACGATCGGCTACATACAGCAAATAATAATTGCCTGCAATGGTGTTCATTGGAATAGTAATTGTGGCCGTTTGCAATAAGGTGTCATTGCTATTGATGGCTGTCATAAAGCTGCTGCCCACCAATATATCATTGTTATCCAACAAGGTATCAGTAGATAAGTAATAACCAGTAGAGGCTGGATTGGCCGTTATCCCTCCTTGATTTCGGATGCTACAATCAACGGTAGTACTGTTTCCTACTACCAAGCTGTTGGTTCCTACACTGGGATATTCGACCACAATATCGGGCTGAAAATCTGGATTGCCAATAATAGTAATGGCTTGACTAAGCACATTATTAGCTTCGTCACTCTCCAATTCAAGCTCTTGATGATCGGCATAAAACAACAGATAATAATTGCCTGATGGGGTGGTACCAGGAATGGGCACCACAGAACTGGTCAATTGATTGGCATTGATTGCCAAGCTAGGCACATAACTAGCCCCCAAGAAAACAGCCGCATTGGTATAATTGGGTACAGTAGATAAATAATAGCCCAAATTGGTAGCATCAGCTATACCAGCACCTATATTCCTCATATTGCAATCCACCGTTACAAAATCACCTGCGGTAGCCGTGCTCACCCCTACCAAAGCATTTTGAGGTTCCAAATCAGGCACAGGAACTTGCACCCAAAGAGGAAGTGCCACCACATTATTCGTTTCTACACGCTCCGATATTTGCCCTTGGTCATCTGCTCTAAATAAGATGTAATAACTTCCCGTTGAGGTATTTACAGGAATGGTTATTGTTTTATTTTCTGTGCTACTGCCATTGGCTACAAGTCGATTGACAAAATCATTGCCCAAATAAACATCATTGGCACTATACATTGCATCGGATGATAAATAATAGCCTATAAAACTGGATCGGGTACTATCGCCCAAATTTCGAATAGTACTGGTCAAATCTATGGTGTTTCCAGCAGGTACAGCAGGCGTTCCATAAAAGGTAGTCGGTGCATTAATGGAAGGATTGTTTACAATCAGATCGGTTTGGTTGTTGGTGGTTCCTGTTATGGTAATGGAGCGAATCCCAATATTGTTGTTTTCATTGTTTTCAGGCTCTGCCCACCGATCATCTGCAAAGTATAAAATATAATAATTGCCTGCTGGAGTCCCTGCTGGAATCTGAACCACAGTACTAACCCCATTAGAAGTATTGCTCGCTACAGTCCCGATAGACCCACTTGCTAACAAAATCATCCCACTATTGTAAGAAGGAGTTGGAGACAAATAAAAACCCAATCGGGCAAAATTAAATCCGTTATTACTAACACTACCAATATTTCTTACATTACAACCGACAGCCGTTACATCAGAAGGTGCCAAGGTAGTATTGCCTATTTGTGCATTTTGTACTACAAAATCTGCATAAAGATTGGGATTGGCCGCTCGCACGGTGATAGAGCGAGATCGTGTATTGTTCGTTTCGTCTTGCTCATTTTGCTGATTGCGATGATCCGCATCAAAAATCAGGTAATAACTCCCTGCTGGGGTATTGGATGGAATAAGTAACAAAACCGTGCTTACTTTAGAGCCATTTGCATCCACGGTATCAATATAATCTTCGCCCAAATAAATATCTGAATTATCCAACACACTATTACTAGACAAATAATAACCGGTATAATTCCTTCCTGCTCCTGCACCAACACCTGTATTTCTAACGGTATAAGAAATGGTAGTAGTCGTTCCAGCTTCCAACGTAGAAGGCGAAGCAGAAACAGACAGAATACTCAATTCTGGACGAGGTGGCGCAATCACCACTGGCACAGCAGCAATATTGTTTTGCTCATTGCTCTCTGCCACCTCCTGCAAATCATCTATAAACACCAACACATGATAATTGCCCAAAGCCAACCCTGTAGGAATGGTTAAATTTTGCACCTCTGTTCTGGGGTTACTGTTGGTCAGTATAGAAATACTTCGGCTATCCAAATATACATCTGTACTATCTAAGAGCATATCTGTAGACCAATAATAACTCACGCGCAGTTGACTCGCTGTTCTAAAAGTTGTATTGACCAAATCAGCAGTGACCGCCACTTGATCGCCTGCTTCGGTACTGTCTTTGTCAATAGAAGTATTCTGTATAATAAGATCTGTTTGCAAAGTAGGATTGCCCTGAATGACTACTTTATTTGCTTTATAAGCAACATTATTGGTTTCATCTGTTTCCGCAATTCTATTCAAATAATCAGCATAAAACAAGACGTAATATTCTCCCTGTGGAACCGTAGCAGGAATGGTAACACCAGAGGTATCTGCTGCGGTTTGGAACGATCCCATACCATCAATTCGGCCAGTTCTCAATCTATAATCTCCAAAATCAAAAATCGTATCTACAGACAAAGCATATTGCAAATTGGACGACCAAATACTACTCGTGCTTAGGTTTTGCACGGTCGCCGAAAAATACATAGGAGCACCTACTTGTACCGTATCTGGACTGGATTGATAAGCCACTACCGTCAAATCGGGCTTGTATAAGGTATCTACCACCACAGGAAAGTAAGCAACATTATTGGTTTCATCTCCTTCTACAACTGTATTCTGATGATCGGCAAAAAATAACACATAATAGGTTCCATAAACAGCAATATTGGGAATTCTTATTGTTTCATTGACCGTTTCAGAGCCATTGGGTAAGATCGCCGAAAAAAACTTTTGCCCCAAGTAGGTATCTAGGTTATCAAATATCGTGTCTGTAGACCAATAATAGCCCATAGACCCGCTTGCAAAATTTTGCCCCAAATTGCGTACTTCTGTATCAAATTCTACCTCGCCCAACGGAATGGCTGTGGTAGCATTGGCCTGTATGGATCCAATCGTTAAGTCGGGTGGCCCTGTTCCCACTGCTGTTATGCCTGTAGTTCTGGTGTTGTTCGTTTCTGAAAATTCTGCTATACTATTGTCCTGATCAATGTAGGCAATAAGATAATAGCCTCCAAAACCCCAGTTAGAAGGCAAGGTATAATTAAAATTATATGTATGATCTTGAAAAGCCCCCAAAGTAGGAATTGTAATAGAATCAATCAATATGGCTGTATTATCGTAACTACTATTTGTAGACCAGTAATACTTGACAGTAGCTGCAGGACTAGCAATTGAACCTATATTTCTAAGGGTACTTCGAATGGTAATATTATCCCCAGGCATGGCCGCATAGGGAAAGGTAGAAAAACTGGAAACAAACAAATCAGGTACTGGTGCCAGTACTGTGAGTGGAACAAAAAAATCGTTATTGTTTTCATTGCTTTCTGATATTGTTTGCTGATAATCGGCACTAGAAATAAGGTAATAATTCCCAGGAATTGTTCCCGTTGGGATGAAGACCCCAATACTGGTTGATCTTGAACTATTGGCAGACATATTAGAAATAAATACATCTTGCAAAAACACATCACTATTGTCCAATATAGTATCAGTAGATAAATAATGCCCTGTTCTACTAGATGAGTAGGTAAACCCTCCATTATTATCCACAAAGTTGGACACTACTATAGAATACCCTGCGACTACGGTATCCAAATTCAATGAAGTATTTCGTATATCCAAGTCAGGCAGGCTAAGAGTTACAAATAAAATATCATTGGTAATATTGTTGGTTTCGTACAATTCGGGTTGAGCATTTAAATGATCTACATACATCAAAACAACATAGTTCGTTGCTGCTGTCCCTGCTGGAATGGTTATCGTGGCCGTGTCGCGCACAACCCCATTTTGTACCAAGCTATCCAATTGAGTAGTGCCCACCAACACATCATTGGCACTAAATATATTATCTGTCGATAAATAAAACCCTACTTCTATAGAATCAGACATTACTCCATCATTTACAATGGTATAATTCACAACAGTACTGGTGTTGGGCAAGATCAAATTTGGATTGACATCCCCTCCAAACACCCTAAAATCAGGTCGTGTAGGCGTAATCGTGATGGCCAATAGGGCGGTATTGTTCGTTTCATCTGTTTCTGTAATAAAATTATTCTCATCTGCGATCAACAAAATAAAATAACTTCCTGTATCTGTGCTTGCAGGGATCGTGATATTCTGCGTTATATTGACTGACCAATTTGCTGCAATCCAACTTGCTGATCGAGAACCAAGACTAACATCCGAGCTATCGAGCAAGGCATCTTTGGACAAATAATAATGTACAATATTTAGATTTGGAGAAATACTACTACCTGAATTTCGCAGCTGGCAACCTACAGTTTCCAACTTGCCAGCAGGAATAGAAGTCGCCGTGATGTTTGGGTTGAGAATAGATAAATCAATTTGGGCGTGTAATATGGGTAGATAACATAGCGTAATTACTAACAATACCCATTTTAGGGTTTCCATTGGCCTGTTCATGAATTGGTGTTTTAGTGACTTTTCGTAATAGCGCAAAAGTAACTTTTTAGGAGTAGAACAGTTGAACGAATGCTGCTTTATTTTTATACGAATTGCCCAATGGCCAAAAAGTGTTAATGAATGACAACCGCACACAAAACAAAGAGATGCTCCATTCTAAAAAGTAGCACAAAATAAGCCGCATCCACAGCATTTGCACATACAACATCACTAAGCTATCTTTTGAACCCATCAACCTCCTAAGCAGACGCTATTCTTCTTCTGGAAGCGTTTCAAGAACAGTTTGCAATTCGGTGGCAATCTCTATTTGTCCAATGCGTTGGGCTGCCGCAATCAATTGTTGATAAGCCGTGCGCTGATTGGGGCTGTTGCTTTGCCAATTATTTAATAAAGCTTGTGCTTTTTGCAAAGCCACTAGTTGCTGGCTGTTTTGGGGATGTGGAGGATCTAGCAAATGCAAGAGGTAGGTAAATTGGGTCGTATTTCCTTTGATAATGCGCAATTGGGTTGATAAAGTATCAAAAAAACCAAGTCGGGCCTGTGCTTGTGCCAATTCTTTGTAATAAACAATAGGATCTGGGGCGGTGATCTCTAAGGGTAGATTTCCCAACATAAAACGACTGAGCATGGGATTTATAACCGTTAGATAACGAATTTGGCGTATTATAACATTAGGGTTTTTACTGTTTTGCAAATTGCCTAAAATGTACTTCTCGGCTGCTGCATAATTATTACGCGCTACATAATAATCCACCAACTGATTTTCGAGTGTGGCATCCTCCAAATAACCATAATACCCCAACCATTGAATGGCTTGCGTTTCTTGCTGTTGTTGAAGGTATTGCTGATAAATGCCACGGTCCAATTGTTCCTTGGTGGCTCGCTTTTTGGGATCGCGATAACCTTCCTCTAGCTTGGCTAAAGCTGTAGTACGCCACCCTTCAAAAGCCGCATCATAACTCTGATACATCTGTTGTTGTTCTTTCCCTTTAGTACCTATCTCTCCTTCTTTTTTTACAACAGTCGTTCCTTTATAGAGTATTTCGCAAAATTGAGCCGTTTCTGGTTGTTCCAAATATAGTTGCATATTGCCTATTATAGTCGTAATTTATAAGCTCAATTGATAATTCAAGCCCTCTGTTTTGAATACGCGTTGCAAGGCTTTTTGTTCTAATAAAACAGCAGGCGTTGCCACCTTCCAAGCCTGAGGTTCAAACAAAATCACTTGATGTGCAAATTTTAGAGCTATTTCTAATTCATGTGTAGCCAAAAATAACAATTTTTGTTGTTCTATAGCCAATTGTTGAAGGGTTTGAAAAATTTTGATGCGATTGACAAAATCCAAATGTGCAGTAGCTTCATCCAATAAAATGATAGCCGTATCCTGTGCCAGTGCTCTGCCCAACAAAACCAATTGTTGCTCTCCATCACTACAATCTGCCAAATACTTATCTTTGAGATGATCGATTCCCAAATCATGCAGTATTTTCTTAATAACCGTATGATCTTCCGCACCCAATTTGCCCCAAAAACCCAAATAAGGTTGTCGCCCCAATGCCAGTAAATTATACACAGTTAAATAAGGGGTTTGTACACGTTCGGTTGTTACAATGCTCAATTCTTTGGCAAAAGCTTTGGCAGAATAACTAGAAAGGGGCTGATTTTGCCACAAAACTTGCCCCGCCTGAGGCGGAAGCCATCGCCCCAAAGTACGCAATAAGGTGGTTTTGCCACAACCATTTCGCCCCAACAAGACCACCAACTGCCCGACTTCAAAACTGGCTTGTAGCGGTTTGGTATTGAGTGCCCTTTGATGTCCAATTTGTAAGGCATTTAGTGCTAACATACAATACGATTTAATCCACCTTTTGAAATTTCAACAAGGAATACTTCCATAATTTTAACCCATAAAACCCTAGTAAAAACAACATCCCGTAGCCCAACGTTACGCCCCAAGTTCGGGGGTGTGCCATAGGATGTACAAAGCGTTCGGCAATCATTTGAAATAACCCCCAAGGTTCTGTGAGAATATCCCAGCTATTAAAACGCAAAAAACGCCCTAAATACACGCCAAAGCCATTTAAAAAAAACAATACCACCAAAAATACTGCCGTCCAAATTTGCCCCCAATACTGCTCTAGTATTTGTTCTAATACAAACAAAGTGGCATAAAACCCCACCAACCCTGTAGTGGCATAAGCCACAATCATCAATATATCCAACCACATTAAATGATAAGAATTCGTCCATCTCAAGTGGTACAAATCGGTCAATAAATAAGGCGCATTAGGCAAAAAAGCAATGGTCAAACCCAAACATAAAAACACTAAGCTCTTACTCTTTTCTTTTTGCTGTAGATATTGTGCCACCTTCGCCCCCACCCAAGGTAAGAGTGCTAAAAATAAATTCCAAACTAAAAATAAAAAATGCAATTGTTGGCTATGGTATATTCGTAAAGCAGTTAGGCTAAAATTAAATAAAACTAGCGTACTCAATACCAATACAAACAATCCCTCTTGTGGATTTATACCGATGCGCTTCCAAGTCTTTATCATAATAAGGTGTTTTAAGTAGTTTATTTATTTTACTTTGAATTTCAAAGTTCTTTGTAAATATAAAAAACACATAGCATTATATCAAGCCTATTGGAAGTAGAGCTATTATTTTTAACAGTCTTGTAACAAGTTATTAGTTATCTATAGCAGGGTCTTCCTTGCCCAACCAACGCCAAATATTAGCACACCAAATTGCTTGTTGCTGCTCTTGGTCAATCAATTGAGCAGCTAGGGCATCATCCAGTACTTTTCCTGGGTAAGAATCTGGCACATTTTCCATTTCCCCCAATGGGTAAGGATCATCCAAGCCTGCAATAATTTGATTGGCACCACAACGTTTTAACAACAGGGCAAAGGTATCTACATCATGCACCAAAGTATCAAAAAACAAATTGGGATGCCCCAAGCTTGTTTGCGGTGAAGTGGCTCCTTCAAACAAATCTGGGCGGCCTTGATAGCCTTGCATACGTCTGCCAAAATTAGCTTGCCCCAACATACAGCCATGTGCAAAACAAGTTCTAATATTTGGAAAGCGTCTCGGAATATCCAACAAGGTATACAGATGCAGTGTATCCGCAGTTTGTGCCATCATCCACACCAAATGAAAACGCCAGTATTGATCTTGCAACGCAATCATTTTTTGACCATCATAAGGATGAATTTCAATAGCCAATCCATAATTGTTGGCCAATTCATAAATAGGATCTACGGCTGGATCTGCCACTGAAGTCCATTGCTCTGCTGCGTTCAAAAAGTGCGTAGGCAAACACAACAATTGCAGTTGGTGTTGCTCTACACAACGCTCTATTTCTCGAAGTGCGTCCTCTATATAACGCGGTTGCACCACAAACCCTGTTGTAAATTCTTTGGGATACTTGGCCTGCACAGAGGCATTAAAATCATTTTGAAACTGTAGTGCTGCTCGTGCATCAGCACGCGACATTCCATTGCCATACAATTGAGATAAATTAAGAATCACCGCATGTTCTATTCCATTGGTTTGCATCCAAGCGCGTTTTTCTTCCAAAAAGAAACTGGGTGCTGTAATGGGTCTTGACCAATTTTTTTGGCGCATAAACTTCTTATCTGCATCAATCCAAAAGAGTTCTTTTTTCTTCATAAACATTGGGATTTGATGCGGTTCTGGCAATAAATGCCCATGTCCATTAATTTTTCTCAATGCCATTTTATATCTATTAATTGCTGGTGTTCTTTTAATATTTCTTAGTCCTTACAATATCCATCTATTACAACAACTATTCAAGCTTTGAAAGCAATTAGAAAAATTTTGATTGTTCTAATCAAAGAAGATCTATTTTTTTATCCCAAAAAATGCTTTACTCAAGGATATACCATCGCAATTGATCTTACTAAAAACGTTTGCAACTCCACTAAAAAGACAAAATTCAACCAACAGTCTATTAAAATATCTTGGCAAGTCGTACATTGGCATCCCAGCATCGTATCGGAGCAGCTATAGGTCAACATTTTCATTATTCCCCTTACTGCAATTCAATAAAACACTGACGGAGTAAAATTTAATTCTAACGTAATTTATTATTTTTCTTGATTTTGTTTATAATTGTTCAAATTTTATATATCTTCAAATTATGAAATCTATAGGTATTATTCCTTCGCGTTATGCTTCTACTCGTTTCCCTGGCAAACCTCTTGCTGATATTGCGGGCAAACCTATGGTACAACGCGTCTATGAACAAGCGATTCAGTCTAATTTGGATGATGTATTGGTGGCAACGGATGACCAAAGAATCTATGATGTAGTGCTATCTTTTGGAGGCAATGCTATTATGACAGGCACGCATAATAATGGTACAGCTCGCTGTATTGCTGCCTTTTTTGGTCAGGCTATGAAATATGACATCTTGGTTAATATTCAGGGAGATGAGCCTTTTATTGCTCCTGAGCAAATCAACAAGGTACTACGCGCTTTTGAGCTGCCGAATACGCCTATTGCTACCCTTATGAAACCCATTTACCAATTGGAGGAATTAAATAACCCTAATGTGGTGAAAGTGGTATTTACCAAAGAAATCAAAAAAGGAATCAGAAATGCCTTGTATTTTAGTAGAACGCCTATCCCTTATGTACGCGATCAGGAATTAGCGCAGGCATTGGCCCAAAAACATTTTTACAAACATATTGGCTTATACGGTTTTAGCCGCTCCTTTATTACCCAACAATACACCTTTATGCAAGAAGGACGCTTGGAGCAATTGGAGGTATTGGAACAATTGGCTTGGCTGGAAGAACACAAAACCATACGCCTTTTGGAAACAAATCTGGAAGCCCCTAGCATTGATACCCCTACGGATTTAACGGCTGCCTTATTGTGGATGGAACAACAACAGGCTTAACTTATTGATTGCTAACAATCCAATAATCGTGTGGGCGCAATTGGTCATCTGTAGATTGATGGGCTATCTTTATGGCCTCAAACGGTAAATTGGCGGCTGTAAACAAGCCTTTTAATTCGTCTATTCCTACTGTGCCCACTACCAGCACCACCGCTTGCTCCGATTGCAAGGCTTGAAACGCTTCTAACGGACTGGCCGTTTGGTATTTTCCAAAAGTTTTTTGGGCATAAAAAACCAAGCTAATCTTAAATTGCTTCAAATCTAAGCCTGTCAACACCAATTGAGCCTCGTTTGGCTCCGATACTTGCTGGGCAGCCTTGGCAATGATATTATCAAAGGACTTGATGGGTGATTGCTCGATCAAAGGAGCCACACAGAGCCAAAGCCCTAGCATAAAACTCCCTCCAAATACAGCCAAATACTGATAAATATTGTTTAAGCTCTTCTCAGAACGCCAAAGCTGGATTAATATTCCCAACAAAACTGCCACCATTGGTATTAAGTAGCCCAAGGCAGTGCTACCAAACACATAATAACCGCCTATGGGCAGGCCGACTATCACCACCAAAAACAACCCACTGTATACCCACAATCCTACCCGTACCAATTGGGGTAAATCTACTGTTTCTTCTATTTTTGATAATTGCAAGGCCATTAATAAGGCCAAAGCGGGCTGTGCTGCTAGTGCATACGAGGGCAATTTACTGCTCATCAATTCCCAGAAAAACCAGCCCATGACCAGCCACAACACCAATACCAAGGTTTCGCTCGATCCTTTGCTAATCATTCTTTTTCCCAATGCCTTCAAAGTACTGGGCCAGAATGGCAACCACGTCAAAAAAGCCACGGTCAACATCACCAAATGATAGCCAGGAAATCCAGTCTGCCCCAATACGGCTCCCCCCACTCGTTTGAGCACATACCAATCCCACAAAAACGGCAACAAATAAATCTTTCGCCCATCAGAGGCTACTTGATTCCACCACTCTGCAAAAGGCAAACCACTATTACTGCTGCTCCAAAGGGCATAATCTTGTTGGTAGGACAAATATGCCCAATAAGCAAAAGGGAGCAAGGCCAACCAGCCCCACAACCACGGATGCGTTCCTATCAAATTTTTGCGTTGAGGATGGAATATTGCCAACAGCAACCACACGCCTCCTACCAATACTACAATTGGTGGCCCTTTAGTCAATATTCCCAAGGCCATGCTGCCCCAGAGCAACACGTTCCAACGCCAATGGGGCTGGTACAAATAACGCACAAGTCCAATCATAGCCGCCGTTTCAAACAACAGCAAAGTGGCATCCGTAAAGGCTATTTTGCCCATCAAGGGCAATTGAATAGTAGTCGCCAAAATCACGGCTGCACGCTCTGCCACGGTCTGCCCCAACCAATTGCGTGTACCCAAATACACCAGCAAACAGGTCAATAAAATAGCCAATGCACTACTAAAACGCACCGCAAATTCGTTCTGCCCAAATACTTGATAACTGCCGCCTATAGCCCAAAAATGCAAGGGTGTCTTGCGATGAATGACCGATTGTGGATAATTGGGGTTGACCCAATCGCCTGTAGTCACCATTTGCTGGGCAAAACCTGCATAGGCCGCCTCATCTTCGTCCCACAAACTCACCTGATGGTTATTAACC
>JBGCDW010000134.1:0-3513 GCA_045105775.1 Aureispira sp.
ACTAATTCTAATAATTAAGGAGTAACCTATTCCATAAAGTTTTTCTTTAACAAATATTAATATACTTTGGAACAAACAAAAAAACAACGTCAAGTTGGCAATTTAATACAACAAGAATTTAGCGTAATCTTACAAACGGAAGGTTCGTTTATTTATGGCAGTGAACCCCTAGTAACCGTTACCAATGTGCGTATGAGTTCTGATTTGGGGATTGCTTACATCTATGTTAGTGTTTACAATGTCCCCTACAAGCAAGAGGTTGTCAAAGAACTATGGGAAAATCTTTCTTACCTTAGAGGGCAATTGGGAAAACGCATTCGCAAACAAGTGCGTAGAATTCCTGTCATCAAATTTTTTATTGACGATACTTTAGATGAGGTAGATCATATTGATAATTTATTCTCGCGCCTCAATTCTGAACAAAACACCAAACATCGCTCTATGAAAGAGACTTTGGAGGCACGTAAAAAACTCCAAGAACTGGAACAACAACAAGCATCCTCCGAGGAGGAAGAATAATCTTTAAAGTCGCTAATATTCTAGCAATGAACCTACCCTTCAAATTTGCTCGTCGTTATATCTTTTCCAAGAAATCAACCAATGCCATTAATATTATTTCGGGTATTGCTGTACTTGGGATTGCGATAGGGAGCATGGCCCTCATTATTATTCTTTCTGTCTTCAATGGCTTTGAAGGCTTTTTGAGTGGCCTGATTGGTAGTTTCAAACCCGATGTCCAAATTACGGCTAGTGCGGGCAAGGTCTTTGTGCCCGATGACAGCACGCTCTATCGACTTCAAAATATAGATGGGGTATTGGCCGTATCCAAAACCCTAGAGGAAATTGCTTTGTTTGAATATGAGGGTGTTCAAAATATTGGTCATATCAAAGGCGTAGATGAATATTACCAACAAGTAACGGCAATAGATACCTGTCTCAAAAGCAACCAAAAATACCGTGTCTACGAAGCCACTACACAGACACATTTTGCCATCATAGGAGCAGCATTAGAGTACACCTTAGATATTCATGTGGGGCAAGTTTTTAACAAACCCATGATCGTGTACATGCCCAAACGTACAGGTAAAGCCTCTACCAATCCCACCAAGAAACCCTTCAAAAAACGGCAAGTGTATCCTGCTGCTATTTATGCCATACAGCAATCTGAATACGACAATTACACCATTACCAATTTACCCTTTGTACAAGATTTAACCTCCTACAAAAACGGAGAAATATCGGCATTAGAGCTGCGTCTAGATCCCCAAAAAAACAACCATCAAACCCTTACTGCCATCAAGGAATTGCTAGGTGATGATTTTGTTGTTAAGAATCGTTACCAACAAGATGAGGCATTGTACAACATTACACAACTAGAAAAATATGTGGCCTATCTCATCTTTGCCTTTACATTGGTCTTAGTGGCTTTTAATATGGTGGGTGCTTTGTGGATGTTGGTATTGGATAAGAAAAAAGATATTGCCACACTCAAAGCCTTGGGGGGCACCGACCAACTCGTTCGTCGTATTTTCTTGGCCGAAGGCTTCTTACTTTCTTTTATTGGATTACTCGTAGGCTGTATTATGGCTGTTATTTTATGTGTATTACAACAAGAATATGGTTTTGTACGACTCAGTGGGTCGGGAGAATTTATTATTGATGCGTATCCTGTCGAAATGCGCTGGAATGATTTTATTTTGATTATTGCCACTGTATTGGGTATTGGGACTGTAGCAGCTTGGATCCCAGCACAACGTGCGGCCAAAATCGACCAAATTATTCGTGAAGAATAAATTTATGCTATCAAAAAACAATCAACATGAGTGAAAGAAAAAATGTCAGTTTACGCTGGGCATTGGCTACCATTGTATGGCCTCGTCGCAAAACTATTGGCCTTGGTTTGGTCTTAATTATTATCAGTCGCCTAGCGAGTTTGGTGCTTCCTTGGGCCAGCAAATACCTCATGGATACCGTTATCCTAGAAAAAAATATCCAAGCTTTGCAATGGTTATTGATGAGTGTGGTGGCCGCCATCACGGTACAAGCCATTACTTCCTTTTTGCTGACCAGAATACTGAGTATAGAAGCCCAACACCTGATTGCTAAGTTCAGGGCTAGAGTACAAAAGAAAGTGCTTTCGCTCCCCATTAGCTTTTTTGATAACACCAAGTCGGGTGCTTTGGTCTCGCGTATTATGCGCGATGTAGAAGGCGTACGTAATTTGGTAGGAACGGGATTGGTGCAACTAGTTGGCGGTAGTTTTACGGCTATTATCTCCTTCTTTTTGTTATTGAATATCAATGTCACCATGACGGTGTTTGTACTCATTCCTATTAGCATTTTTGCCTTTATTGCCCTCAAAGCTTTTGGCTATATCCGCCCTATTTTTAGAGTGCGCGGACAAATTAATGCTGCGGTTACAGGCCGATTGGTAGAATCATTAAATGGCGTTCGTGTCATCAAGGGGTTTAATGCCGAGGAACAAGAAAATAAAATATTTGAAGAAGGGGTAGAACGTTTGTTTGAGAACATCAAAAAAAGTATGACTTCCTCTGCGCTGGTCACTAGTTCTTCTACTTTCTTATTGGGATTGGCTAGTGCAGGCATTATGGGTATTGGGGGCTACTTGATGATTCAGGGGGAGATGACCTTTGGCGACTTTTTATCGTTTACGCTTTATTTGGGTTTAATGATTGCACCGATTGTACAAATGAGCAATATTGGCAGCCAACTTACCGAGGCACTAGCAGGACTAGATCGTACAGAAGAAATTATGCAAATGCCCGAAGAGAACGCCCCAACCGTACGCACCCTAAGCACACCCACCATCAAAGGAGATATTGTATTTGACAACGTGCATTTTGCTTACGAAGAAGAAAAAGAGGTCTTGCACGGCGTTAGTTTTGAAGCACCTGCGGGTTCCGTGACCGCCTTGGTGGGTTCTTCGGGTTCGGGCAAGTCAACTATTGCCAGTTTGGCCGCTTCGTTTTTAATGCCACAAGAGGGCGTGGTTAGTATTGATGACAAGGATCTATCAAAAGTAAATTTGCGTAGTTACCGCCAACATTTGGGCGTGGTTTTGCAAGATGATTTTTTGTTTGAGGGTACAATTCGGGAGAATATTCTTTTTCCGAGGCCCAATGCCAGTGAGGAGGATTTGTTGGCGGCTGTTAAAAATGCTTATGTCAATGAATTTACCGACCGTTTTGAAGATGGTTTGGAAACAGTCATTGGTGAGCGCGGTGTGAAACTATCGGGTGGACAAAAACAGCGTATTTCTATAGCCCGTGCCTTATTGGCCGACCCTCAAATTATCATTCTAGATGAGGCCACCTCTAATTTGGACACCCAAAGTGAAGTCTTGATTCAAAAAAGTTTGGATGTGCTTATGCAGCATAGAACGACTTTTGTCATCGCACACCGATTGAGCACCATTCGCCAAGCTGACCAGATATTAGTGGTCGAACAAGGGCATATTGTAGAGCGCGGCACGCATGATGGCTTGATTGAGAA
>JBGCDW010000135.1:0-3942 GCA_045105775.1 Aureispira sp.
TATGCTAGGGCTTTTGTACCTTTTAGGTACAACCCACGCAGATCGCTTTGCGAGTGCCTTGATTACTTCGTGAGCTCGCAAGCTCGGTTAGAATCAAATTATCACTCATTATCAACGCTATTCCATTTTTAAACAACTTCACAACCTGTATGTATTTCTACTCAGTAAATTATTCTAAATAGTTATAGTATGCTCGATCAACAATTTGATGCACTATTACCTAAAACACAGGATTAATAAGAAAAATAGTATACAGCATAACCGCAATCATAAAAAACAGAAGTACTACTAGTATATAAGCAGCCCATGCATTGCGTTGTTGGTCTAAATTTGGCATAGAAGTAACCTTTTTAGGTATACGTTTCTTGCTTTTTTTTGTTGCCCTAGCAGCTCTTTTCTCTTCTGTGGGAGTATTTTCTATCACTTGTGCTGCTGGTTCTATGGCTTCTCTGTGTTGATGATCGGAGGCAGAAGAGGGTAGTTTGCTAGTGGCTAAACCCGCATTGTAAGCCGTGTTTTTAAGTGATAAACGTTTACGACTACTTTGTATACTGCTGGTATTGCTGGCTTCCAATTCCACATAAAGATACGGTTCATGTGCTGCAGGCACCGTCAGACGTATAGTTTGGGTACCATTAGAGGCTACTTCTCCTATTAGGTTGATCCGAATTTTTTCTGCGTTAAACACTTCCCAAGAAATGGTAATAATGTCGCCTTTTTTAACACTGTTTTTAGAAGCAAAAAACGCTGCTATAGTAGGAGGTGGAGCATTGGAGTTGTCTTTACGCTCGGTTGCTCGTTGTTTTTCTATGGCTTTGTCATAGCGAAACCGTCGGTGATCATCGCTTAGGATTTCATACGCTTCTTTTACCTTTTCATAATGTAAAGTATAAAAAGGATCATTGCCATTTTTTTCTGGATGAAATTTTAATGACAACTTTTTGTAAGCTTGTTGAATCTCTGATAAGCTTGCTGAATGGTTCACACCTAAAGTATAGTAGTAATCTCTCACCCTGCAAAGGTACTACTTTTTTGGGGAAGTAAGAATGGTATTACAAACTTTGTAGGGCAACTAATTTGTGATAAATGCCTTTTAATGCTAGTAATTCTTGGTGGTTTCCTTGTTCTACAATGCGTCCCTCTTGTAAGACCACAATTTTATCGGCATGTTGGATGGTCGAAAGGCGGTGGGCAATGATGATAGAAGTACGATTGGCCAATACTTTGACCAATGCCTCTTGGATAAGTCGTTCAGAAACAGCATCTAAAGCGGAGGTGGCCTCGTCTAGAATCAAGAGTGGGGGATTCCGCAATATAGCACGTGCAAGCGTAAGGCGTTGACGCTGGCCACCACTGAGCTTGCTGCCGCGATCGCCTATGGTGCTTTGGTAGCCATTGGGCAATTGTTCAATGAATTCATGGGCATGGGCTACTTTGGCAGCCGCCTGTACGGCTTCTAAGGAGATATTGGACAGCCCAAACACCAAATTATTATAAACGGTATCGTTAAACAAAACAGCCTCTTGGGAAACTAATGCCATTAAATTTCTCAAATCTTGCAGGGCATATTGATTAATATTGATGCCATCTATGAGAATTTCGCCTTGTTCCACTTCATAAAAACGTGGCAATAAATCAATGAGGGTAGATTTGCCAGCACCAGATGCCCCCACCAAAGCAACAGAGCTGCCTTTGGGGATGTCTAATGTAAGGTTATTCAGTACGGTTGTTTCATTATTATAAGAAAAAGAAACGCCCTCCAAACGAATGCCCTGCTGTATGGTAGTGATGGGTAGCGGTTGGTCAATTTCTGTAGTGGTAATGGGGGTGTTTAGAATTTCCTCAATGCGCTCAATGGCTGCACTGCCTTTTTGAATCGCATAATAAGCACCAGAAAAAGACTTGGCAGGGTCAATAATATTGTAAAACATGGTAATAAAAACCACAAAGGTAGAGGCGGCAAATTCGCCTTGAAATACCAACGATCCTCCAAATAACAAGAGCAAAACCACCACGCCAACCCCTAAGAACTCGGTGAGAGGAGACGATAAATCTTTTCGGCGCATGATACTCGTCATGGTTTGTTGATAATAATTGTTTTCTTGTCCAAACAACTGATTCTGGTAAGCTTCGGCATTAAAAGCACGGACAATACGTAAGCCCCCCAAGGCTTCATCCAAAATTGAAAGCAAACGCCCTTGAGAGTTTTGCGCTTCCCCCGATTGACGTTTGAGCGTACGGGCAACGCCTCCAATGATAAGCCCTACAAATAGAATAAGAACAAAAGAAAAACCTGTGAGCAAGGGACTGATATAAAGCATCACTCCCAAAGAACCCAAAATGGTAATAGGGGAACGCACCACGGTTTCTATAGATTGCAAAACCGACCATTGAATTTCTTGTACATCAATGGTGATGCGCGACATTAAATCGCCCTTGCGCTCTTCTGAAAAATAGGCGAGAGGCAACTGCAACAAACGCTCAAACACCCCTTGACGGATGCGTTCTTCTACGCCATAACGCACAGGCGAAATGACATACAATGCCAAATAGCGAAATAGGTTTTTGAGCAAAAAGGTAATCAAAACAATACCTGCTACAAGCACCAATCCCGCTTGTTTCCCAGATTGAATGATGTATTGTTCCAGTTGATAATTGAAGGAAGCTTTGGCATAATCGAGCCAAGCCATATTTGGACTAGGCGGCGTAGACAGCAAGGTTTCGGCAGAAAACAAAATGTCTAAAAACGGCTTGAGTACTAAGAAAGAAGCAATAGTAAATAAGGCCGCCAAAATATTAAAAATAACATTTAAAACCGCATA
Organism: Aureispira sp.; assembly: GCA_045105775.1. Lineage (GTDB taxonomy): Bacteria > Bacteroidota > Bacteroidia > Chitinophagales > Saprospiraceae > Aureispira. The sequence continues at coordinate 2,823 of JBGCDW010000135.1, forward strand.
ACCCCGATAATAGCGCAAGTAGCGCAATGTTCTAGTAAAATGGTGCATATAAAAGGAATGCTACACTAATAATCAATGAGATCCAGCTCTTCTAAAGTTTCAAAAAAGGCATCCAAATCATCAAATGATTTTACCCCTACACGCTCTTCTTCGCCCCCTTCAAAACTCAATCCATGAGGCTGTACTTGGGTAACAAATGCTTCTAAATCTTCAGGAGCACAGCGCAAACTAATCAAAATAGGATATTCCTCACAGAGTGCTTGGAGCTGTGCTAGAGCCGTACTGTGCGCTTTCAAAGCAGTCCAACTGAGGCCATTTTTCTCTAAATTGAGATAGTAATAAGCCACCCAGTCGGCGGTCTTTTGGCAGTGTTGTTCAAAGGCGTTTAAACCATCCCAATCTTCCAAAATCCACTCTTGCAATACGGTCATATTGCTTAGATCTTGCAATAATTGTGCATCCACATAAGGGCCTACCTGCACGGCATCCAAGTTCAACAACTCCACCGCACCTTGTATTTCCTCTAAGGATTGTGCCAGGCCAAATTCACCGACAATCTTGGGGCCAACCAGCCAGTCCTTAATTTCTTTGACATCTTGTGGACGCGTGTAATTGGAGTGGCCCAATTCTAACGAAAAACCCAACCATTCTACCTGCCAAGCTGCAAAATAGCGTGCATCCGTTAGGTTCTGTATACTACTGGCTTTGATTTTCATAATGGAAAAAGCATTGTTGGTAAAAAAACGATTGTTTTATCAAATGAGCTGTATGTTTTAAGTATAACAGCACGTCAAAGATACAGGAATTTAAACAACTTTGTTTGATTAGCTTGAGATAATATTGTTTGATGTCTTACCAAACACGCTTTATTTATACACCTCCAATTCTAGACTTTCAGTGGTTGGAATGGTCATGTTGTTGGTAATACGAGGACGACTGTGATCCATTAAATCTCGATTAATACGGCTAAATTGAACCGTAAACTGATTATTGTTTTCATCATACGCGCTTTCTATCACCAATTCTATTTCTAAAGAGTGCTTTTTTGGATTTTTACCCACCTCTACACTAGCTCCTACTATCAAACTTGCAGAAACACCTACTGTAATGGTCGGATCTG
>JBGCDW010000136.1:0-3635 GCA_045105775.1 Aureispira sp.
TTTTGTTTGGTGTTTCTTCTATTTCTATTTCAGGATTGGGGTCTTGTACTTGCTCCAAGGCCTCTGCCAAGGCAGTATAAGCTTGTAAAGCAACTCTTTGCTCTTCCTTAGAGGGCTTGTTTGTTTTTGATAAGTTCATATCTCTCTTCTATTGGTTTGCTTACACCAATATAAACGAAATAAACGAAACAACTATTTCTTCTTTCCAATTTTTTTGGACAATTTTTAATAAAATGCACTACAACTATCTTGGGCTTATGGGCAATTATTTTAATTTAATATTTCCAATCAGTATATCGAAACGGCAATCTATTTAATTCATCTCTGTAGAATTTCCATTTGGGTAGCAACTGGTTCTAGTTGATGGGGTACACCGCAGTGTAGGAGAATGCTTTGCCCAAACAAGATGCAAGGGAAAAACACGGCTCAAATATGGAGATACTTCACTAGAATTTTTTCAATGCACTATTTGTTGTATTTTTGAAGTTCAACAGAAAAATTATAGAAATGAAAATATTAAAATTCTCTTTTGAAGGCTTTAGGGGTTTCAAAAAAAGAACAACTATAAATTTAAATCCAGATGTTAATGTCTTTGTGGGGATTAATGGAGCTGGCAAATCGACTATATTGGATTTAATTGGGGGAATGTTATCTTACTTTATCAGTAGAGTTAGTTCAGATAGAACCTATCAAAATTATTTTGACGAAGATGACATAAATGATGAATCAGAAACCTTCAATAGTGAAGTATCGGTTGAGTTTGAAGAGCAAACTCAACCTCTTGGGTGGTCGGTAGAATATGGAGAAAAAAGAACTACTAGTGGACGTTTAGTTCCCAAAAATTATGATGTATCTAATACTGCGCTTTCTCAAATTAGAGAGAGAGTAAGACGTAATAAGGAGTATACTTTACCTGTGATTGCTTTTTATCATGCTCATAGAATGATGAAAGGAGCTAAAAAAGCTAAAACAGGCAGACAAGCTAAAGATAGGGTGGATATTCTTTTTGAGGAAGCCATCAAACAAGAGATAAGCAGTTTTGAAAGCTTCGAAAGTTGGTTTCTAAGTGAAAAAAACTATGAAAATCAAGTACGGCTAAAACAAGAAAATAGTTTTAGAAGTAGAGCATTAGAAGTTGTTGAAGAAGCTATTGAACTCTTTTTTAATGCAATGGGGAGTAATCGAATAACGTATAGCCATTTAGATTTGTTCTATGATGATAGTCCAGAAGTTACAAGGTGGAATGCAGTAAAGGACCCAGAATTAAGTTTAAAGAAAAATGGAAAGGTCATCAAACTTAATAAAATGTCGGATGGTGAAAAGATGGTTTTAGTGATTGTGTGTGATATTGCCAGAAGATTAAGTATTGCCAATCCAACAGAAAGAGGCAGAGGAATTCTTGCAGGCGGTGGGGTTGTTATTATTGATGAAGTTGAGCTACACCTTCATCCAGCATGGCAACGTAATATTATATCAGCTCTTACCAAAGTATTTCCTAATATTCAATTTATTTTTTCAACACATTCTCCACAAGTTTTGAGTGGGGTCAAGCAGCGTAGAACCTTTGGGATTGTTGATTATAAAGTCCATGAAATTCCATCCTTAACAAAAGGAAGAGATAGCAACTCCATACTTTGGGAGATCTATGCGATACCAGAGCGTCCAGAAGAGGATAAGGCCAACTTTAGTGAATTTTATACCTTGCTCGAAGAAGATCGACCAGACCAAAAAAAAATCAAAGAATTGCTTCAGAAATTAATTAAAACCTATGGCGATAATGATTCCAAAGTTTTAAAAGCAAAACTTCATTTTGAAATGGAATTTGGTGTTCAATAAATAGAGAGGTTAAAATGAAACATATCATCAAAGGAGCTGAACCTACATCACTTAAAGAATATCGGGAAACTACAGATAAGGCCAGTTATAATGGTTTTGGAAATAAAGCTGACATAAGACTTCAACTTATCATAGAACAACGAGCTATTTGTGCTTATTGTATGAAACGCATAAGTATGGATAGAGATGTTGCTTTGAGCAAACCCAAAACTGAAATTGAGCATTATTTATCCCAAGATACTCATGGAGACCATGACCTTGACTATCAAAATATGCTGGGTGTGTGTAATGGAAATCAAAAGAGTAGAAGTGATAAATCAGCACAAGAACACCTCCTTCATTGTGATAAAAGCAAAGACTCTGACGAGAACAAGCCACTTCTACCTTTAACCGTCAACCCTCTAAATATAAGGACAGTAAGATTAATAAAATTCAAAAGAGATGGTGAGATTTATTCAGATAATAGAACTATTGATAAGGACTTGAAGACAATATTAAACTTAAATGAGCAAACGTTGAAAAAAAACAGAGGGATAGCTATTGATTTTGCTTATAATCAGATAAGGACTAAGCATCCGAAAAACCATAAAGGACTTTGGAGATTGGATGTAGTTGACGCTGTTTTAAAAGAATGGTCTGCTGAATATCCTGTTACTTATGGCGAAACTGAATATTTTAAGTATAAAGAATATTGTGAAGCTGTAATTTATCACCTTACAAGATTAAAAAATAAAATAAAAGCTCAAAAATAAATTCTAAGTTAAGCTTTTTGCTTTAATTTTTAACTGGCCTAGTTTTTTGGGTATACGGCATTCTTAGTATTGGAACAAAAGACACTAAATTATTTATACGGCACACCAAACAAAAAAGTTTCTTTCTTAGAAACAAAAATGTGCTTTTGAATAAAAATCTTACCTATTTAATGGCTTAATATCCTAGTCCAAGGTATTTTATAATTACAGAACTTTACTTTTTTCGCCGAACCCGCAACGCCTTGATTTCCTCTATCGTCAAGCCCGTAATTTCTGCAATCGCTTCCAGAGGCATATCCCTTCTTTTTAGCTCTTTGGCTATTTCAACCCTTTCCTCTCTCCTACCAAAAGCAACCGCTTCTTTTCTAATTTTCTCTACCAACTGATACGGCGGAATATACTTCGTGCTTTGTTCGAGTTGCTCCATCAAGCCCACATCATTAAAACTTAGGTAGCTGCGTTCGGTAATAATCAAGTGATCTAATACAGGCGTGCCCACTATTTTGCCTACCTGAATCATTCTATCGGTGGTGTCCTTGTCGTCTTTGGAGGGTTGGAGTTCGCCGCTGGGGTGGTTGTGGCAGAGCATAATTTTGACGGCTCTTTTTTGGAGGGCAAACGAAAAAACTTCCATGGGGTTCACCAGCACTTTATTGACCGTGCCCAAGCCGATCAATTCCACAAACAAAAGGTTCAAGTTATTGGCCAAGCCAATAATCCAAAAATGTTCCTTGTTTTGGTCGATCTTCTGTTCCCTTAATAGAATGGTCTGCATGATTTTGTAAATATCATCCGAGGTTAAGACCTTGATTTTTTCTGCTTCTGTTAGGTGGATGTCCATACGTTCAATTTTTTCATAAAAATAGGGCTTTTGTAGGATTTATCCTAGTGCTGTACCCATGGGGCAAAACCACCGTTTTTTCTTATTCTGATGGACTCTAGTAAGTAAAGCTGCCCCCAACACCAGCCCAAAGGGCTTTAACTGCCCAAAATGCCGATTTAAGAAGGCGAATGACGGCTTTTAAGGAATGTATTTTTGTTTTTTTG
>JBGCDW010000137.1:0-19677 GCA_045105775.1 Aureispira sp.
CTACTACCAAAAAACGGCTATTTTCCTCCAGCTCATCGTTGAAAATACTCGCCTTAGCCCGCTAAGACTCCGTTTTTCGCCTTGACCTGAATGAAAATATTCCATTTTTTTAGTTAACATTTATTTTGACCGCCTACTTAATAACATTTGTTAAATACTTTTAATTTTTTTAACATTTTCTTCTCTTTTGAAGGTTACCTTATCTCCCTACTACCATTAATATAATGGAAGTACTCCCCCAAACACACAAAAGCCGACTATCTTTATTCTTATATTATCAGCAACCATTTACACACTATTTGATAATCCTCGATTCAGATGATATATCTGTTGATAAATACAACATAGAAATGTACTCCATATTCCTTTTTAAGTTGCTATTATCAGAGTTTATTTAATGTGCTGTTACGATAGGATTCTAGAATTAGATTAGGTTATTACTTTTGGTGTTATTTGTATTTTCTCACACTCTTTTATACACAATTTTATTTCATTAACCTTCATTTAATTTAAGCATTTTTATGAGGAATTTAATTAACTATTTGTTGTTATTAACCACTATTTGGGGGCTTTCAGCCACAACTAGTCTTGGGCAAAACTGTCCACCAACAACCAACATCAGTAGTATGACAACCCCTAATGGTACAACCGTTAGTTGGGATGCTAATACTGCTGCTCAACAGTATGAATTGCGTTATAGAGAGGTCGGAACGTCTGCACTTTCCTATGCAACTACAAACACCAATAGCTTTACTTTTACCAATTTACAGCCTAACATTTGTTATGAATTTGCTGTGCGCACTGTTTGTGATAGCATCAATCTTGGCCCTTGGTCTCCAGGGCAATCTTTTTGCGTACCAGGATCATCAGGATTTTGTGCCCAACCGAGCAATATCACCAGCACTACAACTTCCAATGCTGCCAATCTGAACTGGCCTGCGGTCTCTAATGCTCAATTTTATGAAATTCGTTACAGAGAGGTCGGTACGTCTGCACTCTCTTTTGCTACTACCAACACTAATAGTTTAACACTAAGTGGGTTGATGGCTAGTACTTGTTACGAATTTGCCATGCGTACAGGTTGTGACACCAGTAATTTTAGTTCTTGGACCACACCTGCTCAACAATTCTGCACCAATCCTCCAGCACAGGCTTGTATTCTACCAACTAATGTTAGTGCAACTCCTAGCCCTAATGGTGTTGTCATCAATTGGACAGCAGTCAGCAATGCTATTGGCTATGAACTTCGCTACCGAGAAGTTGGAACTTCTACGCTTCTCTACACTAGTGTTCCTGCTAACCGTGCAGTAATCAACAATCTAATGGCTAATACTTGTTATGAGTATTCTATTAGAACACAATGCGACACCAATACTTATAGCGATTGGTTAATTCCTGCACTAGGTTTCTGTGTACCAGGTTCAACTGGTTTGTGCCTCACACCTTCTAACATTACTAGTTCTACAGGCACTAATGTAGCCGTATTGAACTGGATGCCTATGAACAATGCCATTGCTTATGAAATTCGTTATAGAGAAGTTGGAACTTCTACCTTAACTTATGTTAGTAGCAATTCTAGTGTTGTGACCTTGGGCAACTTGATGGCTGGTACTTGTTATGAGTTCTCCATCCGTACACAATGCGACACCAATAGCTTTAGCCCTTGGCTGATTCCTGCGCAACAATTCTGTACAGATCCAGATACTACTAATGTACCCTGTACGCTGCCAAGTGGTATTGTTTCTATGCCTTCTGTAAACGATGCCGTCATCACTTGGATGGCACAATCAAATGCTATTGGCTATGAGCTTCGCTACCGTCAAGTAGGAACATCTGCACTTTCTTATACTTCTGTATCTGCAAATCGTGCGATTCTCTCTAACTTGATGGCTGGTACTTGTTATGAGTTCTCCATCCGTACACAGTGTGATACCAATACCTATAGTGACTGGTTAACTCCTGCCCTAAGTTTCTGTACTGATACAGTAGCTATTGTGCCTTGTATGCTTCCTTCTAATATCAATGATAGTATTGGCCAGACGTACAACTTGATTTATTGGTCAAATATGAGCAATGCTCAAGGGTATGAAATTCGCTATAGAGAAGTGGGAACGACTGCGCTAATGGTTGTTTCTACTAATGATAATAGTCTATTCTTAAGTGGGCTTGATCCAGGTACTTGTTATGAGTATTCCATCAGAACTATTTGCGATTCTGCTAGTAACGATTTCAGTCCTTGGCTAATTCCAGCACGCACCTTCTGCACCGATTCAATTGTAATACCAACTTGTCCTACTCCAATGGGATTACAAGTAGATACCGTCACCACCAATACTGCTGCTGTTTCTTGGATGAGCACTGTAAGCAACTTTGGGTATGAAGTACGCTACGCAATGATTGGAGGAACCTTTACGGTTGTTCCTACTACAAGTCCATCCACTGTACTTCAAAATTTAGCAGCTGGAAGTTGTTACACCGTTAATGTTCGTACTGTTTGTAGTCCTAATGGTAGTACTACCGGCAATATTTCGGCTTGGTCTCCTCCTGTGACCTTCTGTACGGATTCTATTGTAGTACCAACCTGTCCTGTACCAACTGGTGTACAAGCGGATAGTGTTGGAAGCAACTTTGCTGTTGTTTCTTGGATGAGTAATGGAACCAACTTTGGGTATGAAGTACGTTACAATGATCCTAATACATCAGCTTCGGATACTCTATTTACCAATAGTTCTTCAATTGTACTACAAAACTTAGCAGCAAATACTTGTTACATTGTTGAAGTACGTACAATTTGTGGCACTGGCCCTATTGGCAACATTTTTTCTCCTTGGTCTACTCCAGTTACCTTCTGTACGGATTCTATTGTAGTACCAACCTGTCCTACACCAATGGGTGTGCAAACAGATAGTGTTGGAAGCAACTTTGCTGTTGTTTCTTGGATGAGTAATGGAACCAACTTTGGGTATGAAGTACGTTACAATAATCCTAATACATCAGCTTCGGATACTCTATTTACCAATAGTTCTTCAATTGTACTGCAAAACTTAGCAGCAAATACTTGTTACAATGTTGAAGTACGTACAATTTGTGGCACTGGCCCTATTGGCAATATTTTTTCTCCTTGGTCTACATTAATACGATTCTGTACGGATTCTATTGTGGTACCAACCTGTCCTGTACCAACTGGTGTACAAGCAGATAGTACTACTACTACTTTGGCGTTCCTTTCTTGGGTGGGTAATGCAACCAACTTTGGATATGAAGTGCGTTATGCTGTACCTGGTACTGCTTATACCACTATGACTGTAGGTGTTAATCCTTCTGTTGTTTTGCAGAATTTAATGGCTGGTACTTGCTACACCTTTAATGTGCGTACGATTTGCGATACTAGCAATTTCTCGGCTTGGTCTACTCCAGTTACTTTCTGTACAGATTCTATTGCGAATACACCTTGTTTGCCTACTCGTAATACCTATACGAATATGAATGCAACCTTTGGTTTATTTACTTGGGATCCTGTTCCAGGTGCAATAAGCTATCGTGTACGTTTCCGTGTCTTCAATGATACGACGTTTTACACATCACTCTACACCGTAGATACTGCAGCCTTCTACCAAGGATTTACACCAGGTACTTGTTACGAATATAATGTTCTTACACAATGTGATACTACGTTTGGTCCTACGGGCAATCCTATTGCAAATTTTAGCGCATGGTCTGCACTAGATACGTTCTGTACCCCTACTATGATGGTTAATCCAAATGGTAGTGGCAATGGAACAGCAACAGATGCCTTCCAAACGATTGGCAATGGAGAGGATAATGGTTCTTTACGTTACAACTTGTTCCCTAATCCAACTACAGGAGCAGTGACTATTAAGTTTGAGCGTGATTTGAATACCGATTATACGATTCGCGTATTTAATGTATTGGGTGCCGAAGTAACTCCAGTAGCCTTAGAACGTGGAGCAGCAACGTGTACCTTCAACTTGTCGCACTTGAACAATGGCTTGTACATGGTTGAGGTTAGTACAGCCCAAAAAAGCTGGACACAACGCGTTCAAGTACTTAAGTAAATACAAGCCTTTTTAGAACGATTTGTTCTAGGCTTTAAATAAACTAGCGGTTGTCAAGATATACTTGGCAACCGCTTTTTTTAATGTATCCAATTAAATAGAAAAACTTCTAGTTAAGTACACGGTAAAGTCCATTATTGAATATTCCGTATTTTCATCCTTTCAAAGTTATATTACGGGCTGGTGGTTGTTTGTCTAGTTTGTTCAAAATCTTGCTGGTGAAGCAAATTTATTAATAATGAAGTTGTTCCTTTGGTACCAACTCCTAGAAATTTGGAACTTCTAAGCAATGAAATTGAGCGGTGTCATAGACAAGCTCACCAACAATGTAAACCACCCAATGACTCAACAATCTTGCCTTTCAACTCATCATTATTTTCGCTCCAATAAAGCTACAGAAAGTGACAAAACAACGCCTACCAGTGCGGGTTGCCATTCTCCATCATTTACCTGTATGTGCGCGGTCAATGCTAATAACGATACAAAGAAAAAGCCTGCATAAGCCCATTGCTTTAAGATTTCTGATTGATTTGCCCAAATGGCAATTACGCCCAGTATTTTGGCAACAGCCAATGGATAAATCAAATACGTTGGATGTCCTAGTTTTGTAAATCCTGCTACAATCATCTCGTAATTAAAAAAATACATCCCTGCCGAAAATAACATCAAGGCTGATAGCAGTCCTTTGACTACTGTATGAACTGTTTTTAATTTTTTTGCTGCCATCTTTGTTTGTTTTTATTGTAAAAATGAATAGTGTATTAGACATTATCACGACTAAATTCGTAGCGAAAAAAGCATCTTTTTCCCTCACTCATCGTTAAAAATTGATTCCATAGCACTGCTATTGAACTAAATTTTTGCCTTGATTGATGAAAAAACCTTACTTTTTGTCTCTGTACAACTCCAGTCGTGATAATGTCTATTGGGTGGAGTTTAGTTTAAATAAATTTCATAATAATAATCTGCTTCGGTGTAATACCTTGTTAAGCCATATTCTTGTGTCCAGATGATTTTGGTAATAAAGGAACTTGTTGAAATATCATCTGCTCTACGCTCCAACAAATAATATCGTTTAATTCCCAAGTGGTGTAGCAAACTATCGGACACCTCATAATTCTTTATTGTGTCAACAAATATAACAAAATCAAAACATTGTATTTGGATGCTATATTCATCATTTAAACAACTTCTCTGTAAAAAATGGAAGGTATCCCCAACCTTGCGCCTAAAAAAAAGAACCTACAGATAGAATAGCCTATGCAACAAGACAAAATACAATAATAGATTTGCATTTCATAAACTGGAATTATTCTTCTATTAAACTGGTTAAAACGGGTGTTAAACACAATGATAAGATTTTTGTATAAACTACCTCTTTGTGATGACCTCTACCTAACTCTGTAGATTTAATTTTCCCCTTGCTGCCATTTTGGCAGTTTGTCTATTTTTTTGTATCTTGCGTCTCTTTTTACTAACAGTTGTTGAACGAATAGTTATGTACAATAATAATCCAACCCTTAAGGACATTGACGAAACCAAACAGGGTGATGTATTTTTTAAGGAGCAGGTGATGCCGACCAATGCCGCACACCACAAAAAATTCTACATTGAGAGCTATGGCTGTCAGATGAATTTTAGTGATAGTGAGATTGTTGCTTCTATCCTATCGGATGTGGGCTATACCCCCACTAAAAACATGGAAGAATCGGATTTGATTCTCATCAACACTTGTTCTATTCGCGAAAAAGCAGAAGATACTGTTCGCAAGCGTTTGCGCGTCTTTGACAAAATGAAAGATGAACGCCCAGGAACGCTTGTTGGTGTATTGGGTTGTATGGCTGAACGCCTCAAAGAAAAATTATTAGACCAAGAAAAACTGGTGGATTTGGTAGTAGGGCCTGATGCTTACCGCGAATTGCCCAACTTGATTGCTACCGCCGAAGACGGCGACAAGGGCATCAATGTATTTTTATCCAGAGAAGAAACCTATTCCAATATCAACCCTGTGCGTTTGGGTAGCAATGGTGTTACCGCCTTTGTAACCATTATGCGTGGTTGTGACAATATGTGTTCTTTTTGTGTCGTGCCGTTTACGCGTGGCCGTGAGCGCAGCCGCGATTTGTTTAGTATTGTGGCAGAATGTACCGACTTGTACCACCGTGGTTTTCGCGAGGTGACCTTATTGGGTCAAAATGTGGATTCTTATGCTTGGAAAAATCCCGACACCAACGAGGCGGTTGATTTTGCCGACTTGCTCGAACAAACGGCTTTGATTCATCCAGATTTGCGTATTCGTTTCTCTACTTCTCATCCCAAAGACATTACCGACAAAGTATTGTATAACATGGCTAAGTATGAGAACATTTGCAAATATATTCACTTGCCTGTTCAATCTGGCAACAGTGCTGTACTCAAAAGAATGAATCGCACCTACGACCGTCCTTGGTATATTGATAAAGTAAAACGCATCTATGAAATCATGCCCAATTGTGCTATTTCTTCGGATATGATTGCTGGGTTTTGTGGCGAAACAGAAGAACAACACGAGGAGACTTTAAGCATTATGTCTATTGCCAATTACAGCATGTCGTATATGTTTTACTACTCGGAACGCCCCAATACCTTGGCACACAAAAAGTACGAAGATGACGTGCCCTTACAGGTAAAAAAGAGACGCTTGAGTGAGATTATTCGCTTGCAAAATCAACTTTCCTTTGAGCACAACAGCAAAGAAGTAGGACGCTACTACAAGATTTTGATTGAGAAAGTGTCCAAAAAATCAGAAGATGATTTAGCTGGCCGCACCTCTCAAAACAAAATGGTCGTCTTTCCTAGAGAAGAGGCTCAAATTGGCAGCTATGCTTATGTCAAAATTCACGATTTCACTTCTGCTACGCTCAAGGGCACCTTGGTTGCAGAAGAGGAATACTTGGCTAACGTCTAAATCATTACTTGAAGATGCCTTATATTTTTTTGGTCTTATGCTTGCTGATAATGGAAAGCTGTGGGAATGCTACATTGCCTTCTGAGCAAGTTCCTGTTACCAAAACGGTCAACAAGGAACCTACTCCTACTGTAGCACCAGTCAAACCAGTTACGATCGCTCCTGTTGTGGCACCAAGCCCACAGCCCAATACATCAACACCTGATCCTGGCAACAATGGAACTATGACTATGGAAAACTTGGACGATGTTCAGGTTACTATGAATCCTAGTCTGTTCCTATCACCAGAACAGCTGTTGGAAAAAGTACAGCAATCTATCATTCCTGTGTATAAAAATTGGGTACTCTTCAAAAATGGAACCTACATTATTCTAGATGACATCAGCAACATTCCTGATGTAGGACAAGAGGCCATTCGCTTGTTAGCAGCCTATCGCCCCAAAAGTGTCATGGAAAAACCCAGTTGGGATTATTCCATTTCTCACTTGGAGCGCGTAGAGGGCTGGTCTGTCTATGGCAATGGCTACGGAATTTATACGTATGTACACCCTAGCGAAATGGTAGACGCTCCTGCCCCTCCTACTATTATTGTTTTTTCTAAAAATAAACGTATGCTGGACGAAGCCAATCCAGAAATTTTATATATCAGCAGCGCCGAGGGGATTCGCGCTTATTAACCCTTGTCCTATTTCAAATTGATCTCCCTTGGGAGAGATTTTATCACTTGCTTTTGTCCATATGAATCTGCAAACCATCAAACAACGTTTTGGCATTATAGGAAACTCTCCTATTCTCAACCATGCACTAAAAATAGCCACTCAAGTTGCTCCTACGGATTTATCTGTACTCATTCAGGGGGCCAGTGGGGTAGGTAAAGAATCTTTTTCTAAAATCATCCACAGCCTCTCTGCCCGCAAACACCAAAAATTTATTGCCATCAACTGTGGGGCATTGCCTGAAAGTACCTTGTATTCAGAATTGTTTGGACACACCAAAAATGCCTTTACAGGTGCTACGACAGAGCGCAAAGGTTATTTTGAGACGGTATCTGGTGGCACTATTTTTTTGGATGAAATTGGCGAAATGCCTGCTCGATTACAACAATTCTTATTGCGTGTATTAGAGCAAGGAGAATTTGTAAAGATGGGTTCCAACAAGGTAGAAAAAACAGATGTGCGTGTGATTGCGGCTACCAATGTCAATTTGATCGAAAATGTACAAAAAGGCAAGTTTAGAGAGGATTTGTACTATCGTCTTAACACCGTTCCAATCAAAGTACCACCACTCAAAGACCGTCCAGGAGACATTCATTTACTGTTTAGAAAATTTGCATCAGACTTTGCCGAACGCTACAGAACCTCTCCAGTTCGATTGGACGAACGCGCTCAGTTATTGTTGGAAAATTACAGCTGGCCTGGAAATATTCGAGAGCTAAAAAATATTGCTCAACAGGTTTCTGCCTTGGCCGAAGATAAACAAGTAGATGCACAAGAATTGCTAAAATTTATCCCCAAGGCATTGGAGCGCAACTTGCCTGCCGTCCAAAATCAATTTGGAGGAGGATTTGATAATGCAGCAGGTTCGGGGCATTATGAACGAGAAATCTTATTTAAGTTTCTCTATGACATGCGCCGCGACTTGGCCGATATGAAAGACTTAATTACAGATTTGGTACGCACCAATGATTTGCAAATGCCTGCCTCTACCAAAGGGAATAGCACAGGATTAAGCACTAGCTTAACGCCTATGCCCAATTTTCAGCCCTCTGTTAATCATCGCAATCATAATTTTGATACTTCAGATTATGAAGAAGAGTACGAAATAGACAAAAATGTTTCTACTCCTATTATTATCAACAGTGACCATCCTATGGAAAAGGAAGACAAGTACAGTACAATAGAAGAAATAGAAGAGTCGTTATCACTAGAAGATATGGAACAAGAACTAATCAAAAAAGCGTTGTCCAAACATCGTGGCCGTAGAAAAGAAGCAGCCAAAGAATTGGGCATATCTGAACGCACCTTGTATAGAAAAATTCGACAGTACGAGATTGAAGCATAACAACTATTAGCTAAACTGTTGCTCCTAGTATTTTTTGTAGTTTTTAAACAACTTCTAAATTTTCAATCTAGAACAAACAGGATTAATAAGTTTAAAAAAAATTAGTTTTTTTTGCTAAAACCCCTCCTGTTTTGGAACACTTTTAAACTATCTCTCGTTAAAAACAAGAAGAACAAAAGTTTACTTAAAAAAAATAGCAAAAGTCATACAACTTGTACTGAACTTTTTTACATTTGCACGAATTTCAAGTACTTCTTTTTAGCAACACTGCTATTAGGTTCCTGTAAAAGAATACTTCTATTGCAATTAAATATACACCACTAAAATTATAATTTTTTATGTATTGGACATTAGAATTGGCCTCCCATCTACAAGATGCTCCATGGCCAGCTACGCGCGATGAACTAATTGATTTCGCGATTCGCTCTGGTGCGCCTATCGAGGTTATCGAAAATCTTCAAGCATTAGAGGATGAAGGCGAAGTTTACGAGGGAATTGAAGATATCTGGGCCGACTTTCCTACCAAGTCCGATTTCTTCTTTCCAGAAGACGAGTACTAGAATCAAAGTACTTGTTAAATAATGCAAAATGAGTCATTTTCTTTTTACGGGGAAATGACTCATTTTTTGTTGTAATTGTTTATCTTGATAAACGGTGATGTTTGCAGTAGAAATTAACCTACTCCATTTGAGCTAAGTTCTAACCTATCCCACCTATCCTTTGATATGTTGCCATGTATTTAGTTTCCTTGTAATAAATAAACTTATTACAAAGCCACTTCATGAACCATTCTCATAAATACAGCGCATGATTTTTATTGTCTAAATCTACCATTCCATTTATCCATTTTCAATTATAAACTCTATGTTGTCATTGCTTTTAAGAACCTTTCTTCTAAGTTTTTGCTTATTTCTTTATTGTTTTCCCATTCTTGCACCAGGTCAACACAGTCCCCCTGCCTTAGAATCCTACAACAAAGCACTGATATGGAGAGGTTTTGAGCATCGTTGGACGTATAACCACAGAATTAATAGGATAGGGAGTAGTGTATCTATTAATAATGGAGAGGGATATTGTAGGCATTACAGTGCTACAGGCTTGGGTTCTGATAGCACCTTTGCCAAAACTCATTACACGTATGTAGAATCACCCAATGTTGTTTTTAAGGAAACAGAAATCAAAATACTAGTCAATGGACAAGAAGGTGATTTATTGACCAAGACAGCAAAAGTATACCTCGACTTGGACAAATGGATGCAAGGCAAAACCCATTATGATGTTTTGGTCAATGGTTTTGAAGTCAAATCTATGATCAAAGCCGACCAACTTCAATTATTGCGTTTTTTGGTCGAAGATCCGGTTTATACCCCCGAAACACAGCAACTTTATTTGAGAGCCAACTTCAATTTGGTTACTAATTGTAGAACCCTAGAATGCGAATTGTTTAAAAATCAAACAGCCTATGAGCTTACCTTACATTTATTGATTATGGGTTTTGAGGAAAATGCAGGAGAAGTAAGAAGCTCTTATACCACTAGAAACTATGCTTGGGACACCTCTGTGGAGGTAGAAGATTTGAGCAAACCACTGACCATCTCTGGACAAAGAAATGTTTTTCCTAGTGCCTGCCTTGGCATAAAAGGTTTAGGAGTCGTTTTAGATGAAGAGCACTGGGTTTTGCAAATGAATAATTTTGTTACTCCACTCAATTACAATCCTCATACAGGGGATATGAAAAGTCATGTTAACATGAAAGTAGTAGCCTGGAACAATGGTATGGAAAATTTTTCGGTAGCACCACTCAAGGCTGAATTTGCCAAGCGCAAAAGTGGTTTTGCCATGCTAGAAACCAATCCTTGTTTGGTGCAATTCTCCAATGCTCAAATCAAACATGGTAGTATTGATATGTCTCTTTACTGGAGAGGCAACAACAAAAGTTCTGAAGCACCCGAAGCAGAAAGCACAAAAATTATTACAGATAAACTAAACTTTGAAAAGTAATGAAAACTCTAGGTGTAAGTAGTGTACTATTGAGTATGTTTTTTTTTAGTTCTCTTTGCCAAGCACAAAAAAATGGGGTTAGTGGCTATGGCCAATCCGAAATCATCTATACCATAGGCAGTATTTCTAGAGATATATACATTGGTGCTGGAGGGGGGGTTGTCATCAATGACAATTTTCAATTTGGTATTTATTTACGGGCACTCAATCGACCTTACAAGTTTGATCTTTTTGGGCCAAGATTTCCTGCCAATTTAGATGAGGAGCACCCTTTTTCTAATAATCCAGATGCTATTTCAACCATTGCCAATCACACAGAAACAGGCATCAATGTAGGTTTTAATATTATGCCCGATAAACCTTTTCAGATAACAGTTAATGGCATGTTGGGACTCAGTACGGTTTCATTTAGTGAAATCACTCTATTTGAAAACCTAAATGATCCTGACAATCCAATTTTTCAAGACGATTTTTATACTATGTTTGGTGGCAATTCGTCTGTTGAAGTGAACTTGCATGTAAAAGTTGGGGGCTTTCTCAAAATGGGCATCAAAGGAGGCTATCACTTTGCCGTAATCAATGGCAGAACACGCAATGGCAACCTACTAAAAATTCCTAGCATGTTTTCTGGGCCTTATATCGGTACAAGTTTGGTTTTTGGCAGTTTTTAACTTTCTTTTGTGCTCCAATCCTTTTTTTTATTAAAACACTACTAATGATTTTATCTGACCAAGAGATTCTAAAAGCTATTGAGCGTCGAGAAATTATTATTGAGCCTTTTGATAGCAATTGTCTAGGTACCAATTCTTATGATGTACATTTAGGCAGTTTTTTGGCTACCTACAAGGAACGTGTCCTAGATTCTAAAAAACACAATCCTATTGAGGTCTTTTCTATTCCTGAGGAGGGTTTTGTCTTGCAAGCGGGTATTTTGTATCTAGGGGTTACACACGAATACACCGAAACCCACACTACCGTTCCTTTCTTGGAAGGCAAATCTAGTGTTGGACGCTTGGGTATTGACATTCACGCTACTGCTGGCAAGGGGGATGTTGGTTTTTGTAATACTTGGACTTTAGAAATTTCTTGTACACATCCTGTACGTATTTACAAGGGGATGCCTATTGGGCAATTGATTTATTTTAAAGTAGATGGTGCTATTACTACTTATTATAATAAAAAAGCGAATGCTAAATACAACAAACGCACCATACATCCTGTAGAGTCTATGATGTGGAAGAATAAGTTTTAATTGACACTCAAATGAATATGTTTATGGAATGGTTAGCAGGTGCTTTTTTAGCGGTTTTGATGCTTTTGTCTGCTTTTGTACATATACTTAAGCCCCAATTTACAGATCCTTTTATTCCTGATTTTTTTCCAAAGAAACTGGTGCATTGGCTTACAGCAGTGGTAGAAGCGGTGCTTGCCGTTGGCATTTTTATGCCTACATACAGGACATTGGCCTTGCAAGGTACATTCATTTTGATGATCCTATTATTGCCCGTGCATCTTCGAGATTTGTTTTTAGAAAAACCTGCTATTGGCAGTCGCAAAGCAGCATGGATTAGGATTCCATTTCAGTTTATTTTTATGGCAATGGCTTGGTATGCAATTTACTAGCCCCCAATTAAGATCATAGAACGGTTTTGTCCATGCTGTTGGGGATCCGCAAAATCCTCAAGCTGCTCCATACCTCCACGACTCTTGGCCTTGGCGGCTAAATTGGAATGAATAAGAGGAATAATAGCCTCTCCTGCACGCAATGGGCCCAAAATATCTGTTTCTGTCTTAGAGAAAAGGCAGTTTTTGAGCTGCCCATTGGCAGTGAGACGAATTCTATTGCAGGTACCACAAAAAGGATTGGTAATCGTGCTGATAATAGCAAAATTTCCTTGGTGTCCTTTTATTTGGTAATTGATAGATGTATCATGGGGCTGGTCTTGTATACGCAATACCTGCTCCCTGCCATAATGCTGTTCTACTTGTGTCAGAATTTCGGCCAAACTAATTCCCTTGCTCCAATCCCATTGATTGCCATCAAAAGGCATAAACTCTATAAACTGAATCCCTATAGGCTGTTTTTGGGTCAAGGCAACAAAATCCAGCAATTCCTCCCAATTGATTGCGCGCATCAATACCACATTCAATTTAACCTTAAAACCCTCTTGTAGTAATAATTGAATGTTGTTCCACACTCTTTCAAAACTTGGCCGTTTGGTTACCAAAGTAAACTTATCTGCATCTAAAGTATCCAGACTTACATTCACCGTCTTGACCCCTGCCTTTTTGAGTATAGCAATGTATTTGTGAATAAGAATACCATTGGTGGTCAAGGTGAGGGTGACGGGCAAAGCTCCAAGCCGTTCTATAATTTGCCCAGCATCTCGACGCAGCAACGGCTCTCCCCCTGTCAAACGAATTTTGGTTACCCCCAGCTCTACAAAGGTGCGGGCAATGGTAAGTATTTCATCGGCCGTCATCCAGCTTGCCAGAGGAGAATGCTCCACCCCTTCCTCTGGCATACAATAAAAACAACGCAAATTGCAGCGCTCTGTAAGCGAAATTCTCAAATATTGATGGGGACGTTGAAAGGTATCATAGAGCATACACAGCAGTAAAGTTTGAAGGATTTTTTTGAGATAATGGCATAAAGTGCCCTTGAGTACTTTACTACAGTAAATTACAAAAAATAAACCACTTACAAGGTATTAATGAATAACAGACTACTCCAATACAGGTTGTCCAAACAATCGCAACCGAGCGACACCTCCATCAGGATAAATTTGCAAACGCACATGGGTCAGCGGTTCTGTAGTAGCACTGAGCAACTGCTGTACGCGAGCGTTCTCAGGCAGTGCTTGTTGAGGAACAATCGTTTGCCAGTGATAATGCTCTACTTGATTGGGGTCAAATGACTCCTTAGGCAAATACAAGCCTTCCAAGCTAAAACTTGCAGGACAATTCCCCACCAAAGGCTGCGTATCTATAAGTATACGATTTAGTTTGCCCATTTGTGCCAATCGAATAACAGCCCAATCTCCCACTCTTTGCAAACGGTTGCGCTGCGTAATCCAAGCATCTTTTTTATCCATTGCTGGTCTTGGGGCTATTAATTGAGCCACCTTACCAAAATACTCATCACTACAAGCCTCAATTGCTGCCCCCAAGTTGGCCGCAGCCAAGTCAATATTGTCTTCTTCTTGATAATACGCCCAATCGATATTTAGACTGCCGTAAGCCTTGAACCGAGACAAACCACCATCGGGATAAATATGCAACTTAATGTGCGTATATTGATAATCCGAATACATGTCAATAAAATGACGTTCATCTGGCTTCAGAGCAACCTTTTTTACCAAATGATCCCAGTCATCGTGCACCAAAATTTCCTCTAAAGTGGTGTCAGAAGGCAAACAACAAGCTTGGACAGAGGCATAAGGAGGGTAATTGCCAATAAATCCATGTGTATCCAATTCCAGCCCTCTCAAAGAACTCATGGCTCCCAGCTCTATAATGCAGTAATCATGGCCTGCTGTTCGCTTACGGCGCGAGAGCCAGCCATCTAAATCGTCTTCTTTGCAACCTCCTCGCCCTTCTTTGAGAAGATTGCTTGCAGCAGCAAAATGCTCATCGGTACAATAAATAATACGCGCACCAAATTGGGCAGCAGCTACATTCGTTAAAATCAAATAATCGGGCAATAAACTTGTTCGTTGTAACACTTATTTCAATATTAATGGGTCACCCCTTATTATTAATAATAAATACCATTATTTCGCATCATAGCACTTCATCATTCAATTTAATTCTAAGCTGATTGTTTTGCACAATAATTTTTACAAAAACCTAGCAATCAAATTCTTACAATAAAAAATACTATTAAACTATCAATAATCCGTCATTTAGAATAAATATCTATAATAACTTAGTAGACAAATATAAGGGAGTTCTAGTAAGAAAATAATATTTTGCAACAAGAACTATTACTACAATGCTCTAGAATGACAACTCAAAACCTCGTAAGGTTTAGTACTTGTATAATTTTTTAGAAAATAATAGTAGTTTTTGGCCTGTTGTCTTTTTGTTTTCACAAACAAAAAAATAGCATTTTTATATTTTAAAAATATAAAATACTAATAAAATTTACTGCATATTTTATTATTAAACAACACTTTTTAATTAAAAAATGCCTTTATTAGCAAGTAAATCGGTTCTTAAATGTTTCTTTTAACATATGAGATTATGGCCAACTAGCAACTAAGACACAAATTTGATGTAAAAACAAAATAAACTTTAACGTTTTTTAACCTTTTTTCATTATTTTGCTCTTATAAAATTTTAGCATATCCAATTTAAATAAACATAGGGAATGAACATAGCATCTATCATTACCATAAGTCTTCTCATCAGTACGAGTAGTCTCTTAAAAGCTCAAAACAATTTGGATCAGCTTTTAAAAATGGTTGAGACTGGTAAAACGTATGCTTTGTATAAGGCTAAAAGAGGAGATGAAAATGCTGCAACATCGAAACAAACGCATTACCTTCATTTGGTACCTCCAGTGTACAAAACTATCTTGGACACTATAGAGTTATCTCCTGCTCTCAATGGCAACTTAGACACGAGCAATTATTTTATTCAGACTGAAATTTTAGTCTTACAAGAACCTGGTGCTGCTTGGAAAACAGCTACGGTATCCTCTATGTGTCGCCCAGACCAAGGCACTCCTCATCTTACTTTGTGCCTATTAAAAACAACTCCTAAATATAGAATTATACATCGCAAGTTCTATCCTTTCAAAACAATTTATGATACAACATCGACTGACTTTATAATTCCTGCACAAACTATTATTGTCCCACGCAAGGTACTCCAACAAGAAACCAGAATTTATTACACAACTACACCACAACCTGTAAATGTTGCTGCTGGTGAGAAACAAATAGAAATCCCTGCTGGTAATTGGAAACAATGGGATGAAATTACTTGTCCTTTTGGTAAGTTCAATGATCCTTCTATCGCCGAAATCCAAGAAGCTTTGAGCAAACAAGACTATCCAGTTAAAATAACAAAGAAGTATGATGAGCAAACCAAACGCTACTTACTAATGTTTCAAAAGGATTACATGCTAGAAGAAGGTGGAATCAATGAACCTACTCTCCAACGTTTGGGTATCAGCCGCAAACCACTCATTAGTATTGACTTTTAATAGAGTAAAGTCAATCTCCAACAAAAAGGTTAAAAAATATGCCGATAAATGCTTGGGAGGCACTAGTGCGACAAGCACTAGTTGGTAACAATGTACGTAATAAAGATGCCTTTGCTCTATTAGAACAATTGCAAGAATACGGTTTTACTATTGATGCCAAATTGCCCCCAGAACAGCGTTTGTTACAAGCTGCTGCCTTGCAACAATACTTACATGCGGCTGCCCACCTCCCCTCCAAGCCCAATATAGCTGCCCAAAGTGCCGCCCCTACCGAAGAAAATGCCTATTGCAATCGTCAACGAATTTCTCAACTTCGCTTGATTATGCGATACAAACATGACGAAATTTTATTGGAATGGTTGACTTCTATTGCTGCTGCCAACGAAGTATTATTGCCTGAGCTTTTGCCAGAATTACTAGACTATTGTGCTAAACGCGATTTCTTACAGCCTTATTTATTTCCTGTGCTGGGCAATCGTGGACAATGGTTGGCACAACTCAACCCCAATTGGCATTATGCACAACAGGTAGGCAACCAAAAGCAAGATATTTTCTTTTATGGGGAGCGTGCAGAACGCTTGAAATATCTGCAACAACTGGCACAAGCACAACCTTTGGCTGCACTAGAATTAGTACAAAAAGTATGGCCAGAGGAAGGACATTCCTTAAGAGCCGCGTTCTTAACCATATTCATTGCTTTACCTCCACTCCACAAAGCCCTACCATTTTGGGAAGAAGCTGCATTAGATAGCCGCCAGACAGTACGCCAGCACGCCATAACATTGCTTAAACAATTCCCTCAGGCCAGCCTTGTACTCCGTATGCAAGAGCATTTGCAGCAATATATTACGTTCCCAACAGCGCATAATACCCCTGAGATCGTACTCCCCAAAGAAGTAACAACGGCACTGCGAAAAGATGGCATTGTAGAACAAAAAAATTGGTTGACTAAACAAGGCAAAGGAGCCAATATTCTGACTCAAATGATTGCTATGGTCCCTCCTCAATGGTGGACAGAACAATTCCCTTGGAAACGCGCTCAATGGATAGATTGGGCACAAAATAGTGATTGGGCACAAGTTTTCTTTATAGGCTGGGCCAGAGCAGCACAACAATTTCAGGCGATTGATTGGTTAATGGATTGCCAACAATGGTTTTTAGCACAAGCATTAAAACCAGAAATTAATACGAGTTCGTTTGAGTTCTTGTATGATAATTTGCCCAATGTCCTCTTTCAGCAATTGGCTGCTCATGCCATTGCTCTAGAGGGGATACGACCATTTACCGATCATCATCCACTGTTCACGTTGTTGTTGGTAGAAGAACAATCTTGGAGCGAGGATTTTAGTAAAAGGGTTATCCAGCGCATACAACTCACTATTGAACGAGAAAGTTATGTTTTTCATTGGACCCTCAAAGCTGTACTCAAACGAGCAGCTTATGCGATTCCTGCTCATTTACATCAATGGGTCAAAAAAGGCTGGCCCGAACAAAGTGCTGCTTGGCCTTCATGGCAAAAAGAGGTGAACCAACTATTGAGCTTATTACAGTTTAGAGAAGAAATCTTGCAAAATAACTCTGTTGTTTAAGCACACTCCTTACCTTTTTTATAAAATATATTTCCTTATCGAATCCTTGCTATGAAATCAACTATTAAAATAAATGTCAATAATTTGACCTTTGACTGTAGAACTACAGGTAATAAAGAAAACAAGTTGGTTCTTTTGTTACATGGTTTTCCTGAAACCTCCTATATGTGGAGAAACTTAATGTCAGATCTCTCCGCAGAAGGTTTTTATTGTGTCGCACCAGATTTGAGAGGATATAGCAAGGGTGCTTGCCCCAAAGGCAAAAAACAGTACAGTTTAGATAAACTAACAAAAGATGTAATTGACATTGCCAATGCCTTAGGAAAATCAACCTTTCATCTTGTTGGTCACGATTGGGGATCAGCTATTGGATGGCAAGTAGTACACGATTATTCGGATCGTATTCTGAGTTGGAGTGGCCTCTCCGTTCCACATTTACAAGCTTTTGGAAAAGCAATTGTAGACAATGAAGAGCAACAGAAAATGAGCCAATACATAAAAATGTTTCAATTTCCATTCCTTCCAGAAAGAAACATTCGCAAAAATAACTTTAAACTCTTCAAAACATTATGGAGTTCAAGTGAAGCCGATGAATTGGAGACTTATCTAAAGGTTTTTGAGAATCCGCAACAACTCACTGCTTCCTTAAATTATTATCGTAGCAACTATAAATTGCTTAAAAAAGCGGCCAAAAGCCAAATACTTGGTAATATTAATGTTCCTACTTTATTTATTTGGGGCAAGAACGATCCTGCAATTGGTGCTTATTCTGTTCAAGAAAGCCATCAATATATAAAAGGGGATTATGAGTATTTGGAATTGGATGCGGGGCATTGGTTGTTACAAACACAATATAACTCCATAAAAGAACACCTTCTTAAACACATTAGTAAGTATAGTTCTATAGTTCAGTGAGTTAACTAAAATTTTTAAATAGACATTTTCTAGTTTTTAAATCATCAAGCCATGCCAAAAGTTACCGTCAATGGAGTAGAATTGTATTATAATGAAGTTGGGACAGGAAAAGAAACACTCGTCTTTTCTCATGGTTACTTGATGAACCACACCATGTTTGACCAGCAAGTAGCTGCGTTCAAAGATCGATTTAGGTGCATTGCATTTGAGCATCGAGGCCATGCCCAAAGTCAAGTCACTAAGGATGGTTATGAAATGGATAATTTGGTATTGGATGCCATTTGTTTAATCGAGAAATTAGAATTGGGTCCTGTTCACTTTACAGGAATGTCTACCGGTGGTTTTGTAGGGATGCGTATCGCTCTTAGAAGACCAGATTTATTAAAATCATTGATATTGATGGATACCTCTGCGGATGCTGAAAATCCCAAAGCATTGCCCAGATATCGCCAAATGTTGTGGGTATTCAAATACCTTGGTTCCTTTCCTGTTATGCGTCAGGTCATTCCCCTTATGTTTCACCAATCTTTTATTAAGGATAAATCGCGCCAAGCAGAACTCAAAGAATGGAAGCGTATCGTGCGTAAGCAGGATAGAAAAGCTATGGTTCCTTTTGGGGAAGGAATTTTCACCCGCAAAGGGGTCTTGGATCAATTGGCAACCCTCGATATACCTACGGCCATTATTGTAGGCGAATACGATAGAGCTACGCCCCCAAAATTCAGTCAAAGAATGGCAGATGTGATCCCCAATGCACAACATTTTGTTATTCCTGATGCAGGGCACTCCGCAGCTATAGAAATGCCTCAGAAGGTCAATGCCGCAATGGAGCAATTTTATGCTGCTATTAATCTTCTTTAATTATAGAGTAGTTTG
>JBGCDW010000138.1:0-7543 GCA_045105775.1 Aureispira sp.
AGATGATGCCAAGTGTAATGTTTAGAAATATCTTTAGTATTAACAGAGTCAATACCAGCTTGTTTATACGCCTGCTCAAAATCAAATTTAGTATTTCCTGTTAATTTAATCTTTATTTTACCATATTTTTTCCGTCCTTTATAGAGGTACTTTGGCGTTTTGGAAAAATCTACTGATAAGCCCAGTTTACTAGCTGCAAGTTTTACTTTTTTCCCATTATCTAGTGTTCTAGTTAATCGGTTCGTATTAAATTTGGAGGGGCTAGTAGTTCTAAAATAGTCTTTTACTCGTCTAAAATCTGCTTTAATTTTGGAGGAAGGTTTACTAATTTGTTCGATAAATTCTTTGATATATTTTTTATTACCATAAAAAATAGGCTTGCCTGTAGCTTCTTCCACTAATACTATCCTAGAGCGTGCACTTTCAGTAGTCTGAACTTTTATCTTCTTGCCTTTTAATAGAGTCAATGTATCCTCATCTATACCAAAAGACTTTTCCCATAGTTGGTTTTTGACTTTTACTCTATTCTCTCTAGAGAGTGCTTTGAGTTCAGCAGCTAGTTCTTTGCCTGTTTTATCCCAAGCCCTTTTGAGGGCATTTTTGAGTTCTTTGGGAGTATTGGATTGTGCCAAAAGCCTACCATCATATAAAGCAGCAAAAGCAAACTGTCCCTCATAATCTTCAATTCTTGCAAAAAGAACTCCTGCTTCTTCTAGATTTTTTAAGGCAACTTCAGCAAACTTGACAGGAGTATTGAGTAGAACTTTTGCACCTAGCTCAATATTTTTTATAAATTCTTTGGTAAGGAATAAGGTATCTGCACTAGCTAGTATTACCTTTCTTACATTTTGTATAATGAAATCCCGAGCGAGTTTACTGGCCTTATGAATATTGACCATTAGTTTGGCCCCTGAACTCATAACAGCTTTAGCAAGATCAGGTAGCGAAACAATGGCAGTCGCCAGTCCCCCAATAGTATAAATTTTTTCCCATGTTTGTAGAAATGCTCGACCCTCAGGGGTTTGTAGGTATTTATCTTTTTGGGCTTGTATAAATAAATCAGTAGCCGCCAACCCAATATCTACTACAGCAGCCATCAACAGTAAGGGATTGGCAGTAGTAGCCAGCACTACAATTCCTCCAATAATAGCCAAAACATTAAAACCTGCCCTTAATATTTCCCCTATTTCTTCCCACTCTGCCTTGTAAGCCATATCCTTGACCATGATAGCAGGAAAGGGCACCACAATAGTTTCCCCCTCTTGACCAAAAGGGATGGTCACATTCACCAACTCCAAGGGATGCAAATATTCTGTTGTTCTACCTAGAGCTGTATCCCAGTAGTCCTGCTCTGTGGAACCATATTTGGTATAGATAGTATAGGTGGATTTTTGCAGTTGAGTGAGGTTAAATTTACCTTCATAGGTATCAGAGAAGACTACGTTACTATCTACCTTGAAGCCCTCTGCAAAACTAAAGGAAGTTTGGGCTTCAAAGTCCCATTGATTGGCATCATAAGCAGCATAAGTCAAGGCATTGAGAATAGAAGCAAACAGCGTTTTGCGCGGCATATTTGTCCCTTGGTATTCTTCTTCTCCATCCAGCGCATTGTAAATATCCTTGATAAAAACAGGGTCTTGGTAGAATTGGTTATACAAATACACTTCTCCTCCTTCTTGAGCCACTATACTTTGCAGCACCTTAATCATCGTACCACTATTGTCTACAAACCACTTGCTCTCATCATAAGCCAAGAGTAATTTCAAATCTTCCCACAATACTGCTCTATCAAACAGTTGTAACAACTCACTGGGTATAGTGGAGTAAAACCATTCTATCTGTTTGAGGTTGTTCTTGTTGAGTTTAGTTTGAAATTCTTGTATTCTCTTCACAAAAAGCGCTTCTATATTAGAAAGCCCTACCTCCTGTAGAAAACCATAATAGGAGGCAACATCACCAGTTGTCAGAGTAATGGCTCTATAAGCCTCCTTGGCAGTAACAGATTGAATATTGTCACCAGATAGAGCTGGACTATAAGAAATCTTATCCAAAGCATCCAAATAGTAATAATATAGGCCAAAGTTAAATTCAAAATTACTGACATCCTCCTCAATGGTAAAGGCAGGTTGATAGCTGATTTTACAAATTCTCTTGTTCAGTTGGGCACCCTGAAAAATAGGGGGGATAACATAATAGGAGCCAACATCAGGAGCCACATACAAGGCATCTCTTTCGGGATAAGCTATGGTAAAAGCAGGGTAATTATCCTGTGGAGGTAGCTGAATAGTTGGGTCTTCCTCTTGCATGGACTCCACCAAAGCATTACCATCATAGTCTTCCCAGTTAAAAGAAGCACTTGAATCTTTCTTTTTTAGAAATGCTGTTAATTCAAACCCCTTGTAGGTGCCCTCTAAGACATCAAGGGTATATTCTCCACAAATATTCTTATTAAAAATACTGCCATTCCCAAAGGGGCTATCTTCAGCCACTTCATTGCCCATTTCAATTAGTGGGTTAGGGGACTGGTCATCAAAAAAAATATCAAAAGCCATGAGTAGTAGGATTGTTTAAGGTAAAAAAGGGTGGAGGGCTGTCAGGAAACCCTCCACCCAATAGCTTTTAGTCTTCTAGTCCTTGTAATTTATTATAACCATTAGGGTCTTCAGAATAGCCTATTCTGTTACTCTTGTCCTCGTCACAATAGCAGGGCAAACCTTCATCTGCCAATGGATTGTTATAATCTTGAACAATGGTAAGTGTACTGGGCACTCTAGTTTCCCAAGTAGCCTCTACAATAGGAATAGGGTTGCCTTGGTCATCATATTTGATCTCATTCCCTTGGTCATTGACCTATATTTGTAGATTCTCTTCAATGGCAGGATAGAGGTCATTCTGACCATCTACTATAAAGCCTGTACCTTTCCACAAACGTCCTGTTTCTAAGAAAAAGGCGACAGACTTCTCCAGTCCTGGGCGCACAGGCAAGACCACATCCACCATACCTGCTTGCAAAAAGGCTTTGAAAATATGATCGGCAGAGGTTGCTTGACTCAACAAATCAGCCCACGAATTCTCATCATTCCAGTAATAAGGATAGAACGTATAAGCCATAATTTCCCAATCAAAAGCTTGCTCCAAGAATCGGATGTAAGGCAGTCTAGCTCTCAATAAAGGATCATTGGTATTAACATTCAATGTATTGTTGCAGGGATCAGCTTCATAACCATTCAATCCAATAGGGAAATTGTTCCAACCAATAAGAGCATAGTATTTTTGCATCATTTGCTCAATGATGAGTCGCTTGATTTCACGCTTTTCTATAGCTCTAGCGGTAGCAGAAGGTACCCCATAATCTGGCTCTTGGTTGGCAGCATTGGCAGCAGCTTCCTCTTGCTGTCTTTTGAGGCATTGCTCATACAAGGCATCCTCATAAGCCTGTAGCATCTCCTTATACTTCTCCCACATTTGGGCAAACATCTGGGCTCTGAATTCATCAAAGGTCTCGTCCTTGATCTCACAGCCTGCTTCAATGGTCATGGCAAAATTTCCTACATCCTGACAGGCCAAAGCAATAGGTAAATACTCTTCTACAGGAGAAAAAGCAGGGATCGTGATGGTTTGAGACCCTCCAAATGGGAAGGAAATAGTAATGGTAGTGGGCGTAGCTCCTCTTCCAAATTGATTAACACTCTCATCATCAAAAGCATAAGAGGCCTTGCCAATAATCAAATCTCCAAACAAATCTTCATTCGCTCCATGACGTTTAGCCGTAAAACGACACTCAAAGCCTTTGCACAAATAGCCTTCTGGAATTTCAAAGTCAAAACTCTTAGAGCCATGTAAGGGCTTGCCA
Source organism: Aureispira sp. (assembly GCA_045105775.1). GTDB lineage: Bacteria > Bacteroidota > Bacteroidia > Chitinophagales > Saprospiraceae > Aureispira. The sequence continues at coordinate 3,854 of JBGCDW010000138.1, forward strand.
TCTTTTACTTGACCTCCTGTTTGATAAAAATTCTCTGCATAAGAACGGGCAATCTTTAAGTGGCGCACAGGGTATTCCTCTATTTCCAAGCCATAATAAGCTGCCAGTGTATCAAAATTGCTCACATCAATGTCCCAATAACGCAAAACATTTTGCTCGGCAGGAGATAGGGGTTTGGTGAGTACAGTGCTGTCACAGGCTTGTCCCTGATCTTGTTGGCTAGCACTGATTAGTAGGTGCTTGTAGTTACGGGCAGGTTCTGGCAACATCCACTTATACATCAGGCGTTTGCCATAGTTAACCAACTCATTTTTGTAAATTTTGTCCACCCATCTATAGACCCCAGTTACATGCTTATCGCCTTTTCTATTGTCAAAGCCATGCTTTTGTTTTTCCTCAAACTCGCGCAACATTTTAGAGGTTCTTTTATAAGTAGTTTTCTCTACTAAGCGTTTCATGGCGCGTTCAGTTACTTCCTTAGCGTACGTTTCTGCCTCACTAAAACTAGAAGAAGAAGAGGAGGAAGAAGAGGTACTCAAAGCACCATTGATATTAAAATTAATCCCTCCAGTACCAAAATTATAATGCCCTCCTGCACTGGCTGAAGCAGAGGCACTGTTATTCTCATTCTCCTGCAACATCAAAGAAATTTCTGATTGCAACTCATGGCGCTCTGTAGAGGTAGTATCCTTCAAATCTTCAGATTCTCGTTCTCTAGTCTCCTCTGTAGTCAGCTCACTTCTAATCAAATTTCTAGTCTCTCGCTCCTTGTATTCTCTCGCCAGAATATTCTCAATATGAGAGACTTCCCCTTCTGTATAACAACACAAAGTTTGGTTGACTTTCTTAAACTTAGCAATTTGCACATCCATTACTCCAAATAGATTGGGTAGGGGGATTTTTTGAGTAAATTGATCGGGGCGAGTTGTGGCAGAACTAGTTAATTGGTCGGTATGAACCTTCTCATAACTAAATTTACTGTTGTAACGTCTATCCTCTGTCTCAAAAGAGCCACTAATTTTAAAAAAAGCATCTTCCTTTTCCAATGGAATACCTTCTTCAAACAATTGTAGGGTGACATATTGCCCTGTTTCATAAACAGGTTGATAAGCTACAGCATTCATTTGCTTACCAGCACTGGTGACAACACGAGCACTAACCTGTTGTACTTTGGTAGCCCCTTGTTCATAATATTGGGTAGCATAGATGCTGTAGTAGCCACTTTTATGCTCCAAAGGTACCGCCTTGAATACATAAGCATTATTCATAGGGCGATTTCTAAGTGGGATATGAATGCCTTGATGAATAAGTGTTTTGGGAGCTTGCTTTTGGAGTAAGTGATACTTTTGACGATTGAGCGTACCAATAGATTGTTCCATAGCTGCTTGTGTATCGGCTATAGAAGCTTCTTCACTGCTCTTAAATTGTTGATAGAGTTTCCAACTGGTGGTAGAAATTTGTTTTTCAAGATAAGGCTCCCCCCAATCTTGACTAGCTCTGAAGACAAAAGGTTCAAATTGCTCCTTTTCTATTGGAGCAGGTTCACCTTCCTGTGCTGGTTCTTTTGTTGGTGTATTTTCCTGCATCCATTCTGCCTTTCTACTTTTATATTCACTCCATGCCAGCTCATATTCTTGGTCGATGCTGCGGGTGATGCTTTTTTGTGCCAAGGATAGTTCTACTAATGTATCTTTTCTAGCTTTTATTTTTTGTTCAAGTACAACAACTTCCAGTTGATTAGCCAATAGGCTTTTGCTCAAACCATCCAAATTGTTGGTCATAGCTGTTGGTTGTTCTTTATCGGTCTCAAACAGTTGATGAGGAATGACAACACTAGCCATAGCTGCTTTTTGTAACTGCTCTTTAGGGAAAATATCTGAGCCTTCGTGTTGCTTCCTTTGTGCTTGATAGTATCTTAAGAAGTGATCTGCTTGCAACAGTCGCACTAAGGCTTCTACCAAGATTTGGTTACTCTCTCTCTGGGTTTGATAAAACAAATTTTCCCAGACCAATAGCCGCTGATTGTTATCTAAATGGACAAGTTTAGCAGTGGCCTGTTCTAAAGATTGTCTTTCCAATAGCTCACGATTTTCGCGCAACCAAAAAATAAAACTATATAGCTTCTCATTGAGCCTTCTGACTTCTGACAAAGACTGAAAGGGGGTGAAATCATCTGCTTTTTCCAAGGAACGAGTGGGGTCTAGAGCTTTTTTGATAGAAAGTCTATCCTTTGCAGCAGACAAAGTACTTGATTTTTGAATGGTAGCAGATGTCTTATGGTTGGAGACTTTGTCTGGGTTTGGATGATGGATTAGAATAGCATCATCCCATTTGCCGGTATAGATTTCAGGTGCTTGCAATTGGACAAACCTAAAAGCTTCTACTGTTATAGGTTTTGGAGTAGATTTACTAGATTGTAAGTTCATGTTAGAAGAATTTAGTTTTAAAATGCTTTAATTTAATTTCAAATATTATTAATTTAGATAAATTTACACAATAGTTTAGTCATAGTTAGAATAGACTAACACAGCGAGTTCAACAAAAAGCGTGTGATTAGGAAAAATTAGTAGAGTTTTGGGCACAAAAATCTACAATAAGCTTTTATTGGCTTATAGCATGAATTATCAAAAGTGTAACTGGAAAAGAAAAAAGGGTAGTGGGGAGAGTGGTTTATTTTAAGGGTTAGGAATTAGATGGTTGTTTAGTTTTTCTGTAACAAGAATAGGCATAAAAAACTAAAAAATAAAGTCTATTTTTATGTGTTTAATGAGAAATATAAATCAAAAATCTTATAAAAAGGAAGAAAAAATAGGAGCTATTACTGATTGTTAGAATGTTAAACTTGCAAGAATAAAATCAATAGTCTTGTTACATTTTTTTGAATTTTTTTTTAATCTATTTGAATAATAATCGAGACCAGACAGGAGCTAGAGGGGAATAAAGATAAATTGGATAGGGAAGTGGTGTTGCTTCGCAGGAGTAGCTGGTTCAGAGCAGTGCAGTAGTTTGGAAAAACTATGGTGATAGTGAACTGATAAATGAGGGGGGCAAATGAGAATTACTATAAATATCTTACAGCAAAAAAGAATTTTCAATATTTTGAACTGCATTCATTGAAGGCTTATGATTTTAATCAAGTAAGATGTTTTAGATAAAAATGGGAAATAATTTATTCATTATGGTTAGAATATTTATATTTTGTTGGCTCTTCCAATTAGGATTACAGAATCCATGTATATCTCAAACATTAGATAGTTGCCTTCTTTTTGATGAGCGAAATTCGTTTTTTGATAGCGATAAATGGATCAGTGATAGTCTTGGCTCTAATGGATATAGATTCAGTATTTATGGTTCATTAGATTTGAAAGGCATTAATAGAAGTTGCATTATTGAGAAGTTAGGTGTACCAATTACAGGTGATTCACGATTTCTTACCTATATAATTTCTAGTAGAAATTTGGCTAAGAACATTTACGCCTATTCGGAGATAACTGTAGGGATAAAAAAAGATAAAGCTTATTACACTATGCTTACGCTAGAATAGTTAAAAGCAATCTCCCTAGCCCAGCCCCTTAACAGCAGTTGAGGGATATTCAGCGTGCTTCTAATGCCTATTGACAGCCGCTTATTCTTTATCCAAAAAAAAAGTTTATTACCCAGATGTACGACCAATGAGCCATACACTAGAGT
>JBGCDW010000139.1:0-7280 GCA_045105775.1 Aureispira sp.
ATGTTTACAGAAAAAATTTCACAGTTAGGAGCTAAACCTGCTACACCAATATTGTTGTGTGCCGCACTAATACTCCCCGCACAAGATACACCATGTCTACCACTTGAATTAGGTGTTCCATTACCATTATTGGCAGGAGAGTACCCTTTGGATAGATTGGTGGTAGGTAAATCTGGGTGTGCTTCTAGGCCATCATCAATTACAGCAACACTAATACCAGCACTTCCAAGTGTAATATCCCAAGCTTCAGGAGCATCAGAATCTACATCATTGCTGTTGTTCATCTGAAACTGATTGCTATAAAGTGGATCAGATGGGGTTAAGTGGTGTTGAACTTTTGCATAAAAATCAGGATGTGCCCACGTTACCAAACCCGATTCACGCAATTGGTTGGCCAAAGGCAATACTTGATTGATGTCTTCTACGTCCAATAAAATACGGCCATACTTGGCTCTAGCAAAAGAAGCCTTTGATTCAGTCATTACTGCACTCAAATCAGCCATAGTTTTGTCTTTTCGGAGTTCCAAAACTACATGGTGCGTTGGCCATACTTGAAAGCCATCGTTGAGTTGATAACCAAAACTGGCACTCTTCAGAGCTGCAGCATTACTGACGAAAGTTTTGGCTACTTCTAGCGCCGTACCTTGTACCGTATTGTTAAATGTTAGAACAGCACGTCCTTGAATGCTGTGAATTTCCAAATCCTTTAATGAAGTTGTATTGGCCTTCAAGTACTTGGCTACATCGTAACCATCGTTGAATTGAAGAATTAGAGAAGAACGATCAGTATTAATACTAATTTTTTGGTTGTCAGACCAATAATAAGTAGTAGTACTCTGCGCAAAGGCAAGTGTTGTCGTGAACAAAAGCACTAGCGTACATAAGGTAAACTTAAAACAGTTAAACATAAGATGTGTTTTTTTTCTTAAAAATGTGTTTTTGTTTTAAGGGGAACAGAATTGTTGGAACGAGATCGAAAAAATAAAATTTTAAAATGTAATGGATGTTGGGGAATCCAAAAATGCTCGAGAACACCAATAATGAATATTTGTGTTTTTAGAAAAAATGAAATATTGGTGTATATGAAATCCATATCTCACTCTTCATGGCACAAAGAACAGCAATTAATATGACTTTTGCAATACATAAAAGTTGGTTATCTAAGCTCTCTAGCAGAATAAAGAATGCCTATAAAAGCTAATTTCCAAATATTTAGTAGTCCTAATTGGACCTTTACATACTGGTTATTGAAACACGCAGCTTGCTTTTTGTAAAAAACACTAAATCTATTTTAAAAAACTAAATATCAAATAGTTGCATAAAATACTTAAGCAGTAATAACTAAAAATGCCGAATAAAAATTGGTAAAAGTAATTGTTTTTAAAATTTACTTTTAGTGAAAACCACACAGGTCAAAAAAAATGCTTTAAAGGAAAATGAAATCAAAAATGAAAGGTTAAAAATTATACCTTTTTTAAGGAAATGATTTGCTATTGCCATCAAAAGGAGCACTATTGCGTTTCGATTGACCGTACGAAATCTTGGGGCTATACTTGTAATGAATGACCAATTGGTCATTGAATGGATGTATTTACACCTTTAGTTATTTGTCAACTAAGAGCCTATCAACAAAACAAAAGAAGAACTAATTGCTAACTCAACAGCTTGCATAACTACCGTACCAAGGTAACGGTCCCCTTTTGTTCTACAGGAGTGCCATCGGGAGCTTGATAACGAATCCAATATACATAAGTTCCTAGAGGAAGTGCTGTGCCATTGCGCGTACCATCCCACGCATCATAGAGGTCATTGGATTGAAACAATTCTTGCCCATAACGATCATAGATGAGCATGTTGTAGTTGCTAATACTTTGGCCAAACACAACCACAGGACGAAAAAAACGATTTTCGCCTTCAGGGGCAATGGCATTGGGCACTTGCAGACTTGAGCTTTGAGTGACACAGAAACTATTGGATTGGCTTTGAAAGAAACGTTGTTGCCCATCTGGAAAGTTGAGTACGACATTGGCCAACACATAATAACAGGTATGGGCTTCGGCCTCGTTTTGCAAATTGAGGGGATCTTGGTAGTTGCGTTCATTAGGGCCTAAGGTGGCAATTTGTTGACTATTGCCTCCTACCACTTTGTAGAGCCAGTAGCTTTGTACCGTGCCAAATTCAAATTGTGCAGGAGACCAAGCAATTTGATTCACAAAATTAGAAGTAGCTTTGGCTTCCAACAAAATTGTTTTGCCCAAATTGCTGTTGACCACTTGTCCACAATTATCCACACTTTGTATGGTGTAAAAATAGGATTGTTCTACAGCATCTACCGTTCTATCTTCAAAATTGTTGATGGCAGCCCCTATAGTAGGAAGCAATAAACTACTGCCCATAGCCAGACTATCCGTGCCGCGCCGCACATCGCCTGTTGCATAGTCCGTATCTGTATCCCATTCCCAAGAGATGGCAATAGTAGTATTGTCTACTACAGTCAAAGAGGTGAGATGCAAATAATCCATTGGGCGATTGGCGGCCACATTGAGGGTGTAGTTGTTGGATACAGCTCTGTTGTTGACTCCTTGTTCGATGGCTCTAATTTGGAAAACCAATAAACTATTGTCTTGAGCATTGTTGTAGACATAGTTATTGCTGCTGCTGCTCAAAGTTGCTATTCGTTGAAAACCTGTATTGTTTTCATTGAGCCAGACCTCATAGTTGGCAATACCAGCTTGCCAATTCTCATAGGCATTCCACGAAAGTGTAATGGTTTGCTGGCAGGGTTCCAATACACCATCTACTACCATAGAAGTATGGGGACCAGTAGTGCCATCGGCAGTTTGTCCCAAGCCTAGTACACTTTCATTGCAGGCACTAACTGCCAAGATAGCATAACGCGCCAGCAAATCTGTTGCTGTTTGATCGGCGAAACTGGTGGTGGTGATAATGGTGGAATTATTAGGATAAGGAAAATAGTTGCCCGAATTATAGGGATTTTCCTTGTAAAGCTGATAGCCAGTAACTTCGGGGCTAGGGCTAGGTGCCCAACGTACTACGGGGACATTATTGACAATATCCACACTTAGTATATTGGGGGTCATTGGTTTTTGATTGCTAACTGCGGTCGATAAATTGGTGAGCACACCATTGCATAGCACACCAATTTGATAATTCCACAACTCCTCATTTGGGTTGGGCACAGCCGTAGCACTGCCTGCAAGGGTATCGAGCCGAACAAAAGGGCCTGTGCCATTTTGTTGCCCGAGCAATACATAACCTCCAAAGCCTGTACAACTTCCTGCTGTCCAAGTAACGGAATCCTGTCCTGATCCTAGAAGCAAGCGCGCACAAACCTGAGGGCTTTGGGCTTGTAATTCAAAGGAAAAAAGGAGCAAACTCCACAAAAACAATATGAAAGCAAACAGGCGCATAAGCAGGGGTGTTGTATTCAAAAAAAATCACTCTACTACTACCTCCAATAAATGTTCCTTTTGGAGGTATTGTTGAGCTATCAGCTGAATATCTTTTGGTGTAATGGTTTTGATGGTTTGGATGAATTGATAAAAGTGTTGTTCGTTTAAGCCTACGGTGACTAAACTTTTGACAATACTCGCTATATTAAAAACGCCATCCAAGGCAGTTAATTGCATACCCAAGGAATAATTCCGAACCATTTCCATCTCTTCTACCCCAATAGGTTGTTGCTGTAGACGTTGTATTTCTTTGTAAATTTCTGCCAAGGCTGCCTCTTTACTATCTTTATTTACATCGGTATGAATGTACCAATAACCACTGTGTCGCAACGTTTCTATAGAGGAATAGACACCATAGGTAAAGCCGTGTTGCTCTCTTAAATTCTGCATTAGGCGCGAGCCAAAATATCCCCCCAATACCATATTCATCATGTAAAACGGATCGCAATCAGGGTGCGCGCGTTCAAAAGTACGCCTTCCTATTCTAATAGAGGATTGTAAGCTTTCCTTTGAAAGCGTTTGATGTATTTTTGTGCGTGGGGGTTCTGGTGGCAAAACCCATGCTAAGGGTTCTTGTGTAGGTGCTTTGGGGAGTTGACGAAAATATTGATTGAGCAATTTGAGAATAGCAGGGCTGGTTTTGCCAGCAATAAAAATAGTACAAGCTTGGGCATTATAACAACGATGAAAATGCGCTTGAATGTTTGCTCGATTGAGTTGGCTATAATCTTCCGCATCAGAATTGTAGCCATAAGGATGCACTTTGCCAAACAATTCCTCCGTGAATAACCGATAGGCTACGACATCATTTTTTTGTAGTTGTAATTTGAGATTTTGCCGACTTCGCTTGATGAATTGCTGTATTTCCTGTTCAGGATAGGCAGGTTGTGTAACCATTTCCAGCAATACAGGCAATAGATTGGGCAGGTGTTTGGTCAAGCAATACAGTTGTACATTAACTGTATTGAAGCCATCGTAAATATCGAGCTTGGCACCATAGTGCTCAAAAAAATCAGCCAATTGAGCCGCTGTACGATATTGTGTACCTGCTTTGAGCAGTTGGGAACTTGCCCGTGCGACCAATCGCTCCCGTTCATACCAGCGACCTGCCTCAAATACAAGTTCTAACTTAATTACTTCTTGATGTCCCAGACGAATGTCATACACCATTACCCCATTGTCCAATTCATGCTGTTGGGGGGGATGCAGATAAAGTGTGGTAACCGATTGTATAAGGGGCACTTGACGACGATCAATCATAATTTATAAAGCTGGCTCTAAAAATGGGCATAAAGGTACAAAAACTGTTGGAGTGGTTGACTTTGTAATGGAATGATCGTACCATCCAAGAATAGTTTATCTTCTACAAACGTCCGCGCAAAGTATAAAAATTCACGGCTTTAATGGCACTGCGTTGAGCACTTAAACGCTCTAGGGTTGTTACCAAGTTGTTGGGAATGCGCTCCCAAATGCCTTGATTGTTATCATACAATACAATCCAGCCATTATCCACATTAAAAGCCACATAATGAATAGAAGATTGCTCTGCTTGTAGGCGTTGAAGTTGTTGTTGCATAGGGGCAGGAATTAAGTGATGATACACGGCATTTTCACCGACCAATACCCAACCTCCATTGGTAGATAGGGCTATGCTTTTTATTTTTTGTTGCTGCTGGTATACCTCTAGTATTTTGGCAACCAATGTAGGAGGAATATTTTTCCAATCTACTTCTCTATCGTTGTAAATAACAATCCAACTGGGCTTGCCCGACCAAGAAAGTGGTGAAAATATAATTTGTTGGATGTGTGCATTTTCTTCTTTGAGTTTTTGTAGCGTTGCCATCAAGTCGCGCGGCGCACCATTCCAAGACAAATAAGGAACCCCTGACAATTCATAAGAACAAACCCAACCTCCATCAGGTGCCAACCCCAATGCCATGATTTCTACATTGTTGCGCTTAAACAAGGTGTTTTCCTTCTCTTTAAGACTGACAGGAATATCACTAGAAAGAGTAGAGCGTTGGTTAAAAATAACATTCCAGCCCTCTTGAGCAGAACAGTGGTTAACAATGCTCCAACAAAAAATAAGGAGCAGTATTGATTTTAGATGGTAACGGTTCATTGTGATAATAAATAAGCAACAAGTCATATTCTAAGTAGAACATGACTTGTTGTAATTATAAAATTTAGTACAGGACAAAAGAAACCCCTTACTTAATACTTTCTAGGCGTTGCTTAATTTCGTCTACTACTTTCTTTTGATCGTCAATTTCAACTTTAGATTTGCCCTGTCCCTCTTTGCTTTCTTTGACATCATTTTCAGCATCTACAATATTTTTCTCCATTTTGGTAATGGTGTTTTTGTAGTCTTCGATGTCCTTGGTGCGTTGTTTTTCTTCTTTTTCTAGTTTAGCCAAATTGCTTTCGTAGTCCTTGAGCAATTTTTCTGCTTCTTTCAATTCTGCTTCAATCATATCTGTAGAAACACTTTTGGCAAAATCTTTTAGGAGTTTTTCGCCAGCAGGGTAACGCTCTGAATAGTCCTTAGAAGAAAGATAAGAAACACCGAGGTTATACCATACACTAATAACCGATCCTTCTTGTCCTCGTTCTTCAATTTTGGCAATAATATCTACCGTATTGTCACTCATTTCCTTGATCGTTGCATCTTCTGAGATGTACTCATTGGCACGGCGATCAAATTTGGTTTTGCCTTTGTATTTTTTGAGAAACTTGCTCCACGCTTTGCCTACTTCTTTGCTGCTAGAGCCAGGTACTTCCATGACCAAACAATTGTAAGTACCTTTGCTATTGGCTTTGGTTTCTTCTTTGATTAGGGACTTAATTTGTGCCCAACTACTCGAAGAAATGCTCAACAACAAGGCGCATAATAATAATAGTGTTTTCATAATCTTAATAATTAAAATGAATAGAGATAGTGTTGTTTAGGGAAGCTTCTGTAAGCCTGCTCCATAATCAAAACCTTTGTTTCAAGAGGAACTGTTTAAAAAGTATGCCAAATTTGTAGGCTTATGTATGGTGTTATGCCCTATTTAAAAGTAATAAAGTCTGAGGACTTGACTCCTCTAAGATACTGAAAAATAATTTTTATTCTTTTGGTAATAATCATATTGCCCGTAAAAAAACGCCAACACTGAAAGATAAATCAGCATTGACGTTCTGTTGAGTATTACTAAAAGTTATAGCTTATTGTAAGCTAATTTTTTGACTCCAATGTTTTTTGCCATCTACTGTTTGTACATGCAAGAAATACAAGTTGTTCGATAAATTTTCTAGCAATTGAGGCAATTGTATAATACGCTCATTGCTGATGGTAGTCGAATGCTCGCGTACAATGCGCCCTTGTACATCTGTTAGCGTAATATACACCTTTTGAGGAGCGATTGGATCCAAAATTTGGATATTCAATGCTCCCTGTGTTGGATTTGGAAATACGCTCATGCCTGTTCCGTCAGGATTAGCCATCCCCTCCACCGCACGCGTAGGAGAGTAAGAGAACGTACCATCAAAATCAATTTGCTTGAGGCGGTAATACGAAACGTTGGTAAAACTATTGGGATCTATTTGATAATAGCTGTGCAACCCAGAGGAAGTACCTTGACCTTCTACATAGGCCACTTTGATAAATTCAGTTTCACCTTCTAGCATACGCTCTACCTCAAAACCTTTGTTGTTCAACTCCATGGCTGTAGTCCAACGCAGTTGAACTTCTTGGCGCGTGTTGCGCTCGGCTTCAAAACTAACCAGCTCAATTGGTAAACTACCTACATTGTTTTGTGCGATGAC
>JBGCDW010000140.1:0-4379 GCA_045105775.1 Aureispira sp.
GATGCAGATGCCCAAGTTAAAGATTATGCTAAATGGAGCAATAACCACTTTCTAAAAAAGCATAAGTAGACGGTCAAAATAAATGTTAACTAAAAAAATGGAATATTTTTATTCAGATCAAGGCGAAAAACGGAGACTTAGTGGGCTAAGACGAGTATTTTCAACGATGAGCTGGCGAAAAATAACCGTTTTTTGTTGGTAGTAATTTTGAACGGCTACTTATTGGACGCTTTTGGTATTTTAAAGAATTCTTATTGTGCTTTCTGACCAATAACCCCAAACTAGCCGAACGATCATCAACGGTTTTTTATCAAGCACATCCCTTGTATTCCAACAGTGTGACAAATGAACTTAGTTCTTTTTGTTCAGATTTTGTGACGAATTATTTAAAAGTAGATGCCAAAATGGAGTCAGGAGTGGTGCTCCAAAATCCCAAGCCTTACAAAATGGATATTAGTACAAAATGGAAAAAATTGTATGAAGCTAGTAAAGAGGAAACCAATGATTTTTTCTTTAACAATGAAATTATCATCAAAGAACATAACAACTATTTCCTGACAGGCCGTCAAACCCTATTTATGGGTTACAGCAGTTTATCTGGTTTGTTGAAAAATGTATGGAAGCTGTTTAAGGAGGGAAAAAATCCTTATAAATTGAAAACGGCTCAATCAGCACAAAAGTAGAGGGGAAAAGAATTTTGTGATGAAGTTTTAATTGTCAAAAACGAAAGGCTCTTTAGGCGAAGATGGATCGATACCTCTATTGTTTACAAGACGGGGACGTATATAAACTGGATGGAACTCATGGAAAATGAAAAAATTTTGTCAGCCCCTAAAAAAAAATAAGGACTTGATTATCAATCAAGTCCTTAACTATATGGGTGCCATATGGGAATCGAACCCACGACCCTCGGTACCACAAACCGATGCTCTAACCAACTGAGCTAATGGCACCATATTTCCGAAAGCGATACAAATATAGGGCAAGTGTTTGAGCTGTGCAAATTTTTTTGCCTGTTTTTTGGTTTCTTTTTTTTAAAAAAAGAGCGTGAAGTAGGCAAATGATTTTAACTATTTGAAAACCAAGCTTTCGGATTTGCGCTAAAGAATTAGCTGCGTTTTTTGGGAATCCAAGCCCAGACCATTTCTACCGCTACTACTTCTGTACCAACGGAATCTTTGACCACGACGGGAACCAAAACATCGCCTTTGTCTAGAGTTTTGATTTGTTCTATTTGTTCGGGGCTGAGGTTGGCTACGGCGCGTTGTTGCCCTTGGCTGCGTTTGAGGTACTGAACCTGCATACTTTTGAGCAATGGAATTTTGTCATCAGGGACGTTCATGCCTACCACCATGCCTGTTGCTGTTTCGGCCAGTAGGGCAGTGGCAGCCGCGTGTACTTGGCTGATGTGGTTTTGAACTTTGCGCTTGTTGGCGACGGTAACAATGACTTCTTCTGTGGTCATTTTTTCAAAACGAATGCCGGCAGTACCTACAAACTTCACTACATTGCCCAGTGTTAAGGACAAGGCAGAGGTTTGCATAAACTGTGGCAATTGGTAAATATTTTTGACGATTTTGGCTAATCTATTCATACAGATAACGAGCTTCTATATTGTAATCATCCTTGGAGAGGAGTACAATATTTTGTGTTTGATTGATGGTGTAATATTTCTTGGGAAAATAGTTTAGATATTGTTGAGAGGTATAAACTTGATTGTTGATATTTTTGATAATCATAATAGACTGTACCGTATCGCTTACAATTTCGACATCTAATGCCTTTATAGTCAGTTTTTTGTCTTGACTTTCGTAGTGTAATAACAATTTTTTGTTGTCTTCGGTATAAGAAGAATCTATGCTGTATTGATCGCGCCAAGAAGGCTTGTTAAGGTCGCTTTCTATAAAAAAACTCAATTCTTGCCGCCAATCGCCTATACTTACTTCTTGCCGTTCCTCTTCACCATTTTGTTGAATTGTTTTCTGGACTTTGATAGACTGCGCATCCAAGTAAGCTATTTCTTGTTCAAAAAAGCCCTTTATATCAAAAAAACGTAGAGCAGTGGCCGTATTGCTAGGCGCAGAATTGCTGGTACAAGCTGCAACAAAGCATAAAAAAAGAAAGAGTAGTAATCTATTGGACATAATATTGATAATTGAGCTTTACAAAGGTAATATTCTAAAAAGACATCTTGAAGTTTTTGGCAGAAAACCAACAAAAGCAAATTCAAGTACTGATGATAGAAGGTTATAGACTGCAAGTTGTTTAAAGTTATCTCATTCCTAACGATTAATTTTCATTTTTAGAGCTATTAATGGCCTACAACTAAGAATTAAAAGTTAATTTGTGCTAGTTATTCATTGGCATTTCTTGCACTATACTTTCTTTAAATACCTTTAAAATTGTCTGATCGGTCCTTTAGAACGTTGCCGTATTTTACGGTTTTTGCTTTACTGGCAGCACTAGTATTATTTATCAGTTTTTTCTTTCCAAATCGTTTAGAATTTGATTACGATTTTGAACAAGGAGAACGTTGGCGTTACCATGATATTAAGGCACCTTTTGATTTTCCTATCAAAAAAACAGAGCAACAAATGGCGCATGAAAAAGCTATTGTTGCAGAAGGGGTAGTGCCTTATTATCGACTCAATAAGGATTTGGCAGCCTACCAAAAAAAACGTTTTAGAATTACTTTTAACAGTGCTTGGAATAACAACACAGCGGTTGATTCTAGTTATTTGAAGGATTCTAGCCGATATTTGGAATTTGGCTACAAGGTTATAGAGGAAATCTATACTACACGTTTGATTGCCTTAGAAGAAGAGGACTTGGCCAAGGCAGAACTATTTGTTTTTGAATTGCTGGATGGTAATATTGACTTAGGAGCACATACTTTAGAGGATGTATATACCCAGAAACAAGCGATTCAGTGGTTGGTAGATACCTTGCATCAGATGGAGGATGAATTGCCCGAATTTAAATTCCTATTTGAAGTACTAGAGAAAATTGTTAGTGTGCCCAATGTGGTAATAGATCAAGATATGACCAGCAAGCAATTGCAAGCAGCTTACAATGATATTTCACCTTATCGTGGTATGGTCAAGGCAGGAGAGGCCATTGTTATGCGTGATCGGTTGATTGATTCAGTGGCTTATGCTAAAATTATATCCTATCAAAATAAGTATAACCAAGAGATCAATCAGCACAAAAACAGTGTTTTGATTTATCTAGGCTACTTGGCATTAACGATTACACTCATCATTATGTTTTCGTTGTTTGTGCAGTTTTATGCCCCCAAAGTGCTTAAGAATTGGCGGCACTTATTGTTGATTGTATTGCTAATTGCTGCCTATGTGTATATGGCCGATGTGGTCAATACCCTTCCTATCCTAGATTTGTATCTAGTGCCTTTTTGTATTATTCCTATTATAATTAGTAACTTTTTTAATCCACAATTAGCACTGGTTACGCACCTTATTACTATTCTGTTGGTGAGTATGTTGCTTTCGCTGGATTATCATTTTATGCTCACGCAAATTTTGGTGGGAATGGTAGCTGTAGTGACGAAATTGAAAACTAGATACCTGTCTAACTTTTTTGTTTCCTTACTTTATATAGGAATGGCTTATGGCATTGCATTTTTTAGCTTAGAAATTGTTCATGCAGGGACTATTTTCCCTGTGGTAACAGAGAATGGTACGATGGTCGAAGAAGGGGTGCGTTGGTATATGTTGCGTTGGATTTTGTTCAATATTTTCCTGACGTTACTCTCTTATCCACTCATTCCATTATTAGAAAAAATCTTTGGTTTGACTTCGGATATTACCTTGGTGGAATTATCAGATTTGGACAAACCTTTGCTCAAAATGCTCTCTATCAAAGCACCAGGGACATTACAACACTCTTTGCAAGTAGCCAACTTATCGGAGGCCGCCGCCAAGGCTATAGATGCCAATGCACTGTTGGTTAAAGTAGCGGCGTTGTATCACGATATTGGCAAAATGCACCAACCACATTATTATATTGAAAACCAAAATGACACGAACCCGCATGATAAACTCAGTCATCTAGAAAGTGCTCAAATCATTATACAACATGTAACAGAGGGCGTTAAATTGGCCAAGAAACATCGTTTGCCAGGGGTGTTAATTGATTTTATTTGGACACATCACGGTACCACACGAGTAGAGTTCTTTTACAGAATGCACCAAAAAGAGCACCCTAATGAAGCGATTGATCCAGCCTTATTCACCTACCCTGGCCCCAAACCAAGCACCAAGGAGCAAGCGATTATGATGATTGCAGATTCGCTAGAAGCAGCCTCTAAGAGTCTTAAATCACCTACAGAGGAAGATATTAATAATTTGGTAGAGAACATT
>JBGCDW010000141.1:0-27908 GCA_045105775.1 Aureispira sp.
TGTCTTCATTAATAGTCAACTCTATGTGGCTACAATATCCCGCTAAGTGTTCATCAATAGAGTTGTCCAAAACCTCGTAAACAAGGTGGTGTAATCCCTTTTCGTCTGTGCTCCCAATGTACATACCTGGGCGCAAACGTACAGCTTCTAAACCTTCCAGTGCTGTAATATTACTGGCGTTATAATTCGCTGTTTCTGCTTCGTTTATTTTATTGTTTTCCATAACTACAAAGATACAAAAAAAGAGCCAAAACACCAATACATTTTCGCTCAAAAACCCTTGCTCATACAAGGTCATAAAACACAACAAAAGAGGGGAATATGACAAAACATACACTCTGCCTTTCAAATACAGGATATTCTTATCTTTTGTCTGCCATTTTGTACATTATTAGCGTTTTGTGTCAAAAGGCTGTCTTTTCTCTCCTAATTTTTATTTTTATCTAAAAACAATATAAATCTGTCTTTTGCTTACAATCTCCTTAGATTATATGGTCATTGCCTTGACCTAACAAGATAGGATTAGGTAATAACGAAAAAACAACAAAGAAATATAATTTACTAATTATCAATACTTTAAACAAAGGCATTGTTCTTGTTATTGTTGATCTTGCTTTGACAGAGCTGTCAGAGTGAGCACTGGTTGTCTTTTTTTAAGTAAATACAATACTTATCCCAAGTATATAACTGCTTCCCCAATTGAACAGTTTTTTGGCGTGCTGATGAACCATAGACAACGATGAGGGGCAACCTGAATTTACTTCAGACGGCCGACTATTTTTTGTATGAGAAATTTATTGACAAATCTAGCTCTTTGTGTAGCACTTCCTTTTACATTAGACTCCTCTAATGAAGCATTTGCGAAAAATGTTGTAGCATTGAATCCCCCTACTCCTGATTTTTCGATCATCGAGCCAGAGCACGCTAGAGCATACATCAACAAGATTTATCCTTATGCCTGGAAGGTACAAGAGGAAAAATCGATTCCTATAGCCATTACGTTGGCTATTGCCTGTTTAGAATCGGGTTATGGTACGAGTGATTATGCCCAAACGCGCCACAATCACTTTGGCATTCGCGCTTATCACAATGGCAAGGCAGGTTATCGCCGTTTTTCTGATTTGGATGAATGCTTTGAATTTTACTCCAATATGTTTTCACTAGAGCGTTACGCCCCTTTGCAAGAAATTCCATTGGGTGATTTGCCTGCTTTTGCACAAGGATTGCAAGATTGTGGTTTTAATCACCGAGATGCTTACACCAAAAAGCTGCTCATAATGATTCAATTCTTGAAGCTGGAAGAGCTCACCGCCTCTATGGCCTAGTACTTTACCATGCTTGCCAATATACCTCTGCTTGCAGCACCCCTTTGGCCAATAAATAGGCTTCAAAGTGTGCCTTGCTAATGCCCGTTTGGACGACTTGGAGTTGGTTTAACGAACCATGTACCCGCACCAACGATTGCCGAACATCTATGTTTTGGAGTTGCTGCTCTATGGTTTTCATCTCTTGAGTAGCGTCAAAACGGGCATTTTCTTGGAGTTGCTGCATCAATTGTTTTTGACGCAACCACTTGGCTAAATGCAATAGCACATTCTTAGAATCTGCCGTAAACTCCAATTCATCTAGATAAAACGCGCGCTTAGAAGCATCAAATTGAGGAATCCCCGAAACATAAAGGGTTGCTTTTTTCTTTTGGCTCTGCACTTTGAGCAAATCTATCGCTACAATAGCACGCGCTCCTTTGGGATAAATACTTACTTGCCCAATAGTGTAGCCATAATTGGCATAATGCGTTTCCAAATAGTCTTTGAGATAAGCTTGCAATTGGGCCGCAGCATCCTCCAAGGGCAATTGTCCCTTGACATACAATTGGCTCTGTGCTTGGGCAGGCTCTACCCCAAAAATAACAGGCGGCAATTTTCCTATTTTAGGAGCTTGATCTTGTATGACTACAGAGGGCTGTGCTACCGCTCCTACAGATAACTCCAAGCGATTTTCCTTTCCAGCACCAACACCCTGTAGGGGCGCTACAAAAATCTTCTGCACATTGGGACTCAGCCAGATTCCTTCTTGCAGGGCATAAGGCGTATTCAAATAAGTAGCTGCTTGATCTATAATCGGTCGAAAACTACGATAGGATTCTCCTTTAGGGCTGTTGATAATTTGTTGCAATTGCTTGGCTAGTATTTTATTAATATTCTTACTCAAATCCGTTATCACAGGCTCTACAATTGGTTTCAAAAATTCTGGCCAATTAATCTGTCTCAACACCTTGGAAGAACAGAATTTGGTGATTTCAAACTGGGCTTTATCTTCTTCTAAGGTGAGTTCTATTTGTGCTTTGTCGGTCAGCTCTACGGTGCCGTCCATGTGTATGCGTAATTGTATGGGGCATATAATATCCTTACTAAACGTTTTTTTCTTTCCTTGCCATTGGATGCCATTCTCCCATTCTGCTTCTAGTCGAATATCTATCATCAAATCCGTATGCGCTTCGGCTCCTTCAAACCAAATATCCAAGCTCGATAAATCCAATTCGTATTTAAAAGTGGCAGAAG
Organism: Aureispira sp.; assembly: GCA_045105775.1. GTDB lineage: Bacteria > Bacteroidota > Bacteroidia > Chitinophagales > Saprospiraceae > Aureispira. Next base: position 2,562 of record JBGCDW010000141.1, read on the forward strand.
CATCTAGGGTTTCATCTACCCATTCGAGCAAGGGCTGTGCCCAACGATCCAACCAGTTTTTATCCACTGCTGGCTTTCTATTGGCTACCTTAAAATTGTATTTGGGGGTGGTTCCTACTAATAATGGAGATGCAATATGTCGTTGCAATAGGTTTTTGAGCGTAGCACTAGAGAGTGTAATAGGCGCTTGAATAATAGAAGCTTGAATATCGGGCAATTGGGGCTTTTGTACCTGCTGTTTGGGAACGGTAGTAGTAGGCGTGGCACAAGCTATGATACTCCATACATATAAGAACAGGCCATACTTAACAATATAATGTATTAGGGTTCGTTTTAGCTCTTGAATGGTCATTAGGAATACTATTAGTCGTAATAATTGAGGACGCGTACTTTGTTTACATAATATACCAATCCTTGCTATTTTTCCTCTTTTTAATCTTGCATTTTTTTTTATAGTTCTTATATTAACAACACTCCCTCTGTATATACACGATTCCTGCCAAACACCTTCATATCAATGGACACTACCAAAAATATCTATGCCCTACTTATAGGTATCAATAATTATCTCAGTCCCAGTATTCCAACACTAGGAGGCACACACAAGGATTTGGAGGATGTGCGCCAGCATCATAAATTTGCAATTCATCAATCAACGCTAAGACCTCATCCATATTATTTGATAACATTATTTTGCTAGAAAATTACTACACGGTGTACTTATAAGAATCCTTAAATTAATACTAATTTTCCAAAAAGTATCTTTGTGGCTGGTTGAATTGATCGCTTAAAAAGACCGTATACGTATTTATAAGACAGAAACATATACCACATCGAGCATAAATTTGAAGAACGATGAAGAGTTTGTACCTTAGTATGTTGTAAGTAGTAACAAAAATCACCTAACCGTGTTTTTTAGTAAGATTTATGATATACACCCCACACTAAAAAGATAAACCAATGGCTATGCCCGTTGCACGCGCCACAATGGCCACTTCTAACCGCATCCAATTATTGGATTGGCAATGCCTGACATTTACTATTCATTTAGAAAAAAAGCCTACCACTCTAAACTAAATAAGGAACGATAGAGTTACCATCTAACACCACAAATATTCGTTCTTAATAACAAATAAAAACAACCATTCAGCATCAATGAGCAGCGCACGTTTAGAACAACTCCAACAATTTTTAGCCAAAACACCCAATGAGCCTTTTATTTTGTTTGCAATTGCCAAGGAATACGAAAAACTAGAGCAATTACAAGATGCCTTGCAATATTACGAACGACTCACGCAAGATGCTCCCAATTATGTAGGCACCTACTATCATTTGGGTAAGTTATTGGAACAATTAGGTCAAGACCAAAAAGCATTCTTCACCTACAAAAAAGGTATGGAAATAGCCCGATCTGCTGGCGATAACCACAGCTTGTCCGAATTGGCAGGAGCCAAAATGGAATTGGGGGATGAGGATGATTTTGAATAGGCCCTCCCCAACCCATTCTTATTTCTTTCCGTTTTAGTGTTTAATAAGGTTAATAGAGGCATCTTTCTTGTTAGAAGAACCAGTAGTAAAAGTCTTCACAAATTTAGGCTCTATTATTAATAAATGTTTAGATAAAATCGTACCTTTGCAGCTATGCTAAAACAGAAAGAAATTTTTTACAGCTTTTTTTTGGGGCTTATTGTATTGTGTTCAAGCTGCAAAAGCAGTTTTGAGCAATTGCGCCTTTCTAATGATACGGATTTAAAACTCAGCAAGGCTTTTGAGTTTTATGAGGCAGGTGAATACCTCAAGGCACAATACTTGTTTGAAGATTTGATCGGAGAAGTACGCTTGACGGATAAAGCCGAAAAAGTGTATTTTCATTATGCTTACACGCATTACCACTTGGAAAATTACAGCTTTGCTTCTTATTATTTTAAGCAATTCTCTACTACTTATCCCAATGGTACTTATGCAGAAGAAGCACTGTTTATGAGTGCAGATGCCTTCTACAGGCTCTCTCCCAATTATCGCTTAACACAAGAGGATACCAGAAGTGCTATTGAAGGGTTACAAATTTTTGCCAATACTTACCCCCAAAGCGAAAAAGTAGCCGATTGCAATGAGCGCATTGATAACTTGCGTTCTAAATTGGAACAAAAATCACTCAATAGTGCCAAAGGCTATTATCAACGCAAACGTTATCAAGCCGCCCGACACGCATTCAAGAGCTTGTTAATTGATTTTCCTGATACTCAAGAAGGCGAATATATTCGCTATATGATTATCAAAGCTAATACAAAGTATGCCCAACAATCTATCTTGTCCAAACAAGTAGAACGCTTCGAAGAAACATTAAATGCTATTAACGCCTTCAAACAGCGTTATGAAGATAGTAAATATGGCAATGAGATCGCCAATATAGAAACAGCAGCTACTAACAAAATTAAAAAGATTCGTAATGAACATTAATAGAAATAACGAAATCAAGCAGAAAGCACAAGGAATTAATCCATACATTGTTGCTCGCAATTTGGATGAAATTTCTGTCTTGGGAGGTGGTAACATTTACCAATCGCTTAATATTATTGCTCGTCGTGCCAATCAAATTGGTGTGGATCTCAAGAAAGAACTGCACGCTAAATTGGATGAATTTGCTTCTACTACAGATACTTTGGAGGAAATTCACGAAAACAAAGAGCAAATTGAAATCTCTAAATTCTATGAGCGTCTGCCCAACCCAAGTATTATTGCTTTGCACGAGTTTTTTGATGGCAAAGTATACCACCGTTTCAAAGAAACTGAAGAGTAGTACCAACAAGTATGGTATATTACTATAAATTAGTATCCTGACAATAGCTCGGCTCGTTGTCAGGATTTTTTATTTGAAGTTGGTAAAAATTAATCTTAGTACAGGACAACGACAGCCAAAATTCATGCAAAAGCTCTTGGTTGTTGTTGTCCTGTACTGAAAAAAATAATGGGCTATGTCTATTTCTGGAAAAAAAATACTGGTCGCTATTTCTGGTAGTATTGCTGCCTACAAAATGGCTTTCTTTGTTCGTTTATTGATAAAGGCCGATGCTGAAGTTAAAGTGGTGATGACCCCTTCGGCTCAAGATTTCATTACGCCATTGACCCTTTCTACCCTATCCAAAAATGAAGTATGGAGTGATGTACATTCGGGCGAAGGTTGGAACAACCATGTAGATTTGGGGCTCTGGGCAGATGCCTTGTTGGTGGCTCCTGCTACTGCCAATACACTGGCAAAAATGGCCAATGGCTTGTGTGACAATTTACTATTGGCTGTTTACCTATCGAGCCGATGCCCTGTGTTTGTTGCGCCTGCTATGGATTTGGATATGTGGATTCATCCTGCCACCCAGTACAATGTCCATCGTCTGCAAGGATTTGGCAATCACGTATTGCCTCCCGAAGAAGGAGAATTGGCAAGTGGTTTGGTGGGCAAAGGGCGCATGGCCGAACCCGAAACCATGTTCAAACATCTGGAACAGTTTTTTGCAGCTCAAGAAGTTCAACCTCTAAAGGGCAAACAAGTATTGATTACTTCAGGAGCCACTCAAGAGTCTATTGACCCTGTGCGTTTTATTAGCAATCACTCTACGGGTAGAATGGGTGCCGCACTGGCCAGCGAAATGGCTCAAGCAGGAGCACAAGTGACACTGGTGAGTGCCAAAAATGCCCTACTCCCCCAAGCACATCCCAACATCAATATCGTGCCCATTGTTTCGGCCAATGATTTGCATCAGGCAGCTGCCCAGCATTTTCCAAACGCCGATATTACCATTTTGGCGGCAGCCGTAGCCGATTACACCCCAGAGCAGCGCGCTCCAAATAAAATCAAAAAAAAGACAGGGCCTTTGGTCCTGACCTTAAAACGTACTGTGGATGTAGCCGCTACACTCGGGCAGCAAAAAAACGCCCACCAACTCTTGATTGGTTTTGCCTTGGAAACGACCAATGCACTCGAAAATGCCGTTGGCAAATTGCAGCGCAAAAATTTTGATGCCATTGTTTTGAATGATTTGTCGGATGCTGGGGCTGGTTTTGGACATACCACCAACAAAGTCACCATTATTGAGGCCAATGGCCAACAAACCAGTTATCCACTCAAGAGCAAACAAGCTGTTGCTCAAGATATTACCCATAAAATCATCCAATTACTCCCAAAAAATTCCTAAAAGGCTGTTAAAATCTTGCCTCGGAAGTACATTCCATGCTTTTTTTTCGTTTTTTTATATAGCACGATGCCTTAAAAAGTGTGCTTAATTTTATTCAAACAACAAAACGCTATCATGCTTAGATCATTGCTGCTTTCTGTTCTTTTTTTCTTTATTATTCATACTGCAATAACAGCACAGGAATTCAATACCCAAGTAACCGTTAATACGCCAAAAATTCAGTCGGTTGATCCCAAATTGTTTAAGAATTTTGAGACCACTGTAGCGGAATTTATGAATACGCGAAACTGGGTCGAGGATGATTTTGAAACCAATGAGCGTATTGAGCTTAATATTGTTATTACAATCAATAAAGAGATTTCTCAAACCTATTTTCAAGGAGAAATGACGATACAGGCTAGTCGTCCTGTTTATGGAAGTGGCTACAACACCGTACTCTTTCAAACCTTGGACAAAGATTTTGAATTTTCTTTTCAGGAATATGAACGTCTAGATTTTTCGGAAAATACATACACCTCTAATCTAACTTCTACCCTTGCTTTTTATGCCTATGTCATTCTTGGAATGGACTACGATTCCTTCTCGGAGTTGGGGGGCGATGAATATCTGCAAAAAGCCCAAGATATTCTTAATACGGTTCCTAGAAGTGCTGTAAAGGGCTGGACAGCAGCAGGAACGATCAATAGAAGTCGTTATTGGTTGATTGAGAATTTGCTCAATCCGCGTATGCAAAACATGCGCCGTGCCATGTATGAGTACTATTTGTTGGGGTTGGATAGAATTGCCCAAGAAGGAGAAACAGCCAAGGGTTTGACCTCTATTTTCAAAGCCTTGCAAGCAATAGATGCTGCCAACCAGTCGAACCCCAATTCCATGTGGGTACAGATTTTCTCTGATGCCAAAAAAGACGAAATTCTAAATTTGTTCCAAGTCGCTGATTTTAATACCAAACGCCAAGTGTATAGTATTATGGTTAAGCTAGACGGAACACGTACCGAAGCCTATCGAGCCTTGTTAAAATAACAATCAATAGCCTCATTATGTCTACCAAAATCGCTTACATCACCGATTTGCACTTAGATGATCAATATCCTAAAGATGCTGGTGCCGATACCTTTCAACATTGGGAAATCATTTTGAAGGATTTGGCTACTCATGGAGTAGATAAAGTGGTTCTTGGGGGTGATTTGGGAGAGCCTTCTAGTACGGCCTATTTTTTTGATAGCTTAAAGGGCTATGCAGCCTTGCTGCATCTTACCTTGGGCAACCATGACCAATTTGACAATATTCGCCCCTATTATGCCAAAGCACAACAATTGCAAGCACAAGGTGCTTTGTATTATTCCTTTGTGGAGGAGGGGTATAAATATATTTTTCTGGATAGCAGTAGTGGGCGTGTGCCAAGCGATCAGGTAGCTTGGTTGCAACAAGAGCTGAACAGCCCACATCCTATTTTGCTATTTGTGCATCATCCTATTTTTGCAGCAACTGGTACACTGGTTGATGCAATGTTTCCTCTAAAGGAGCGCGAACAATTGCAGCAATTGTTGTTGGAAAGTGCGGTGGAAATTACTGTTTTTTGTGGGCATTATCATATTCTACATGAATATACCCAAGGGAATATTAAGCAATATATTACGCCTGCTACTTCTGTTCAGTTCGATACAGAGTCACCAACCCTACGGTTCCATGCCGATAATTTTGGGTATCGAATCATTGAAGTATCCCCAAAAGGGGTGCAGTCTACATTCCTTTCTTTTTCGTTGTAAAAGTTCTAGGTACAGGACAAAAAAAGTTGGAGCAGTTGTCAGGCACTTTGAAAGTGCCTGACAACTGCCGCCAAGAGTTTTGGAAATAAAAATTACAATTCCAATTTCAAGAAGCGTCCTGTATGGCTTGTTGGATGTTTGGCTACGACTTCAGGGGTTCCTTCTACGACAATAGTTCCACCTCGTCGGCCACCTTCAGGCCCTATATCAATGACATAATCGGCCATTTTGATCACATCCATATTGTGTTCTATGACTACAATGGTATTGCCTCGATCTACCAATTCTTCTAATACACCCAATAATAATTTAATATCTGCAAAGTGCAACCCAGTAGTAGGCTCATCTAGAATATACAAGGTGTTTCCAGTGTCCTTTTTGGCCAATTCTTTTGCCAATTTGATGCGCTGGGCTTCTCCACCTGATAACGTTGTTGCGGACTGTCCAAGCGTAATGTAGCCAAGTCCTACCATTTTTAGGGTACTAACATACTGATGAATACGCGGTACGCGTTCAAAGAAGGTTGTCGCTTCATCTACGGTCATATCCAAGATATCATTGATAGATTCCCCTGCATACAATATCTCTAAGGTTTCTCTGTTGTAACGCTTGCCACTACAATTTTCACATTCTACCTCTACATTGGGTAAGAATTGCATTTCAATGACGCGTTTGCCTGATCCACCACACTCCTCACAGCGTCCGCCCTTTACATTAAAAGAAAAACGGCCTGGTTTATAACCACGAATTTTAGATTCGGGTGTACTGGAGAATAACTTACGAATATTATCAAACACACCAATATAAGTCGCAGGATTGGAACGAGGTGTACGCCCAATAGGTGCTTGGTCAATTTCTATTACTTTGTCTACCAAATCAATACCCTTAATGCTCTCATAAGGCATTGGTTTTTTGAGACTGTTGTAAAAATGCTGTCGCAAAATAGGATACAGGGTTTCATTAACCAACGTAGACTTGCCGCTTCCAGACACCCCTGTAATACAAACAAACTTACCCAAGGGAATACTAAGATCAACGGACTTCAAATTATTGCCTGTAGCTCCTTTCAACTTTATAGACTTGCCCGTCCCTTTTCTACGCTTTTTGGGTACTTCTATTTTTTGGCTCTCATTGAGATAAGTAGCCGTAACGCTATCCTTGGTCAAAAATTCATGCGGTGCTCCTGCTGCGACTACATGTCCACCCAATTTTCCAGCTAGTGGCCCCAAATCAATTAAATAATCGGCTGCCATCATGATGTCTTTATCATGCTCCACCACCAATACCGTATTGCCAATATCGGTCAAATCTCGCAAGGCGCGAATGAGCTGTTCGTTGTCTTTTTGGTGCAACCCAATACTAGGCTCGTCTAATATGTAAGTAATTCCTGTCAATTGAGAACCAATTTGTGTAGCCAAACGAATTCGCTGGGATTCTCCTCCTGAAAGCGTGCGTGCAGGACGATTGAGACTCAAATAATCCAGTCCTACATCTAGCAAAAAACCCAAACGCAGCCCCAATTCTTTTAGAATATCTTTGGCTATCGCCAATTGACGGCCTGTTAATTCTTCTGCCACTTTTTCGACCCAATTATGCAAATGCTGAATATCCATTTGTGCTAGATCGGCAATATTCTTATCGGCAACTCTAAAGAACAGAGCTTGTTTCTTGAGGCGTGTACCACTACACTCACTACATGCCGCTACCACCATAAATTCCTCTGCCCAGCGTCTAATCTTTTCGGAAGTAGATTCCTTATAATAACGCTTAAGCATCTCAATCAAACCTTCCTTGGCCAAGTTGTGTGAGAATTCTTCTTTACCAAATTTACGTGCTTCAAAAGTATTGTCTCCCCCATACAGAATGACGTGCAAGGCTTCTTCTGACAACTCTGAAATAGGTGTAGAAAAAGTGAAGTCATATTTCTTGGCAATTGCTCTCAATTGCTTAAATGTCATATTATTACGCACCTCTCCTAGTGGCACAATTCCAACCTGATTGATGGTTTTGCTATCATCGGGAATAATGCGTTCTAAAGCAACTTCGTGTACGACTCCTAGTCCCTTGCACTTAGGGCAAGCACCATAAGGCGAGTTAAACGAAAAGCTATTGGGAGAGGGTTCTTCATAAGACAGCCCTGTATCGGCACACATCAAATGCTTGCTGTATTGAGATACTTCTTCAGATTCTGTATCCAAAAACATCATAAATCCATCCCCCAAGCGCAATGCCGTTTGCAAGGAGGCTCCAAAACGATCTTTGCGATCTTCCTCAATAATGAGCCGATCTACCACCAGCTCAATGTCGTGCACCTTATAGCGGTCTACTTGCATTCCTGGTGATAAGTCAATGATGAATCCATCAATACGCATTTTAGAAAAGCCTTGCTTCCGCATTTGGTCAAACAATTCTCTGTAGTGTCCCTTGCGTGCGCGAACGAGTGGCGCGAGAATCATCCCTTTTTGGCCTTTGAAATGCTCAAATATGTGTGTAGCAATTTCATCTTCCGTATAACGAACCATTTTTTGGCCCGTATTGTACGAATAAGCCTCACCCCCTCTTGCAAATAACAAACGCAAAAAGTCATAAATTTCTGTCACAGTTCCGACAGTAGAACGAGGGTTTTTGCTGGTTGTTTTTTGTTCTATAGCAATTACAGGACTCAAACCTGTAATTTTTTCTACATCTGGGCGCTCCATATCCCCAATAAACTGGCGAGCATAGGCAGAGAACGTCTCCATATAACGGCGTTGTCCTTCTGCATAAATGGTATCAAATGCCAACGAAGATTTACCACTTCCAGACACTCCCGTGATGACGACCATCTGGTTGCGTGGAATGCGTAAATCAATATTTTGAAGATTGTGCTCTTTAGCACCAAAAATCTGTATAAATTCCTGAGAATTGTCCATTCTTTAAAATCGAGTCAACAGTAAATTATAAAGTCTATTTAAGTAGTTGATTGACTGTATATAAAGCTACAAAAAACTAGTTTTATAAAAGTGTAATTAAATAACTCTTTCTGCCATTTTGCTACAGCTTATTCAATACATGCATTAGGAGAGCAGAATAACTTTTATCTGACTACTAAACTACTTTTAATGTTAAAATAATAGGATTAAAACACAGTTCATGCCCAAAGGTTGTTGTATGGTATATTTTTTGGAGAAAAGAATAGTCAACTAACAAAACTTACCTTACAACTCTTCTAATAATTCTTTGAGTTAGTGTTTTCACTATTTCCACAAGAGCAAAAGAACTCTATCTTCGACAAGATACGGAAGTTGTCTTGCTTTGCCATTTTTTTCTTGTAAAAAGCATTTTTTATATTCCAATTAAGATTTTTTCCTTCAATTGGTACTGGATTTAACAAAAACAAGCACTCAAGAAAGGAGTTCTCTCCTATATTTTTATTTCAGAACACTGATAATACGAATCTTTTATAACTAGTCACATATATGATGCTAGTTTTATTTTAATGTTCTATTAGCAATCCATCACTTGGTTTTTATAGATGTTTTCTCGTTCTTTGAACATCTTTTCAGGAGCGAAGCTTCAACTTACGTAATTTAAATTTATGCATATTTTTACTCTTAATAGACTTTGGCTCTATAGCTCTTCCCTTTTTATTCTATTATTGGTATGTAGTTGTTCTAAGGATGAACCATTACCCCTCAATATGGTTACTCCACACGATGATGTGGCAATTGGTCAGTCTATTGACAATGCTTATATGTATCATGTAGATACCTTGCCCAATGAAGCGTGGTTGACAGAAGAAGATCACCCAGATCTCTATCGTTACTTACACGATATCTGTGACCAAGTACAGACTAGTACCGCACTAGCCCTACTAGCAGATCAAGATAGAGTGATACGCAAGCCCAAGATTCGTGTATTGGAATCTGCGGGAAAAACAGGAGCATTTGTTGCACCTGGCGGTTATTTATACATTTACACTGATTTGCTTCGCACGCTCAACCACGAAGCAGAATTAGTACCAATCATAGGTCATTTACTCAGCTGCTCTATGCATCGTTTTGATGTTAAAAAATTAGAGGCTCATTTCTCTACCAATTTCTTATTGGATTTGGCTATAGGTGCCAATGTTTCGGGGACATCTTATTCTACCTCTAGCACCAATGTTTGTGCAATTATTGAACATTTAGCCACCAAGCCTTACCGTTTCAAGGACGTAGTTGTCTTAGATGCCGCCGCCGAAAGTATCGCTTGTGAACGGGGCTATGATATTCAAGTCTACTCTAATTTTTTTCTCTCCAATACCAACACCACTATAGATTGGTTTGAATTATTTCCGAGAGAAATTTCTAACAGTACCTACGCTGCTCATTTATTTAACAGTGTCAGTGACTCTCTTAGTTGTGGAGGCACCATTAGTACAGCAGGCTATACTGATTTCAAAACTCTAATTCCTTAGAATGCTTGAAAAACGTCTTGGGATGCCTTGGTTGCTTACCTTGGGCGTTTTGTGCATTGGTTTTCTATCTTGGTACTGGTTTGGGGCAATGGCTTATCAAACAGATACCCCAAGTTACATTAACGCCACACTACTTTGGGCAGGTGATAGCGACACGCCTGATCGTCTATTTAGATTGAGCAAACCACTAAGTCTGCTGATTCCTTTACTACTTTATCATTGCTTAGGGCTCTCTGTTATCTTTGGGCTATATATACAACAATATTTGGCTTATGCTGTAAGTAGTTATTTGGTGTACCTTATTCTCAAAAAACACCTTCCTCAACAAGCTGCGTATGGTGTATTGGCCTACTTGCTGTGTCAACCAATCGCCGTTTATGGATTGGCTTTGTTAACAGATGGTTTGGGCTGGTGCCTACTCTTGCTTGGAATATATAGTTGTCAACAGCTTTTTGATTCTAATAAATCTTCCCTCTGGCAGGCTTTCTTTTTTGGTTGTTATTTGGGATTGGCTTGTTTTGTTAAAGAATCTATTGTCATTGCGGGGATCTTCACTGCTTGGTGGATTCTATTTTCCAAACACTATATCTTTGCTCGTAAAATAGCTCTTTACAGCAGTATCGCACTAGGAGGGTTCTTAATCTTGGGTGCTGGCAATTGGCTGACCTATATTTATTGGGATTGTTCACTGGTACAATGGATACAATTTGGTCAAGATAGTCCACCTCCTTTTTCATGGAAAGGCTTGTTGGCACAAGCTTACCATAGTATTGATGCGTATTGGTGGCTTTTTGGATGTGGTTGCTGGACAGCTTGGCAACAACGCAGCCAATTTACCGCTAGTTTCTGGGCTTATGCAGCCACTGCCACCAGTGGTTGGCTCTTGCTGCCACTCACTTGGCCTTACTTGTATGATCGCATCTTGTTTATGCTTGTTCCTACCATGTTGCCTTTTATAGCACTAGGTATTGGGCGTTTGGGGGCTTGGGCTTGGTTCTTATTATTGAGTTGTGGTGTTAGCCAATTATGGATGACGCATTGTATTTATTTTCACCAACAACAGGGTTGGATTGTACTGCATGGCTTGTTTTTTCTTGGGGTATTTTTGGTGGTTTATGGGTTCGAGCAATTACGTACGAAGCATTATAATCCTCTAACATAAGTACTCTTTTTTCTATTTTTTTGTCATAAAAATAGCCCCTTCCAACAAAGTTGAAAGGAGCTATTGAATACGGCTAAAAGCCTTTTATTTCATTATTATAGACGCATTTGATTAGCGTTTTATTACAATGAGTTTTCGCTGGGCGTACACTTGGTTGTCGTCACTATTGATAACAAAGAAGTAAGCTCCATCTACCAAACGTGCAGCATCTATGGTAAATTGTTCCGTTCCTTCTTCTGCTACACCCGCCTGAATAACGCGTCCTGTCACATCTACCAAACGCCAGTTGTAATCTTGTTGCAATGCTTTATCAAAAGCAACATTAAACCAATTGCTAGATGGGTTTGGATATACATTGAGATCAAAAATTTCTGTTCTTGGATCTGTTTGTATGGTCTGTGTACCATTATAACGATTCATATCTTGTGTTGTTGACACTTGATATACTTCATTGGTACTGTCATTCTGAATAAAGACTACAATTTCTAACTGATTAGGATCAAAAGAAGCCACATTGAGTTGCCCTGTGTAATCCCAACTGTGTGCAATCGTAGCTGTTTGACCAATTGCCCAAGCGTGTTGTTCAGATACCCCCACATTACTAGGTGCCATTTTGCGTACAATACTCAGCATATTGAAGTTGCGAACATTGTACGTAAAGCTATCCTGAATAATAGCCATGTGTACTACATAGGGTTCAAGAGGTAAATTATTCAAAGCTTCTACGGTAGCACTGCTAGTAATTGTATTGCCCACTACTGTAAAGGGCTGATCTATCCTCACTGCAAAATCAGGAAACTGCAACATATCGTAGTCCATTTCCCATTCATTTAAGTCCTCGGAACGACCTGTACCAATAATACGACCATCAATAAATATCTCTCCTACCTGAGCACTATAGTCAAAGCTGCGTCCACCCAAATCGGCTGAATTCGATTGATAAATCGGATCAGGTGTTGCAATGGTATTATCATCTGCTTGATACTGCAAGAGTATCACATCATTACCATAACTACTATTAAAGATTTTATTGTATACACTCGCATCAATGGCATCCGAATTTAGGCCACCTACGGTTTGGTAATTTTGATTGCTAAAGTGTTCTACCAATACATTGCGTGTACGTTCTCCAACAAAGACATTATCAAAAGCAGCCCCTTCATATCCAGTACCTGAGGTACTATCAATAACAGTCTGTGGTGCTGTTGCATAAGCCAATCTCAGACGCATATCGCGCGATCCTTTAAATTGGCGCACACGCAAACGCACACTTTCAAAACCACTGTTAAGTCCGGTCCATCATCTAGGTAGAGAAACACCTTGTTGTGCTCCTGGACGCGATAATAAAATATTGGACTGGTACCATAAAATTCCCTCTCCTACATCACCCAAACGTTCCCATGTGTTGGTCGTGTTATCATAGTATTCCATAATAACCCCATCAATATTTTCCAATAAGTCTCTCCACAGATCAAAAGCAATCATAGGACGTACAGAGTTAGAGAAATCAAAACAAGGACTATACACCCAAGCAGATTCACCTGGTCCATACAAGGAATCGGCACGAGTAACCCATGCTCCATTTCCGCTACTAATTTGTGTTCCACTGAGCGTAGGCTCATAGGTCCAAATGTTGTTTGGAGTCATATTCAGAGGCTGCTCATCAAACCAGTCACCTGTTCCAGCATTAAAGTCTTCAAAGTAGTCTCCTGCTGCTAAGTTGTAATAAGGTGATATGATTAATGGCTTGGTAACACTTTGTACACAAGCACCTTGATTTTGTACATATAAGGTTACATTGTATGTGCCAGAAGCCCCATATTGATAGGTAGTATCAGGTATGGTAATCGGTGAGGTGTCTAATTGTGTATAAGTCAATACGCCATTACCTTCAAAATCCCACCAAATTCGTGTAATAGAATCTATTCCTGCAATCAAATTATTGGCTGATCCATCAAAGGTGATGTCCATTTGAGAACAACCTCCATAGGCTACGAAATCTAATTCTGGAGCACTGAATAAATAAATCCAAATAGAGTCACTATTCTGACACATGGTTGTAGTATCCAAGTAGTTGTACGTCACCAACCTTGGTCCAGGATCAGAGCCCAAATCCAGATAGAAACTATCTCTAATGGAAGTCAAGGCTAAGTTATCCGTAAAGAATCCTCCTAGAGGGCTAATGATAGACTGTCTCAAATCATACAATTGTCCCACTTGACGACAGAAGGTGTCTTGTGCTGCTGGATCAAATGTAATTCGAGGGTAAGGACGCACCTCAAAGGTATCAAAGGCTTCTCCTGTACAGCCCCTAGAGTCGGTAAAGGTATAGTAAGTTGGATATACGGCTGTGGTTTGGCCTGGCCCTACCATTACAGCAGGATCAATCCAATAGAAACTACTATCAATCTGTACACTATCAATCATCAAGAATCCAGAACCTATATTAAATGGAGGAAACGCTAAGAAGATACTAGCAGGTTCATTCTCACAATAATGAGGACGTAAATCTTGGAAATACACAATAGGTACGGTATCAATTCTAACACTATCATTTAAGATGGCTTGACAAGCTCCCAACAAGGTATCAGTAATATATTGGTACGATACATTGATTTGAGAATAACCATCTGCTGTAGCAGGATATAAAGTATCAAACAACTGTATAAAGTTCGGAACAGGATTTCCGAATATATCTGTTTCTGTAAACTGGCCTACTTGACGACCAATGGTATCTATGTAAACTACTTGTCCTGTTGGTCCTGTAACGACTCTATTCTGAACCAATACACGGAAAGAATCCACATTCAAACACATGCTATCAGGTAAATTGATAAACGATAAATCTGGTTTGGCATGTACTCTAACCGTTTGGAAAGTAGTATCCAAGCAATTGGTAGTAGTAGTGTATACATAAGAGATGGTAGCATCTCCTGTATGTCCCATATCAATGACCGCCGAATCAGAATGGAAAGTCGCCCCTCCTGGTACAGCACCAGCAGCACCATTGCGTATCCCTGGCCCGTAGAAGGTACCGTTGGTAATCAAACTACCTGACCCCAAAGGTGGTTGATTGGTTACTGCTAAGGCATTGGCAGAATCAATAATACAATATCCATAACCCCGCGTATCTAAACCTGCAATCGGGTTTCGATCCAGTAAAGCAACTACTGATACCTGATCCACCGCCGTTTCTGAACAGTTGTTATCATCCGTAAACGTGTAAGAAATCACATCCAGTCCTGGCGTATTTGTTTGGAAACTAACAGGATAAAATGCTGGACTCAATGTTGCAAAAGTTGTATCATCGTATAAATTAGTTCCTCGTGTACTGGTAAATGTTCCTCCCAATGGATTCCCTGTTATCATTACGGTTGGTTCGTTCTCACAATAAGAAGTATCCAAATTGGTAAAGCTCACTACCGGTGCTGTATCGACGGTTATAGGGAACACCACACTATCCTGACAGCCCATGGTATTGGTATATACATATTTCACGGTAATATCTCCAGCAGGTACTGCCAATGGATCAAACTGATACAAGGAATCGCTCACTCTGTAGGTACCCGGCCCTTCCATGTAACCAATACCAGACTGTTGACAACTGTCAATCGTCAAATCACGCATCTCTACATTATCCAAACGCAACGAACGTCCAAATGCAGGACTAAAGTTACGGAAGCCCATATTGTATTGCCCTGTAACTGCCCCTACTGCTGGATCGTGGTAATAATCTACTGTATAACGTCTGTAGGCCAAATCGTTATCCAACAATGGCTGATAATCTAACTGTGTTGTAATAGCAGTGGTAGCTGGAGCGTTTCCTATTCCAACATACAAAGAGGCAAAACAACCACTACCACAGTTTGGGTCAGGTGGTCCAGCCAAGACCATATAACTCAATCGATAGGTATGTCCTGCTATCAAATTCATAGTTGGTGAAATCAACCAAGAATTTTCTACAACACCACTCGTATCTACAAAAGTAGCCAACCCAACTCCTCCTTGTGGGAAAAGTGCATCGGGTGCCCAAGGCTTTCCAGCAATAGTATTGACCAACCAACTAGCAGGTACCCCCGCATCAAAATTCTCATTGAGTACATACTGCCCTGCTGCCCCAAAGTTAGGACAATCGGGTGCTGGACTCACCATAAAGTCAACAATACTATCATTGGCACAATACTGCTTATCTAAGGATGGTGTTACATTGATGTTTGGCAGTGCATGAACCGTAAACGTATCTACAGCCGAAGCACTACAGGTAAAGGTATCTGGTGCTTGGATGTAAGTATATATTTGTTGTAATTCTACAATATGAATACCTGGGCTTAATTGATTTGGATTGAAACTGTACGAAGGTTGTGGTATACCTCCGATTTTCCAAATAGCCGTATCAGGTGCTAGTACATTGTGTGTAATTGCTATACCTGGATCAGTATCACAGAACTCTGTCAAACCATTAACAGTTGCAAAAGCTGGATTCAATCCTTTGGATATGGTAATTGGCATGGTGTCGGAGTTTTGACAAGCTACTCCATTGAGAATGTATACCAAATCATAGGTTGTGGTTGCATTCTCACTATTATTAACTTGATAAGGATTAATGACACTATTGGGCAACGTATCTCCAAATTGGTACTGTCCTGTTCCCCCAAACAACATAAACAAGCCTCGCCCAAAGGTATCTGCAGGAGAAGCCGTGAGCACACTCAGGGTACTATCTTGACAGTAGAAAGATTGTACGACAGTATCATTAATATCTACTGTAAGTAAATCCTCTATATAAATTGGCTTAACAATACTAGCAACTACATATTCAAAGGTATCGAAACCTACTGACGAAGTATCTTGTTCGCGATAGAATACATAATCAATAACCAGTGTATCGTAGTTTCCACTCAATACATTGTTAGGATCATACGTGAAGTTTTCTGAACCTATAAATCCATTATTAATAATTACCCCCTCTCCTCGTACACGCATCAAGTAAACGCTATCTCTATAAACCACACTACTACTAGGTGGTATTGGAGAAACATTTGGAATAAATGGAAACGCAGTATGACGAGAGAAATTCACTGGAGCGAAATTACGACAAATGGTATCAGGTATCAGTATATCAGTTGGTGCAGGCAATACCTCAATACTGTCTTCTACCATGTTGGTACACGTTCCTTTGCTAATGATATACGTGAGAGCATGTCTACCAACTCCTGCATTGCTTGGAAGGAAGGTTTCTGGTGCACCAGCTGGGCTGGTAAAACTACCACTAAATCCAATATTATAATATCCTTGCTTGTGTGCACGCGCATTATAAGGAGACACGGTATATACTAAGTTAATTAAGCGTTCTTGGTCTTGTGATATAGAGATAGGATTGTACTCTACACTATTCAATTGTACATCAATAACCTTGATACGTTGGGTAACAAAGTCAAGTGTAGGACAGTTGTTACTATTCGTATACGTTTGTCTATAGCTATATACTACATCCACTAATTGACTGGTATCATTATACAAGCTAGGATCAATTGCTGTAGGATATAAAGAATCTGCTACAATGGTTCCTGGCATAACACCACCTGCCATATTCTGTACGCTAAAGATTCCTCCTTGTGGATTACCAAATAGCGTTAGGCGTTCTCCATTAGAACACAGTTCGCCTGAATTGGGTAAACCAGAGAAACTCAAGTCGGTATTATGAATAAGTAAGAAAGGTGTCAAAATAGTATCCTGACCAGCAGGAGGGGCTGCTTTTAAGTTCAAATAAGAAGCATAAGCATTGCCTGGAACCGTCCAATTAATAACAGTCGTATAGAAGGTATCTGAACCATAACTTACTGTGTCATAACTAAAATTAATCGCTGGAATAGTTGCCAATTGATAATCTCCATTCGCATCAAATACATAGATTTCTTCTATTCTAAACTTTAAGTTCTCTGCCCTAATACTGAGATTGTCTCCAATACAGGCTTCATAGGGTACAGATAAAGGATTATTATTGGTAATGGAAATTGTAGCCGCAGGCAAGACTCTTAAAATATCTTGTACTATAAACTCACAACCTGATTCAAAGTAGTGATACGTAATCAAGTGGTTACCAACCAAACTATCGGCTGGTGTAAATAAAATGCTATCGGTTCCTGACAAGCCTGGATTACATATAGCAGCACCACCACAATTGAGGGCTGCATTAAATGGTGTACTACTAAAATAGCTACTATCTCCTGACGCTGCTGCCAAGGAAGCATTCCGTACACTATCAGGAAACACCCAACTATTCAAGTTAATAGTTGCAGCAGATGCCGCGATAGGTGTAGCTGTTCCTGAATTGGCTGTCCCCAAAATTGCAACAACTGTATCCAATTGTAAGCGAAGACTATCTGGACGCGCAATAGAGCGCACCAAACTTATATTAGAAGTATCTACACAACCCAATGGTGTTGTTACCTCTAAGGTATAAGATCCTAACGTTGTAGCAACATATTGCTGGTTGTTGGCTCCTCCAATTGGATTATTCGTACGCAGCCAACGATAAGAACACCCTATACAAGTTGCTCCATTATAGGCCAATGTAGTAGATTGTCCATTACAAATACTAGCTATATTTGGTGTAATAGTATTGTTAAAGGTAGCTGTTGCATCTATAATAGAGGCGGTATTAGAAGTAGCAGAGCAGCCTCTTCTAGTCACATCTACAGTATAAATTCCTGCACCTGTGGGGCCTTGGGGTGTTTGATAAGTATTGTTGCTCGCACCTACAATGGGTATACCTCCTTCTGCCCACTGATAAGTGTAAGTACAAGTTGGGCAGTTGGCTATTGTTACTTCCATGTATACGGTTCCATCTGCATCACAAATGGCCGAAGCTGGTACAGAGTTTGGATTAGAGGTTGCCCGAGCCTCCAACAATGGAACAATATTGACGGTATCTAAGGAAATAAAGCCCGATTTTTGCCTACAACCTTGTGGATCAACAACTCCAATGGTGTAGACCCCTTCTGTTACATTATTAAAGAAGCTGTATGCACTAGCATTGGTCGTAATATTAGAAGCTCCTGTAACTGGATTATTATCCACAAACAACGTATAAGTATAAGTACCTACGGGTGCTACTCCTGGATAAATGGTATTTGCTCTCACCTCCATTCCTGAGCCATTACAAATGACCGTATTGGGAGCCGTTCCTAACTGTTGTGCTGATGCTATATTAACATTAAAAGACCCATTAAAAACCTGTGTGGCAGCCGATTCTACGGAGCAGCCATTAGGATAATTAACAATGACACTATACATACCAACATTGGCTACTCTATCAACTACATGAAAGGTATCATTCAATGCTCCTACAGCAACACCTCCATCTTTTTGCCAAGAGTAAGAACAGCCTGTACAAGCCTGCGTATTCAACAAAGCATCGCGACCATCACAAACTACTCTAGAGATAAAGTTGATGGGTGGAATAGGGGCTGAATTTAAGACAATAGTAATCGTATCGGATAATACTTGACAACCATCCTTGGATACGACAGCAAAATAAGAACTCGTAGAGGCTACAGATGTATCCAAAAAACGATAATATGTTTGTGCATTTCCTTGAGAGAGTGAACTGGCTGTATTGATATTAAACCATTCATAACTACATCCCGAACATAACGAGACGGCCAAAGAGCCATCCTCCCCTGGGCAAATAGATGGAGTACTCGTCGTAGCAAAAGAAGTGGGAATATTAGAAATAGTCATAGTAACGAGATTAGATGCCTCTTTACACAAATTATTATCTACAATCTCTACATAATACGATCCTGCTGAATCTGCAAAATAATTAGACCCATTACCATTTACAGTAATAGAATCACCATTTCTAAACCACTGGTATTGCCATCCTGGAGTCAAGGGTGCTGTTATTTCTTCTGTTAATCCAAAACACACAATGGTATCGGCCGAAGCAATAATAGGATTGAAACTTATATCCACAATTTCCTCAGAGGGTGAAAACTCCTCACAACCATTGGGATAAGTAACCAACACACTGTAAAATCCTGCTTCAGAGACGGTATAAATAGAATCAATAGCTCCACTAACAGGCAAGTTATCTCTATACCATTGATAGGTAGCTCCTGCCAAACTAGTCGTGGATAAGGTTGAGGTTCTGCCTGGGCAAATAGAGTCTGTTGTAATAGCAATCGTAGGAATAGTAACCGCTGTATTTACTAAATTAACAATAGATGTAGGGTAAACACAACTCTGTGTATTGGTTATTTCTGCATAATAATTTCCTGCTATAGCAGTAGGAAAAATACGATTGGTAGATACAGGTATTGCAGGATTGGTCGTATTAAACCAAGCATAACTACAACCGATACAGGGTGCAACCTCCAACGTAGAGGGTTGTCCCGAACATATTTCTGTAGGATTAACGGTAACAGGTGCATTGGATCCTTCTGAGGAAGATAAAACAACAACTGTCTGAGAAATATCGCTACATAAATTGGCATTAATAGCCCTTGCAAAATATACTCCAGGTCCATTTACATTAATTGAGGGAGTAGTGGCCGTTGTATTCCAAATAAAGCTGCTACAGGTTGCACAGCCAACGTCTAATTGGAGCGTTTCTCCTGCACATAAGTATTGTACAGACCTGATTGTATCCCCTGTAACAGCATTCCTAATGACAGGTTCTGGTAATCCATCTACTGTAATTTGTCGATCAAGCGTATCCTGACAGGTTTCCCCGTGGGTTACAATAAGCCGCATCAAAAATGCAGGTATGGTACTATTTGGTGCTACTACTACTGCTGATTGTACTATATTTCCATCGGTAGCTGCATCCGTTTCAAATGGTGTAGGAGCGGGCACTGTCAAATCATTATACCACAAATACGTCACATCAGACATACAACCTGGGCAATTAGCAATGGCATTAATTTGTCCATTGCCACAAATAGTAGTATCAGTAGCAGGCTGCAAGTCCACTCCTCCTTTAGAAATATAGGTTACTGTGTTTACCTCTTGAGAAACCCCTTGATCCGTTACCGTTACAGTATGTACAATAGAATCAGGTGAAAAAACAGTACCTACATACGTAATACTTTGGGTCGTTGCTCCTGTACTCCAGAGGTATGTTACTCCCGCAGTAGCATTGGGTAAGGTTGCACGTACTTCTAGCTCATCACCCAAACAAATAAATCGATAATCTCTAGCAAGGCTATTAGGCCCATTGGTTAAAAATTTATCAATTACAGGTTCATTACAATCCTGTACCTCTATATCAGGTATGCTTAATATAGGACTAGGACATCCGTTCAAATCAGCTCGTACACTAATCCTAAAATTGGGCTGGGCAGACATACCAGGGTTTAAACTATAATAAACATTGTCAGGAGTCCAACCAAAACCTCTAGAGGAAATACCCACACCAGCATTACCTGGCGTATAGTAAGAGCCTGATGGGGGAACAATACTTGAGGTATCTAAAAACCAAGTGTAGACGTAATCTGCATCTCCGTTGATTCGGAAAGTATAAAATCTATTATTACAAATTGTAGTGGGATACCCTGATTGAAGCGATATACTAGGAGTAGGACGGATATTAGTGATAATTCCCACTTGTGCCACTGCTTCACAACCACCCGAATTTATTTTTCTGACCCAATAGTTCTCGCCATTAGATGGATTGGTCAGTGAAATAGGAGCACAACCAGAAGCGCAATTTAATAAATCAGTTGGACTAGATAATCTAGGATCGGATGTAAATATTCCATAGCGTGCATTAGGATCATAATTACCATCTGAAAACACCAAAGGATTTCCATCACACATGGGTTGTGGAGTAGTCACTGTAGGGGTTAAGGTAGGCTGTGGATCAATATCCAAATTAATCGTAGCACCAGTAGCCAAACATCCTTGGTTGCCTGTAAGATTAACGGTGTATACATCTACTCCTGTAGAAGTTGCAATTGGAGAATTATACTGAACATTATTAGTATTTGTATTATTTAATGGTGCCCCTCCTGACCAATTTATACTACTAAACGAAGTAGTAGGCTGACAAAGATCACAAATTACAGACATGGTTGGTTGTGATGCCTGACAAACTTGTACGGTAGAACCAGATGCCACGGCTGATCCTCCGTTAACTTGAAAAGTTATGGTAGGATCTTGAACATCTACTGTAAGTTGATCCGTATTGATACAACCATTCACACCTGTAGCAGTAGCCGTATAGGTCATAATATTTCCAGGAAGTGTTCCCGTAGCTCCTGTCATATCTGCTGTAGTTGTAACATAGTTGTCTGTTGGAACATGGGCAATTGGAGTTGTTACAATAGATGTACCTGTAGCCGGAGTTGAAGGATTGCCTGCAGGCCCTGTGAGATTAGCACCTGTAGCGCCATCTTCTCCAACGGCTGCCCAAGTGACAGAAGCAAACAAATTATCACTTGGTCCTGTACAAGGTTGTGACCAAGGATCTGCTCCTGGTAAATTGGGGTTACCTCCTGCTGCCCCTGGAGCGGCATTTGCTGTAAAATTTGCAGCAGCGCAACTCTGTAAAGTCAATGCAAGTTCTACTCCATTACATATTTGTATATTATCTACGTTTCCTGCTGTAAAATCTGAGGCATCCGTACCTCCAACACCCCTATTGTGAAAAATTTCTACATGAGGCTGAGGATTAATCGTCATAGCCCTAGTAACATCATCCGAACAAGTAATAGTATTACTGCTTATAGGATTGGTAAAAACCTCACTTGTAGCAGTAACCGATAAGGTATAATCTCCTGCGCCTATAGGTGTTCCTGTTGCCAAGGGCAAGGTATTGGGCACAATACTAACATCACTGTTAGATGCAACTCCCCCTCCAGGGGTGGTAATTGTACCTGCTCCTATGCTACTTCTAACTACATTACCATTATCTACAAACTCCCAAAGATAGGTTCCCGTAGAACCATCGGGACAGCCGCCTCCTATACAATCCACATCATAGTTCCGATTCCCATTGATACACAAATCATCATCGTTCCCTGGTAAGGTATGCCCTCCTGAAGTAGTGCTAACGATGGCCACAGGATCTAACTCTGGAGCAGGACGAATATATACATCTATCAAGGTGTCAGAGGTGCAGGTAAAGCTTCCGTAATCTGTAACAATCCTAGCCCTGAAACGCATGATTCCTCCATTTTTACTGGTAGCATTATTAACTTCATTTATATCATTACTAATGAGTGTGTAATTCGCCGCATTGGTATTAGGGCTTCCTACATTGGGATCATAATAAATAGTATCTCCTGTAGCATTAGCTACTCCTGCATCAAGCGTAAGTCCATTCAAGACTGTACCTGATAGATCTCTAGAGTCTATGTACTGCCAACTAAAGCCTCTAGGTACAGTAATGGAATTGGTTGCGCAAGAATTACAACGATCGTTACTACCAGCCCCCTCCTGTGTCAAAACAAAAGCAGCTCCTGAGCATACATCGTAGGTGGGGTCTAATTCGAAGTAGGAGTTGTTTTGTGCTTGGAAGTTGAAAGCTACGTCTACAGGATCAAAATCACATAATCCTCCACCTTGTTCTTCTTCTCCTATTTCGATAGTGTAAGTTCCATCACCTGTCAATCTAAAATGACAAGTATGAACCAATATACCATTTGCACAATATTCTCCTCCACCTGTCCCCTTATTCAAAATTACATCGTTAATAGTAGCAGGTGCTGGTGTAGCACTTGTTGGTCTTATCAATAATCGTCTACTTGGCGAACCTGGTCCTGTACCAATTGTTATTCGAAACAAATACTCTACATTAGCACAAACATCAATATTGGTTCCTAAATCATTTAAGACAACCTGATTACCTGATTCATCTAATAATTCATAAGTGTAAAAACCTCTTACTAACTGGGCTGTTACAAAGGTCGGTAATAAACATACTATTAAAGCAAAAAAGGCTTTTAAAACTGGTCGCATAGTCGTAATGTTTGTAAATAAGGGAACAGTATCCTTAACACTATAAAATATTCTGTGGGGTATTCTCTTGTAGAAAAACAAGTAGTAGTGTTGGTTAAGCACTACTACTTGAATCAAAATTTATTTAATAATCGTTATTTGTTGAACAAAACGTTCTTTGAGCGTTTGCAAGGAAACCACATAAATGCCTGTATCTAGCAATTCTAAATTTAATTGTTCCACTTCCTCTAGTTCTTTTTTGTATACCAACTGGCCTGTAGCCGTGTATACTTCTAACAAACCTGTATAGGACTGCTCCAATTGGATGAGTCCTGTACTTGGGTTCGGATAGACTTCCAAATGTTTTGCTCCTTGCAATACAAATTGATTCAGAAGAGTAGAAACCGTATCTACAAAATAACGTAAATCGCGTGTAGATCTATCGAAATAAACCACCTCTGCTTTTCCATCACTAGTCAAATCACTAACAGCAACAATACGTTCTGGCCTAACACTTGTGTTCATCCATATACTATCAACAGGGGTAGTAGCAGAAGTTATAAAATTAGGTGAATTAACTGAACCTATGTTCCTAAAATAAATTGTAGAGTTAGAACGAACCAAAATGTCTAAATCTTTATCTCTTTCTAAGTCACCATCAAAAATAAAGAAAGGTTCATTAATAAATCCTCCTGTTGGAATAGTCGTATTGATTATATTCAACGGATTATTTGAAGCACTCTGACGTTGAAAATTAGGCATTGTTTTACTACCTTCATTTTTATAATAAACTACTCTGTTAGTATCATTAATTGCTTGAAAAGCTGGATCAACTAACGGTGCTATAAAACAATCCTGATCCCCGTCATTATCTATATCTATAAAATTCGTATACATAATAGGTGTTGTAGATGTATCTAAGCCACTGTAAAAGTTAATAGCATCTTGCAAAGGATTATCAGCCATAGGCTGTAAAGTAAACTCAGGATTTGCTGGATCTAAACTGGTATTTTCATAATAATTAAGTTCTACCGTACTCTTTCCTGAAAAATAAGACTCATCCGCCACAAACAAATCTTTGTCGCCATCTCCATCTATATCTACAAAACTTAGACCTATAGCATGAGTATCTAAAGTATCTAACATGGTGCTGTTTGCACGTAGCTCAAAAACGGGCATTGTTGAATCTCCTACATTTTCGTAGTAATCAAAGTCTGACTCATACACACCATAAGAAATATAGACCAATTCATGCTTAACCAAATCTTTATCACCATCACCATCTAAGTCTGCAAAAACAATTTGTCTAGAATCATTTACTGATACCGTATCCAAAGGATTATCCACCCCCACTTTCTCCTCATACTGCAACGGTATTGTATTCTGTCCCAAGGCAGGGGCTGCCCAACCCAGTGCGGTTACCACTGCTACGCCTGCTCCAAGTTGTCGGAGTTGAATGGCGCAACGCTGGATTCGACTCATCAGGAGTTCTTGAAAAGATTGAGAGCGTCCTTTGCTTTGGGCTTTCTGTAGCCGTGCTTGGAGCTTTTGGTAATGTTTTTTTAATTGTTCTTGAATAGTTGTAGTATTCATATCGACTAAATTAATGAAAATTGGATTTATTAAATGACAAGCCAGCTATTTGTATTACTTGGATTCAGCTACCAATGAACTTCTTGTCTTTGACTACTAAACGGGACGGACGTACTGTTGGTTATTAATCTTGTTGTATAGGGTTTTTCAAAAATGCGCGAACAATTACAAGAACTGTCCGCGCATGCTTGGTTGTGTTTATTTAGTTAGGGTTGGGATTCTGTTATTAGTTTTAAAAATTCTCGATAGATA
>JBGCDW010000142.1:0-19244 GCA_045105775.1 Aureispira sp.
AGCCAAATTGTCCGCTGATGGAGACAGCCTATGGTCGCACAGATATTATTATCTACAACAAGCATGGGCAGAACACGAAATATTTGATGTAGAACAAACACACGATGGCGGATATTTGATAGCAGGACAAGCATTATTCAGTGGGCAAGGCCCCTACCAACAAGGTTGGCTGCTCAAACTCGACCAGCACGGCTGCCTAGTACCAGGCTGTCATTTGCCCGATACCACCACGAGCATTTTGCCCATCCATGCCCAGCCCCAAGCCCAACTAAAGCTCTACCCCAATCCAGCCGTAGATTATCTCAATGTGTGGTATAGAAACAAAGAAGTTGGCGAACAATTGACTTTTCGCATCCTAGATGCTCAAGGAAGAGTGCTGCAAAGCCATACGGTTAGAGATATTTCGGATAAGACCTATATTTTTCCTGTGTGGGAATTGTTGGGGGGCTGGTATGTGTTGGAGGTGCGGCAAGATGGGGTGCTGGTGGGTAGTGAGGTGTTTGTGAAGAGGTGATACTCTTAGCCTACCAAACCAACAGAACAGAAGCAACACTAACCAAAGATGAGGTGATTTTGTTGCATGAATTAGTGACCAATAACTATGGCTTTGCTGCGTTAAAAGCGGCGAATATTATAAACTTCTTCTACAATGACACTTATAGGTATCATCCCACATTACCAGAAGGAGGAGAAAAAAGTAGACAAGAATCAGTGACCAAAGTAAATAATGGAAAATTAGTCATTTATCCCAATCCAACAACTACTTGGGCGGATATTAGCTATAAACTTCCTCCAAATTCTGCTAAAGGTAGGCTAGTGATTACCTCTACAACAGGACAGCAGATTATTAGCTTGGAATTGTCACACAAAGAAAGTATTCTGACTTTAAATACCAAACAATGGATTACAGGAACTTATTTTGTAGTGTTATATACAGAAGATGAACTAATAGAGCAAACACAGTTAATTATTAGAAAATAGGAAATTTTAGTAACTTATAGGACACTTCAAAATGGAGTGTCCGTTTTTAATAGTTTATTTATGAAGTATTTATTAGTTCTACTACTCTTAATTATAGTTACTACAAGTCAAGCACAAGTTACGTTTAACAAACGACTACAATTTGGCTGTAGCAATACTACTATGACAGGGCTAGAGGTAACAGATTCTTGTTATTACATTACAGGAGGAGCAAGAGATACTACCCACTGTATTTTTGGAAGTTATTTTATGAAAATGGATACTTTTGGAAATATTTTATCCAATAAATTTTATAGTACTCCACAGCACCGATTGGAGCAATGGCATTCTTGTTTACAAACAGATATAGATGGCAATCTGATTGTAGCAGGAGAGGCATTTGATAGTAATATTATATCATCCGTACTCATTAAATATACCCCTCAAGGAGATACTTTATGGACAAGGCGTTATAAAAATCAAACAAACTTACAGCATTTTTTACGCTCTGACGACATGTTTATTGCGCCTGATAGTTCTTATATTTTAACAGGTCAAATGAATTCGGGGTATAATAATGGTTTTCAAGTTTTAAATATAGAAAGAGATGGAAATATTAGGTGGCATAAAACGATTGGAGAGGGGCATAATTTTCATGGTAAACAGAGATTAATACCTTTACAAGATGGCTTTGTAGTAGGTTACATTCATAGCAATACAAATCTGATCTCTATGAATTATGATATTTTTTGCAATATAAAAAAATGACTATGCAGGCAATTTATTATGGGAATGGCAAAATGATACGAGCATTCAATTACTAGGAGCAAATGACCTAGTACAAACAAAAGATAAAGGTTGGGTAGTAGGAACAGCTATTGGAAAAGAGATTTTAACTACAGGAGGAACAAGCTCTATTCTCTCACGTGAATCTTATGTGTTCAAATTGGATAGTGCCAGAAATTGGTTGTGGGGAACACCTTTAAGAGCTTATTCTTACACTGGTAGAAGTAAAGTCATAAAAGTCATAGAGCAACCAGACAGTAGCCTTATGACTTTTGGTATTACTATAGATAGTTTTTCTTTAAATGGTTCTACCATTGCACAGTACAATTGTATGGTGGCGAAATTGTCTCCGAATGGAGATAGCCTCTGGTCACACCGATATCATTATCAGCAACAAGCATGGGTAGAACATGAGATTTTTGATGTAGAGCAAACCCACGATGGAGGCTATTTAATAGCAGGGCAAGCCAAATTCACTGGCCAAGGCCCTTACCAACAAGGTTGGCTGCTCAAACTCGACCAGCACGGCTGCCTAGTACCAGGCTGTCATTTGCCCGATACCACCACGAGCATTTTGCCCATCCATGCCCAGCCCCAAGCCCAACTAAAACTCTACCCCAATCCAGCCGTAGATTATCTCAATGTATGGTATAGAAATAAGCAAGTTGGCGAAGAATTGACTTTTCGCATCCTAGATGCTCAAGGAAGAGTGCTGCAAAGCCATACGGCTAGAGATATTTCGGATAAAACCTATATTTTTCCTGTGTGGGAATTATTGGGGGGCTGGTATGTGTTGGAGGTGCGGCAAGATGGGGTGCTGGTGGGTAGTGAGGTGTTTAGCATTCGCTGATCCTTCGGGTTGTGAAGGGGTGATTTCACTAAATGAATTGGTAAAAAACAATGCTTTTGCAACCGTAAAAACCACTAATAGTAGTGTACGGAGAGAGCTGTGAAGAAAACAAAAACCCATTTGATTATACAAAGTTATGTATTTTCAGCATCATTAATTTCCTGCCAACATACAAGTTCACAGATTCAGCTTTAAGGTTCTTTTATCAAATCCCAAGCTTTTTGTAACACTACATCTTCCTCCTTGATCAAATCATCTATAGTTGGTTCTATTTTATAATAAGGTAGCAACCCCCTATTGGCTAAATTGGGAGTGTTTAGCAAGCGATTTTGGATCCAAGCATTGGGTAGGTTGATTTTGATTTGGGAATTGGGCAAGGTAATCATGTCATGTCCACCTGCTGCAAAGCCTTCTAGGCGACTGCCTGTTTCTGTTCCAATACTAATGGCTCCTGCATACTGTACGGCATATTGTGCCAGTAATGCGGCCGTAGAGTAGGTTTTTCCATCGGTTAAGACGTAGATTTGTCCTTTAAAATATAAGGGGTTTCTATTGGGCAAAATACTCTCTACAGAATAACCATTGTTGTACAACAAGGTTCGATAAGTTCCTTGCCTTGGTTGCAACCACAAATAAGGCAAAAATGCGTCTACAAAGTCCTTATTGCCTCCTTTATTACCACGCAAATCTATGATTAGATTCTTGATGTTGTTTTTGCGTAAGCGTTGGAACACCTGTGCGTAAAAACTGGCTGGTGTCTTATCATAATCCGCCCAATTGGCTGTATTAAAATTGCGTAAGGTCAAAAGAGCCGTTTCATCGTGAAAGGAACAACTAAACAAAGCTTCTAGCCCCAAACGGCGACTAGGACGAGGCAATTTGCGTTCAACCATCCATTTTGCCATTTCTAAGTGTGTGAGGGCAGCAATAGTAGTTGTTTTGGGAGTGGTCTGCCCCCAAGGTCGATATTCCAACACAAAAGAATCAACGGCTTCTACAAACCAAAAATAACGTGCAGCAAATTCTTCTTGAAAAAACAATTGTTTGGAACTTTCTATATAGCCATCAGCCAAGGTGTGGTCAAAAATTTGGCGACGTATATCCTCTATAGAGCGTCCATTGATCCGCAACAATTCATCGCCTTGTTTGAGCACTTCCTTATTGCTCAGGTTGGTCCATATATATACCTGTTCTCCTACTCCACGCACAATTAGGGGGAGCACTTTAAATTTGCCCGTTGCAAATCCTGTATAAAAAACATCGTTTGCTTGTCCTATGGTCAAGTGGCCTTCGTGTACAGCCTCCAATACATAATTGAGTCGCTGGTACCATTCTAAGGTAGAAAGAGGGCTTTTGAGTGTTGTCTTTACCGTGGCAAAGCGTCGCTCCCAAGCACTAGTAGAGTGATATACTTGCCAATTGGGTATTTTTTGTTGCAATTGCTTTTCTAGAAAGTCCAAATCTTGGCGCAATGCTGCTGGCGTATATACTTTTAAGGGTTGTGCGAATATCGTTCCCCAACACAACAACCACAACCATAGGATTTTCATAGGCAGTTTTATTTTACAGAATAGCACTGCTGTATCAAACAGTTACACAAAAACAACTTCATTGAATGACTTCGACATAATATACTTTTGTATCTAAATTATCATGTAAAAGTATTTTTTGCTTTTGTTCTTGGCGTAAATCGTGCCAAGTTATTCTGTTAGGCTCGTATTGGCTGCCCAATAAAGTATCTAATAATTCTAGTGTGGTATTGCTGCTGGTAAAAGGTGTTTTTTCGGCTGCCCATTTTACCCGTAAACGCTGTAAGGTTGTGGAATCGGGCGTGTAATCGGTGGTGTAGGTATGTTCGTATAAGACTTGCCAAAGACTATCTTGGGCGGATCCTTTTGCAGCTTGCAAAGCAATCCAATGATTTTCAAACACTTGACGTGTCCAATAATGTTCAACTAAGGTGTCATTGATAGAAAAATCTTGCTTCAATGCTTTCCAAACCAAATAAACATCTTCTGTTTCCTGCTCCTTTTGCCAAAATTCTTGATTGTAAAAAGGATTATAAAAGACCAATTTGTGCAACCCTGCTTGCAAGACTTGATAGCTGTGAATGCCAGAAGCAGGGCCTCCGACTACATTTGGAGCAGCAAAGTGAAATTCTTGTGTTTCTAAATATTTAACATTGGAACTATCTAGGGCATGAATATTCCAAGCATAATGAATAGGATTGACACCATCTGAAAAAGAGAAATCAAATAAAATTTTTTCGTTAAGTTTGACTTGGATCGTATCTGCGGCTTCTAATATGGTGCCTGCTGCCAGCGCTGCTTCATAATCTGCTTGTACTTTTTTTTTGCAAGCAAAAAAGACACTACTAACTAGTGCTAATCCTACTAAGTAGTACTGTTTATTCATGATTATTTACATTCAACAAAGCCATGCGCAGGCGGTTATTTAATCTTGAGGAGCTAAAACAGGATCCCATTTTATCTGATCTTTATCAATATCCAATGGATAAGCAACTTCTTGATAAGATTCTTTTTTGATGCTCACAAGGGGTGGTTCCTTCCAATATGGGGGTGGAAGCACTAAATTGAAGCTATAATATCCCTCTTTATCACTTTTGATAATCGCCCCCAATACTTCTACATTGGCCTGTTGAATTGGAGCACCTTGCCTATTGGTAATGCGGCCATGTATATGAAGTGTATGAAACGTCACTAGAGGAGCTATTGGTAAGGTGGATGCAGGACTGATATCACTGTGTGCATCGCGCAATAAAATACCAATAGAATCTTTAGCAATTGCCAGATTATTGTGCGCTATGGTGTAACGACTGCGTTCCCAAAGCCCCCAACTACTCAGAAACACTACACAAACCAATGCTACGGCTCCTGCATCTCGTAAACGTTTGCGCTTGCGTAATTTTTCAATTTTTTGACGGCTACGGACAATGTAATCCTTTTGTTTGGTATTGAGTACCAGCTTATCCATGTAGGGTTGAATAAACGCCAATTCTTGGCGACTAAGCAACATGTTTTTTGATTTACAAAAGTGGTTGTAGCGATCTTTTATGAATTTATTAGCGATAGCACGAGCTTTGTCCTCCACAGGGGCAGATTCGTACACCTTTCTGGCTATCATATCATTGACTAATTCTACTTTCATACTTGTTCAGTTGTGTCCTTCTAGCTACAGCAGTTTTAGGGTTGTATTATGTAATAGTTATGACAATTCTCTTAGAATTCTCATTTCCTTAAACCGTTGAATACAGTAATCTACTACAGCAGCATCAATATTTTTTGATTGCTTCAAGCGTTTTTTGATTTGCTCGACATCTTCTGCTTGTTTGGTACCTGTATCTGTTACTAGTTCAAATAAAATATTCATGGGAACAGCACCATCTACATTCTTGTAGTTTTCGTTTAATTCTGTACTGAGAATGGCCAATTGCTCGTCTAAAAACTCCGACATCACATCTTCTAAATTCCCCGTTTGCTTAATCAATTCTTCATCAAAAACCACCTGGGTTCTGGTGGGATTCTTCTCTATACGTTCCAAATCCAATCGATACAAGCGATCTAAGTACACTTGTAAGTTGGCGAGGTCAATTTCTCCATTTTTGTCTCTCAAACGCTTGATAATGAGCTCTGAAATCCGATCATTATCTCCTGCCAATTTTATATTAAATTCTCTAGCTGTTCCTTCTATAACGTCTTTTAAGTTCTTTGTGTTCATTTTCTCTACGCGCAGACGATTGTCAAACAAGTAGGGAATATTGTCCTCGTACTCTGATAAATGTGCGATGTATTCTTCTCGCATCGAAATCAAAACTTTGCACTGTACATCTGATTCTAATAAGTGAAAAATTTCTTCAAAAAACTCTTCTTGTTCTTCTTTAGTCCCTAAAATAAAAATCTCCTCAAACTGATCAAAGATCAGATAAATAGGCTTGAAGTGATCCATGTACAGAGATTGCATACGCTTGATAAGCGGCGTATCATCAGACATTTTTTTAACGGCACAGGATTGCAATTGCTCGCGCATAGATTGCAAGATGTTGTCTTTGCGACGAATAAAAATAGGGTGCCAATCTGTGGATTCAAACTGATTTCCCAAACCACAATTAATCAAACTTGTCTTGCCTGTTCCAGATGCCCCATAGAGCAATACGAGATTCGTTTCTCTAATTCTATCGTAGAGTTCATAGGTCTCTTGCATTCGGCCAAAGAAAATATCTTTATCGTCTTTGTCGTACGAATCTAAGAACTTGAACGGACTTTTTACTTGTTTCGCCATAAGTGTAGAATTCTAATACAATACTCAATAACTTCGATTCTGTTTTTATCAAGTAGTATTAAATTAGTAAAACGATATTTTCTTAATGACCCATAAGGTCTTGTTCTAAAATTTCAAATTGTCTTTTGAGTACTGCATAAGGATTAATCACCTCTGTAGTAGCTACTGTTCGCCTGCGCCTTCTAGAAGAACGCCTTCTACTCCGAGCCCCACTATCTTCTGTTTGTTCGCCCTCCTGAAAACTTGCCTGAATAGCAAATTGGTCTGATGTACGCTCTTGTGCTACGTATACATTGTGAAAAGTAGCGTAATATTGATAATCCCGATTGGGATCATCTCCATCGGCTCGGTGGGCATATATATACAATTGTTGTTGTGTAGCACGGTCTTCGGTCAATCCATCTCTAAAAGCGTTTTTATCAATAATAAAAGGAGATAGATTTAGAAAGGTGCTAGGGTCCTGTAAGTCTTCGGTCAGAATGACAGAGGCATTATTGGTAAAGGTTTTATAAATCCTAGATTTCATGCGTGTACTCCCTTCGCTTACAGCAATATCTCCTACGTTTACATTAAGTCGGCTGATAAAGTGATTGAACTCTGTATCTAGGTTTCGATAATTCACCACATGAATATCGCGCACGGTAACCAAATCATAACGAATAAGAAAAGATAAACTGTATAAAATAGTAGACAAGTGGTCTTCTCCTTGCACACACTTTTCGGTAATCTGAGCTTCTAAAGCAGTGGTGTCGCCATGTTTGATGGCCGCCCGTAAAGACTCCATGTACAAATAAGACTCGTACAAATCGCCATGCTCTTCATATTCAATAGCCAAATCCGCAAAGTCGGCAATATTGGGTTCTTGATTGGCTTGTCGGAGCAATTTGATGGCTTCCATAAAGTTTCGGAAATAATCGAAACTGCCAAATTGTTTCTTATTGATATGCAGGATATCAATGAGATAACTCTTGGTATTGAAGGTATTGGCGCGTTTTTCGTCCCAAATTTGAGACATTATAATATAAAATAGAAACTGACTGGTAACGGTATAAACACTTACCAATTGCTTTAATCGCTCCAGAGAAGGCGTATTCATACCACCATCATTGGCCACCAACAAACGAATTTGTGTTCCAATAGGCCAAGGAAAATTTTGAATAATTTGCAGCAGTACCTTTCTGGGTTCTAATTGCCCATCTCCATCCTCTGTTTGTACCAACGCCTCTAATTCGGGCTTGACATCAAACATGCCATAAATGACCTCTTCAATAAATTGATTAACCTTAAAATCTTGTAATTTTGCCTGATCGACATTTTTGCTCGTCGCGAGTGTGGCTACATTTTCTAGCGGCAATTCCCACTGCAATATGTCGTCTTCCTCCTCATTGACGTACAAGCCCCAAGGCATCAAATCCGTATTGGCGTGTACCGCCATTTCACCTTTGCGTACAATGGTTGCGTCAAAATTCCCCCCATATACAAATTTCATATTGGATACAGCCCGCTCAAAAGAAGAACGAATACTGTGTCCATTAGAGAAGGCGCGATAAAAGTTATCCGCAAATACTACCGCTCGTTCATCATCAATTTTAACGGCAGTAGAGACCACCGCTTTCACGCCTTGGGCCAGTAGTTCTTCTACTTGTGGCTGTGTTGCACAGCCATTTAAAAACACCAGTTTTAAGTTGGGAAGGCGACCGAGCATTTCAGCCAGTCCTGTTGCATTGCCATCTCCTCCCTCCAAGCGCAGGCTGCTTCCATCGGCATGACCACCATAATGAAACAGCGCAATGCGTTCATTAAAACGATCTAACGCGCCAATGACATTTTCTGTCGTGGCACGATCTTCTTTGTAAATTTCTATTGCTCCTTTATCATGCAGTGTACTCAAAATATAGTTGAGTGTGTCACTCTCCTCCTTCAAGTGCTCTAGATAAGCATCCTGCTGGTTGGCAAAAGTCAGCAATAAGACAGGACGTTGTGGCATATATTTATTCGTTTTTTACTTCGTGAGTTCCCACTATCTAAAGTGGAGGTAGCCATTGATAACATTGATGGCTATAGCCTATTTAAGGTTTTATTTAATTCACCACTATAAATTCACGTATAGTGTCAGGGTTTTGGTCTTTAAGTTAATTTATTTTTTGCTTGAACAATCCATTGTTTTTCGTGAATCACATCAGCAGGAAAATCTAACGCTGCACTTAAGATATTAATAAATTCATTATCAAACAAACTAATTTGTTCATACGTGTAAATTCCCAATTGGTTGAGTTGTTGCTCCATGAATTGTCCAACACCATCAATTTCCTGCAAATTGTTGCGTTCTTCGGGGTTGGCTTGGGGAATAATAGGCCCTATCAATTGTCGCACACGCGCTTCTCGTTGCTGCTGTTCTGTTTGTTCTACAAATGCTCTATCATCATATTTTGTGTCTGCTAATAATTGAGCGGCTTCTATAGGCTCATAAAGGCCCGGTTGCTCCAGGGCTTCTTGTGCCAACGCTGTAGCAGCGACCAAATGCTGCTCTTCTCCTTCTGACAACGCTATAATATCCTCCTCCAATGCTCTAGGCATAACCATTTCATCCAATTTGGCCAATTCTATTTCTAGCAGCTCTTTTTCCTCTATCAAATCGTCCTCATCTGCTTCTTTGTTATAAAAAATAGAATTCTCTAATAGTAAAGCAGTATCTCTAAGGCGTTCTTGTAGCAATTCTTCATCACTGAGTTGTTGTATTTTGGCAGGCAAAGGCACCAAAACAGCTTCATCCATATTTTCATAAAACCCCTGACGTTCCATAGCCAAGGCTGCCTGCACCAAACAACCCATCAATTCTTCTTCTTCCTCTATTTCTAATACCAATGGTTCTTCTTGTTCTACAACGCCCACCTTTTGTGTAACGGCTTCTATTTCTATCAATGCTTTTGCTAATTGCTGGGGATCTTCAATGAGATCTTCCTCTTTGCAATCTTCAAAAAAGCCCACTTGCTGCATACTCTCCTCTGCCTGTATCAACCATTCAACCAACAAAGGTTCCAAACGTTCCCCCTCCTCTTTCTCTGCTTGCTCTTCTGCCAAATAAGGCGCTAATCGCTGCATCAATTCTGCATTTTCGGCCTCTAGTGACTTTAAGTGTGTTCGAATGCCTAACAATTGTTGTTTGAGTTCTTCATCCGTACTGTTGCCCAATTGTTGGTTATCTTCCAACTCTTGCAGCAAACTGGTCAATTCTTGACGCTGTGCCAAAGAGGCGGCCAAATCTTGCTCTAATTGCTCTTGCTTACTTTCCCAATCTTGTTGCTTGTATTTCAAATTGTTCAACTGCTCTTCGGCATGGGTAGCCTCTCGTTGACTTTTTCTATAATCCTGTTGTAGTTGGGCGCGTTCTTGTTCTACCTCTTCTACCAGTTCTTTTAAATCTTCGAGTTTGCGTTGGTAGGCTTCATTAGATTTGGCAGCTTTTTGGAATTGTTCTAAAAGCCGCTCATTGGCTTGTTTGTAATTTCTAGCTTGTGCTTTGTGTGCCTCTAATTCCTCCTTGAGGTATTGAATTTCGCGCAATTGACGGCTTACTACCCCTTCTTGTTCCTTCAGTTTAGAGGTAGTTACACGCAGTTCTTCCTGAGAATGTTTGTATTGAGCCGTCACCACATTAAATCGCTCCGAAAGATCTTTGTAATCTTTTGTCAATAATTCATGCTCTTTTTTGGACTGCTCTATTTCTTTGCTTAAACGTCTTTTGGTAGGCCAATAAGCCAACAGTGCAAACACCAACATTCCCAACAAAAAACTTAACCCTATGATAATACCAAAGGCTAAATCTGCTGCATCATCGCCACTGAATAACTGCGCAAATATTTCACTCATAAAATGTGTATTAATTTGATATGTTACTGGACATTATTATAAATCCATACAAAGTATAGACAGACAGCTTCTAAGCTAAGAAAATAATCTCTAATACTAAAAATTGTAGACTTGTAAGTCTACGACAAGGTTCCTATTTATTGACGCTCTTGTACACTGGTACCGCCTTCTTGTACCAAAATATTGACACGACGGTTTTTGGCCATTGCTTCTGTATCATAACGCCCTTGCTCATCGTGATCCACTACCAAAGGGTTTAGTTCGCCCTTAGATTGTGTTTTAATAGGCACCTCAATAGCGTGTGCTTTCAAGTATGCCTTGACAGAGCGTGCTCTACGTAGCCCCAATCGCTGATTATACGCCTCTCCTCCTTTGCTATCGGTATGTCCAATAATTAGTAAATAATCATCTGGATTTCTGACAAAGTAGTGTTTTAAGGAATCTACATAAATTTCAAAGGTTTTTTTGGGTTTAAATTCTCCCGAATTATAGTCAAATTTTGCTCCTCTACTATTATAAGTAATATCCTTAACAGAAATCTTAATCTGTTCTAGAAATGCAGTGTCTTCGGCTGTTGCTACGTCTATATCAGACCTATAACCCAAAATTTCAAACAATAAGGGGGTTACTATAGGATCTTGATTGGTTAATGCCCCTTTGGCCAATAATCGAGTAGCAGGTACATTGTATTCCTGAATTAATTTGTCGATGATGGTTTGTGCGCGTGCCAATCCTAAGTTGTTGTATAAATTGCTATTCGCTACAGCCTCTACTTCTGCCTGCGTCTGATACCCCGTTACGCGCAATCGAATAGAGGGGTCGGAATGCTCTCTTAAAAAAGTGGCTACCAAGCCCAAGAATTTTTCATTACCATCTACATAGGTGTAGGCATGACTTGCATAATCAAAATAAAATTGTGGATAATCATTTAAGAGTACTTCTGTACCTGCTGTCAAGTCTAGTGTTCTGGGCAAAGAATCCAAGAAGCTTGAATCTATCTCTGGTGCCAATGGTTCGCACTCTCCCTTGATTTCACAAACATAATAATGTCGTGTAAATCCCGTCCAAAGCACAAAGACCAACAATCCTACAGCAAAACGTATCATAGTAATAGTTTAATGGGTTAATTAGCCAATATAAGGATTCTTTGGAAAAATCGATCTATCCACCTAGTACTATAGATTTTAGATTTACAAAGGTGCGTATTCCCTCTCTACCCAATTCGCGGCCTATGCCTGATTCTTTGATGCCACCAAAGGGCACCCGAGGATCAGAACTCATAATTTTGTTGATACAGACCGCTCCCGCCTCTAGACGCAATGCAACCGTTTGTGCCAATTCTTCGTTTTGAGAAAACACAGTCCCAGCCAATCCAAATACCGAGTCATTGGCCAGAGCAATCGCTTCTTCTACATCCTTCACCCTAAAGAACGTTGCCACTGGACCAAAAAGTTCTTCTTCGTAAGCTGGTGTTCCTTTTTGGATATTGGACAGAAGCATGGGTTGAAAATAAGAACTACCAATTTGATGCCCTCCAGCTATTTCAACCTTGGCTCCCAGAGCTATTGACTGGTCAACCTGTTGTTGCAGGCTCTCGGCCAAATCCATACGTGCCAACACACTAATATTGGTTGTTTTATGATTAGGATCGCCCACTACCAATTGCTGGATTTCTTTTTTTACCAATGCTAAGAATTCATCCGCTACTACATCTTCTACAATAAATCGCTTGGCAGAAATACAAGTTTGCCCAGAATTATGCATTCTAGATTTAACCGCAGTTTGAGCTGCCAGCACCAGATTGGCATCTTTTAGTACAATAAAAGGATCAGAGCCTCCCAATTCCAATACCATAACCTTGAGATGTTTGCTTGCCAATTGACCTACTGCTTTCCCAGCGCGCACACTACCAGTCAATGCCAGTCCTTGCACCGTCTCTGCTGCCAGTATTTCCTTTACCTGTTCATGACTGGCAATAACTTGTTGAAAAACTCCCTTAGGGAATCCAGCTTCTTCAAAAACTGTTTGAATCAATTGAGCACATCCCAATACATTGGGCGCGTGCTTGAGCAAAGTCACATTGCCTGCCATTAGTGTGGGTGCAGCAAAACGAAATACTTGCCAAAAAGGAAAATTCCAAGGCATTACCTGAAGAATCGTTCCTAAGGGTTGGTAGTGTATCACTGTGGTTTTATTAGCATCGGTGTCTATTTGTTCTGATTTCAAGAACTGCGAAGCATTGTCTACATAGTACTCACATACCCAAGCACACTTTTCGACTTCGGCCTTGCTCTGCTCATATGGCTTTCCCATTTCATCCGTTATCATTTGTGCAAAACGCGCTTTATTTTTTCTCAATATTTTAGCTGCATGGATAAAATATTGCCCACGTTCCTCAAAACTTTGGCTGCGCCAAAATTGATAAGCAGCATCAGCTTGCTCAATTTTTCTTAAAATTTGTTCCCAAGTGTCTTCTTTGTATGATGCAAGTCTCTTGTTGGTAAACGGATTAATAGAGTGATAAACAGTTGTATTATTAGACATTTTTCTTTTACTATTTGTATAATGTACAAGTATTGCCTTGCTTCTTGCAAAAACATACTTTATTCGTTATCAAATCACTTAAGGCACATTTTGAATTTTTAAAATAGAGAAACAAAAAACCAAAACTGCCGTGTAGAGTTTCTGAGACGTTAAAGATTGAAATAGTTTTCTAAATGAGTAGATTTTTTTTCAAAAAGATCAATCTGTACAAACAATTATTTGGGCAAAATGTTCTTATAACTATACAAAAAAGAATATTTAGTTGAATTTTTATTTTAGTTATAACCATTTTGTTAAAACACTGATTATTAAGTGAATATACTTTTTATTTCATTCTTAGATAGCTTCAAATAGCTTTATTTAAAAAAAACAATACTGTATTGCGTTCATTAAATGCCAAAAACAAACACCAAATATTTGTATTGATATTGTTTTTCTGTATTAGACATTATCGTAAATAATAACGGCTGCTAATACCTACAACTTATTTATAAAAAATATCATTTTAGATAAAAAAAATTAGTCTTTGCTTATTAGTAAGCAATAGCTCTAACAATATTATCTGAAGGAAACACATAAATTTGGTTAAAAATTATTGTTATATGGGGAAATAATCGTTACTTTACATGGCAGAATCTTTCTGATAGTCGTTCTGATAGTCATGCAGATAGATGGTTTTGGTACATTTGACTATAAACCGACGATAAGAAATGTTTTTATTTCCTATGTACTGAACTAAACTCTATTACGTACAAAACTTAATATTACAACATGAATA
Source organism: Aureispira sp. (assembly GCA_045105775.1). Lineage (GTDB taxonomy): Bacteria > Bacteroidota > Bacteroidia > Chitinophagales > Saprospiraceae > Aureispira. The sequence goes on from JBGCDW010000142.1 coordinate 14,088, forward strand.
GTCTTAACAAATTTTCACTTTTGAGTGGCATGTTTTTTATAGTATTACTACTTAGTTCTTGTAGTAGTGAGACTACTCCTAATAGTGAATTGGCACAAACACCTACAACAAACGAAACAGAATCTAGCGTCAATACAAGAGGCACACAACAACAAATAGCTATCAAGGCTTATCATTATAAAACGTTGGCTTCTTTCAAAAAAGGAAAAGCTGAAATCTCTATGCAAGATTTGGCTACCTTAGCAGGCAAGCAAGTTAATTTGGTAGTGTTATACGAAGCTGTTGCACCATGGGCCGAAGGATTTAACGATGGTTATTACAGCTCAACAGGCAATGATTACCTCAATGGTTTGATGGAATCATACAACTTAGAAATTATCAAGCAATTTTCTATTGATGGTGATAATGAAGGGTTAGTTTTAGAACCCAATGCTACCTTATCAAACCCTGTAGAAGCAGCCAAGGATTTATCTATGGTTGAGCATGTTTTGATGGTGGAAGTAAAAGAAGTACCTGAGGAAGAGCTGGATAACAATACTGTTGGTGTCAAATAATTATATGGCAGCCAATATTCAGGACATCTATTGCTTGATATAAATAAAACAATAGATGTCCTAAATTTTCTTTTTTTTACAAAATTAAATTCTGCTTAGATTTAATTTTGTAATAGATTTTTTGGAACCAACAATATTTTCATAAAAACTAAAGCTTTAAACTTCATCAAAAAAAGTTATCCTATTTTATAATTTATGTAGTTCCAAAACTATCCCAACAATCTATAATCAAACAAAAACACATTTACACATGAAAGCTATTACATACTATTTATTTGCTTGCTGTTGTGCTTGGTTGTTATGCTCTTGTAGTTCAGAGACTGCCACCTTGAAAGCACCTAAACTAGAAGATTCAGCCTTTACAAAGACGCGTGCCGTAAAGAAAAAAGTAGCCGCCGAGGCTTATTATTATCGCACACTGATCTCTCTTGTCAATGGTTCTATTACTTCTACAATTGTAGATGATAACATCCCAACTACAGGAGATGTCAATCTAGTCATGTTGTACGAAGCCAATGCGCCTTGGGCCGATGTTTTCAACAATACCAATTTAGGAAACACAAATGAAGTCAATTTAAATGAATTGCTTGAATCTTACAATTTGCAAATTGTAAAGCAATTTTCTATTGACCATAACAATATGGGGCTTGTACTAGCATCTAAAGATCCAAATGGAGATCCTGTTGAAATCGCTCGTAACTTGTCTATGGTTAAGCACGTTTTGATGGTCAATATTAAAAAAATCCCTTCTGCTGAAGATTAATGTATTGAGATATTGACTTTATTGACAATATTTTCATGAAGCAGCTACCCTGAATATTTCAGGGTAGCTGCTTTTATTTATACGAGGAGACAATTTTACGTTTTGAAAATCAGGTTATCAATAAATCTATTAAATACAATTTTACTATAAAATCATAGCATAAGTAAGATACATTTCTTTTTGTTCTTGTTAATTTTTAGTACCTTAGCATATATGCAAGCACTCTTGTGCCCCCTACTTGCATTATCTATCGTTGTCCTACCACGATTTTAAACTTGATAATATTTTATTTTTAGTACAATCTAGTTTATATTTTTTATCACTACTTTGTTAATAGCATCATGTATCAAGCAAATCAGTATATTAAACTAGATGCAGAAATTTTGGAGGCTACGTTCACGAACAAAGGCAATAGCTTATATGATATTGCTCAGAAGAGTTCCGTTTTACTCCTTTTTTTGCGTCATTTTGGCTGTCCATTTTGCAATGAGGCACTGGCCGATATTGCCAAAATCAAACGACAACTTTATGCCCAGAAAATAAAACTAGTATTCATACACTTAGCAGATGAGTCGTATGGCAAACAGTATCTAAAACGCTACAATTTAGAACAAGAAGAACACATATCTGATCCCGACATAAGTCTTTACGAATATTTTGATTTGCAAAAAGGTGGGTTTCATGAATTGTACAATCTAAAAGTTTGGTCACGCATTGTACAGCTACAGAAAGAATATGGGGTTCAATTAAAGAAAGCACTTGGAAGTACACGCCAAATGCCTGGAGTCTTCTTCATTCACAGTGGTCAAATCGTCAATACCTATCTACACACAACAGCAGCAGACCGTCCTGATTATCTCGCCTTTTGCCAGCAGAGCCTAGAAAAGATTGGTTAATCAAAATTCGGTGACGCTCCCCACAAATTAGCCCTTAGTTTGTGTTGCCTGTTTTGCCCTACCAATGGCATTCTATTCCTCTTTTGTTTTATAATGAACAGTGCAAATTCTTGTTCTTGGTATGATAATAGTGCTTTCTATCTTGTACAACCAACCATTATATATAGAAGTTGTTTAAAAATACCCAAATAGCTGCTAAACGCTAAAGCCTTTACTTACTCCAATAAGTCAGATCGCTTAAGCAAGTATCTTGACTTCCAAGTACTTATTTATCACTAGTTCGCTGTAGGCTCATGAAGTAGTGCGCGTTGCTTATGAGCTCGGCAGAGCCTCGGTTCGCAAGCTTCGTTCTACCTCGATTTTTTAAACCACTTCAGTTTGATGTAAAATTGCTTTATTAACGAACAAATTACTAAACTTGTTCGTATATTAGTTTTAGGTGATAGCTCAAGACTACTCTTTTTCATTATAATACCAACCAACCTTATTTATGATTCGTATCCTCTTTGTTAGTAGTTTATTTTATTTGTTTAGTTTAACAACTCTTTTGGCTCAAGACAAAGGCTGTGTAGAAGGCAATTGTGAAAACGGCTGGGGTGTTAATAATTATTATATTGGTAAAACCTATCAAGGGCGATACGAAGGCAATTTCTTAGATGGTAAACGTCACGGAAAAGGTAAATTTCTGTATGCCAATGGAACCATCTACGATGGCAACTGGAAAACAGGTAAGCCGAGTGGTTTGGGAGCTAGAGTTTCCAAAGATGGTAGCATAGAGTCTGGCACTTGGGCAGAAGGCCGATTGGTCAAAGTTCAAAAAGCACAGGTAAAATTAGATTGCTTAGTGGGCGATTGTCAAACAGGATATGGCAAATCCAAAGATGCTGTAGGCAATGTCTATACGGGTAATTTTGAGAAAGGCCAATACAGCGGTTATGGCGAAATGCGTTACAAAAATGGTGCTCGCTATCAAGGGCACTGGAAATCGGGGCTATTGGACGGCAAAGGCTCTTACTACTTCAACAATGGACATGTTAATACAGGTGCCTTCTCTGAAGGGAAATTCTTGCACAACAAAATGAAAATTTGGGCTGTCGTAGTAGGTATTGCGGACTATGAAGCGGCCCCCAAACTCAATTACACCACCAGAGATGCCCAGCGTGTGTACGCTTTTTTGCGTAGTGTAGCAGGAGGGGCGGTTCCCGAAGAACAAATTACATTGCTCTTGAATGAAGAAGCTACTGCTTTTAACATCATGAATACAGCCGCAGATCTATACGAACAAGCAGATACCAATGATTTAATTATCTTTTACTTTGCTGGACATGGCAAGAGTGGCGCATTTTTGCCATTTGATTATGATGGAACCAATAACAAACTGCTCCACCACGGCTTAGTTAATTCCTTGCTCAAGGATAGCCCTGCCAAATACAAACTCTGTGCTGTAGATGCCTGCCATTCAGGAAGTTTTGATATTAATACCGTTATTTCATACAAAGAGTACATCAAGCGTCAACGCGAAAATCCCGAAAACATGGAAGGTGCCATCGGAATGACTCGCTCTACCAAAAACATCAGAGAACGCATCAAAAGATACTACAAAAGTTTTGATGGTGTCAAAGGAGGCATTGCCGTTATTATGTCTTCTGCCTCTGAAGAAATCTCTCTAGAGGCCAACAAACTCCAACAAGGCGTATTTAGTTATTATTTTATTCAAGCTATGAAAGGCGCAGCCAATCAAGTAGATGAAAATGGCAATAAGGATAATGTGATTGATGTTCAAGAACTCTATCAGTTTATCGAAAAAAACGTTCGAAACTTCACTTATGGTTTTCAGCATCCGCTTATTTATGGTAATTATGATGAACATATGCCTGTTGGTTTACTAAAATCGCGTTAGTAACGCCCTTGATAACCTTTCATTTTTAGCTACTTTTTTTGTATAATTACTATCATCTTTACTTCGTAATAGAATCGTATCTAATTGATACTTAAAACAACGCACATAAGCGGTATTAACCAATTAGCTGCAATATTTTTTTATTTAGAATGAAAAATCTACGAAGTACTTATTGAAAGTATAAAAGCAATAAATAAAAATCCAATAAATTTTATAAAATACCATTTAGTACAGGCGATTAGCTACAAATACCTTGCTTTTCGATAAGAGCATTCACGAAGTAGTACAATGGTTGAAAGCTGTTTTTATTTATTGCTTAACTAAAACAATTAAATCTTAACTAATTATGCAAATTATCATTCAGAAGTTTTCTCGCAAAGAGCGAGAAGCATTCTTTAGGAAAAACAAATGGCTTATTTATCGCCTCTTAGGAATCAAAGTACAGTTCCCAGATGTAGATGCTGACCAAGATGCTGCTCCAGAACCTTACAAAAGCCCACAAGCTGTTAGTGAACTCTCCGAAGAAGAGCGAGAAGAACAACTAGAGGAAATTAAGGAAGAGATTGAAGAGGTATTGGAGGTATTGGAAGAGGATATCAAAGAGATGGCAGCTGATGGTATCATTGATGAGGAAGAAATATTATTTGTAGAGGATCTAGAAGGTGCTATTGAAGAACTTCAGGAAGTCATAGAGCTAGATTTGACTGACATAGAAGATAACCTAACCAATATCAATGGTTTAGGCCCCAAAACTTCCGAAGGGTTGCAAGAATTGGGTATTACTTCTTTTCAGCAATTAGCCAATCTTACCGATGAAGAAATTGAAGCATTGGATCAAAAGATTAAAAATTTTGCCAAAACATACGAACGGAAAGGTTTTAGACAGCAAGCAAAAGATCTGTTATAATAGACATTATCACGACTAAATTCGTAGCGAAAAAAGCATCTTTTTACTTCGTGAGCCCTTCGGGGTTCCCTCACTCATCGTTAAAAATTGATTCCATAGCACTGCTATGAACTAAATGCGCTAGGACTTTTGTACCT
>JBGCDW010000143.1:0-9881 GCA_045105775.1 Aureispira sp.
CCTTGCCTAAAAAAGCCCCTAGTTGCTAATTGCAATTAGGGGTTTTTCAGGTGTTAGCCCATCGCCCAAAGTTGGGCTTTCCTGTGCTATACTGGTCGCTCCATACGCTATCGGGAACGCCAGGGATAAACTCAGTGTTTACCCTCTTTATGTCACAGGCATAAGCCTACGCAGCTCCCTTCGGTCGTGTCTCCTCTTTTTTAGTCGTTGGTAGTAGTACCTTCTATACCCAAAGAACTAGGTTAGTAAATAATTGAAGGAAAAAGGTAAAATTAGACTAATTACGGCCAAATTTAAAATTAAGGTAATCTTAGGGATTAAGTGTATTGGACTTGACTAAGAAATAAACTTTATCTAGGTATGCAACCATATTTTCAAAAGTGCAATGGTGAACGTCGACATGTTGCCATTAAACAAGAGTTACCTTGTAATTGATATTTTGTTGGTAAATCTGTTAGGCTGATCTAGCTAATGGGACTCAACACAATTATTTCATTATAATAAGTATTTGATTAACAAATACATAGAGTTATTTTTTTACTTTTTTAATTAAAGTGTAATAATAAAATAATATAAACAAGGGTTAACTTTGGTTTGTTAAAAATAGAGAAAACCTTGAATGTCATACTACGACACTGAGTTATATTTGTGACGTAATTAAAGGAGATGTATTTGTTGAACAACCTCCTTTTTTGTTAATAACTACTATGACTGCCCAAATATAAGGCAAAGAACAATTGCCTGCTTCACAGTAATTGAAGTAAGATTCACCAATAGTGAGGTGTAGTGATAGACACATACTTATAATTAATCAGTGTGGTAAAAAAAATAAATTTTGTAATTATTGATAAAAACACTCTATTAGCTTCTCTTTTAGTAGAGTACCTGAATAAGACAAATGCATTCGAAAATATTATATTGTTTGATGAAGCAGAAAAATTTTTAGAATATCATAAATCGGGGAATAGAAGCCCTGATATCCTACTTTTTGAATTAATACACCACCCTCATAATGGAATTACATTAATCCATGAATTTAATAAACTCGAATCTGTTTTTAAGATCATTGCTTATTCGTCTAATTATCAGGTAGAACATTCAGCTCATATCCTAACTTCAGGAGCTAGCGCCTATTGTTCTAAAGCGTTAAAACCTGAATCATTATTAGATATTATTTATCATGTTTTTGAATATGATCATTATTGGTCTCCAGATCAGATGAATTTAATATCTAATTTATTACCCTCTTCTATTCCCAAACACAGGTATCCTGTCATCAATCGACTGACAGAAAGAGAGAAAGAGATTCTAATATTGCTGGCTCAACAAATGACTACTAAAGAAATTGCTAGTGCCTTGTATATTTCAGGAAAAACGGTAGACAGTCACAAAACCAAGATTTTAAATAAAACAGGAGCACGGAATGCAGTAGGATTAGTTGTTTTTGCTCTTCAAAATCAAATCATAGGTTTGGATGAAATTATAATTTAAGTATTTCCCATTCTTAAGTTAAATGCCACACTCAAGTTACCTCTAGGATAACTCTCTAGTTCTTATAAAGTAGAAAAAACTATGAAAATAAGACGAAGACAAGTTGATACATTTGTAATGTGTTAATAATAGAAGAACAATTGATTAAGCAGCTGCTGTATCTTCTTTACACAAAAGAGTAACTCAAAAATATTTAAAAAATCAGGACTTAAATAGTCTATGGACTATTGTATGCAAGAGCATACTTTAATACAAAAAATAATAAGATGAAAACACTAATTATTGCTTCTTATAATGGAGAGCAAAAAGGTTTCACGGTTAGAAATCATAACCTAGAGCAAGTTGATTATGTAGATTTGGAATTTGAAGTTAATGGAATTGCTGTTGGTACAAATAGTGATGTTTTTTTAGCTACTGCTAATAAACTTAATCATTACCAACAAGACGGTACATTAATTAAGTGTATGGAATTTCCCGATACTACAATTAAATACACCAATGTCATTGTCGCTGAGGATAAAATTATTGCGTCTTATAGCGGCTCGCAAAAGGGCTTTACTGTACGTAATCGGTCTTTGGAAGAAACTCATTGTGTAGAAACGGACTTTGAGATAAAAGGGCTTACTACAGGTGCTAATGGGGACTTATTTTTAATTTCCACCACTACACTGTATCATTATAAAATGGATGGTACTTTAGTAAATCAATCAGAGAATGTTGTTGGAGGTATAGAATATACAGATGTCACTATAGTTGGGAGTAAAATTGTTATTGCTTATGCTCAACATGGAATTTCAGGCGGCTTTACCGTTATGAACAAAGATTTTCCACAACCTAATCAAGGCGGATTTAGTCAACCCATGCCAGGTCAAGGCGGATTTAGTCAACCCATGCCAGGTCAAGGCGGATTTAGTCAACCCATAGTCATGCCCACCAATGTAGCTATTAGTGGAATTGTTGCTGGGGCAAATGATGATGTATTTTTTGTCGGAGGCAATCAAATTGCCCACTACTCTTTGGCGGGAGGAAAATTATCTGTGAAAGCATTTGATCAAGCAGATGTTAGTTATAATTCAGTTAGTGCTTTGGTTGCCAATTAGTTGTAGCTGTATTTGTGGAGAGTGTACTTATTGACTCTTTGATAAAGGGGGGGGTAGGTACGCTCTTACGAACAAGAGCTAGTTAATAACGCTAGAATTTCTAACGAATAATTGATTTGTATTAAAGACATTCCCTGCATAGTCCTAAACTTAATAGTAGGGAATTTCGAGAGAAAAAACTTTAAAAATGGCAAATAAAAAACTAGAAGCGCATTTAGAAACTAAAAATCTAATTACAGCACAGAAAAAGAATAGAGCGCACAAGATAAATGACAAGGTGTCTTTTTCCTTTGAGGAAAAGGGGGTGCAAATGTTCCATGATATTATTGATTACTTAGACGTTGAACATTCTCCTAGGTATAAACAAGAATCAACAAAGACTTTTTGCAACATTTATGCCTATGACTTTTGTTCATTTACCTGGGCCTATTTACCAAGAGTTTACTGGGATAAGAATGCTCTCAAAACACTTGCAGAGGGAAAAGAGGTGAAGACCTTGTATGGTAAAACGGTTCGAGAGTTATCTGCCAATATGCTGTATGACTTTTTAGTAGGAATAGGAAAAACTGAACATGATTGGGAAGAAATTCAAGATACTGTAGAGCTTCAAAAATTGGCCAATGAAGGGCATGTGTGCATCATTTGTGCTAAACGCAAAGATGCAAGAAGGTCAGGCCATATTACTGTAGTTGCCCCAGAGCATGGCAACTATATGAGAAAAGGTTTAGTTCCTGTTCAAAGTCAAGCAGGAGCAACTAATTATAAATACAAATCGGGCAATAATTGGTACTTGAGTAAGAACTATTCTAATTATGGCTTTTTTGTAAATAGAAGACCTTCTGAACTGACTTTTAAAGGGGATGCTTCTTAAGAAGTATGAAAATAGCGTTGAGCCTTAATTTGATTGTATTCTTACTATGTGGGGACAAGTTAGGAGTGGCATAAAAATTAGGTTCAGCGGTTTATAACAATTCTCTATAATATGAAGAAAAATCAAAGAGCATATAGCCTGTCATTACTTCTGCTAAACAAAACAATTACAGGCTTAAAATAATCATAATTACTTTCTACTATAGATGTGCAGTACAAATTCTGCATTGCACCTAATCTTTACTTACTGATCAGAAAAACTCATTTTTTGACAGAGGGGGTGAATTATGTTTATCCAGAAACAAATAAAATAAATTTTAACCTTTTAAATTAAAAAATTATGGAATCAGGATTAGTATCAATTGCCAATCAATTTTCAGGCATATCAATGGATGCATTAATTGGAGGACCACTTAATGCCGCAGCAGAAGCCAATGCAAAAATGGCTTTGACTCAAACAAAGTTTTTATTGGATACTTGCTTTCAGAAAGTAAAAATAGCAGAACGAGCAAAAGAAGATGGACAAGTAGAGGAACGGGATGGTGCAGGTAATATTATTAAAAAGGCTGTTATAGCTAGAGAAAAAATGGAAGCCTACGAAGGCTATGCACCCATCATGATTAAAATGTCACTGACTAGAGCCGTCGTTCAAGAAGGTACTCCTGCTATACCAGAAAGCGGAACACAAGGACAAGCTGGTCATGTTGTTGCTCAAACCGCAACACCTCCTACTATTAAAAATTTTGTAACAGCGTTTGACTTACCTTTGTTGACTATTGTGCCTCTCAATTCATTAGCTGTGGATGAGGTAGATATAAAATTTGAAATGGAGGTCAAATCTAGTTTTGCAGAAGACAAAACAGAATCTAAAGAAAAAGAGCTGAAAGCAGCAGCTAGTTTTGAGGCAAAAGTTGGATATGGTTGTTTTTCAGCGAGTGTCAAAGGAAGTGCTAGTTATAGTGAGAAAGACTCTTCTAGTCATAATAAGCATTATGAAAAAAGTAATTCTGCAAAATACACTGTCGCTGTACATGCGTCACAATTGCCTTTGCCTAAAGGTGTCAATGTAATCATTGATACGTTTGCAAAATCAATTGACCCAATTGTATTTGAAGGCAAACCAACAGCTGTAGAACCTGTAAAGAAATAGGGGTAATGTAAACTTCAATGAGCTCGTTTCATAGGCGGGCTCATTGTCTTTTTAAACAACATTTCAAACAACAATTATGGCAGATGACAATACCAATGAGAAGGACAAATTTGTTCGGCGGGCGCATCCAGATTTAAGTATAGAATCCATTATCAGTGCTCCTTTAGTTGCTATTTCCAAGGCTAATGTAATGATGGTAAAAGGTCAGACCGATTTTTTATTAAACTACTGTTTTGATAAAAAAATAGAAGAAAAAGAAGATGCTGAAACAGGGGAGACTATAGAGCAACTCAGCCACTACAATCCTGTAATGGTCAATATGATAATGGCTAAATCAGAGTTACAGCCTGCTGAAGGAATCAAAGGAGAAGAGGATTATGTACCTGAGCAAATTAAGACCTATAAGATGATCTTTCAGATTCCACTGATTAGTATTATTCCTATGAACTCACTGGTCATTGATAAGTTTAATCTTGATTTTGAATTACAAATCACGAGTACAACTACCTACAATACACAAGATCAAACCATTGATAAGCGGACTCATTTGAATGGAAAAATTGGTAAACAAAGTTCTCAATCTACCACTTCAAAAGAAGAAGAACAAAGTGAGCGTACCACAAAGGATCTAAAAGTAAATATAGATGTTGGTCAATTGCCTTTGCCCAAAGGAGTACTCGCCATTATTGATTTATACACCAATAACATTCAGCCTCATAAGGTCATTGAAGATTAACAATTATATACCACATGATTAATCCAGAACAACAAATTCCCTGTCCTGTCTGCAAAACAAAAATTCATTTTGATACCCAACAATTGCTTTTAGGAGTCCAGTTTAAATGTAGTAGTTGTTCCGCTTCTATAGGTTTAGCTACAGAGAGCAAAGTACAAGTGGAAGGAGCAATCAACAAACTCAATCAACTAAGAGGAGCTAGCTAGCACTAGCTGTATTTGCAAAAATAACATTACTAAAAAAACAAAAAATGATAAGTTTTAAATCTTTTATTTCTGCTGTTCATGAGGCCATTGTACAAGCAAACGAAACGCTAATGGAGAAAAATGAAGCCTTGCTAGATCGCTATTTTGATAGAAAATTCTCCTCAATAACACGAGAAACAGAACTAGTACCCAAAACAGTAACGCTTACTTACCCAGAAACACATTCCTTTGCCGAAGCAACAGATAAAGACATTAAGGAAGACTATGTTGTTGAAGTTGCTCCTATTACAGTTCCTTTAATAACAATTGTTCCGCTCTCCATGAATAAGATTGAGAAAGCAACATTGACAGCTGAATTTGACATTGAATTGGTTGATGATGAGGTACAACTCAATTTTGTTACAAAAAAGCGATCTAGGTTATTTGGCAAATCCTCACAAGCAACGCATAGTAAACTAGAAATTGTATTGAGTCCAGAAGAAAGTTCAGAAGGATTACGATTATTAGTAGAAGGATATGAAGATTTTTTGAGAAAACAAATTTCATGAATAAAACGAGGAATCTCTTTTGCAGGGAGGTACTCATTAAACTTCACTGCTTCGTAATATAAAGGGGATTTTTTCTTACTGCTTTTGATAAGCATCAATGCTTGTAATTTTTTAGCTAGATTATTAAGTGTTACCCACTAATACTAATGTAGGAATAGAAATTGAACGAAGGGATGACTGCTTTTTTATTGGAAAATGAATTGCCGCCTCAAGGTGGGAATTATATGACTTGGCTAAATCAAATTTGGCAAATGATAAAAGCAAATGATTCTACCAAAGCACTTGCCATGTACATCAGTGCTTCACTTGTTGCCTATGATCGTACTTATATTTTGGATCGAGTCATTGTTAGATTATCAGAGGATGAGCTACGGGCGCACAAAGTATTGAAACCAACAGATAAAAAATTACCCAATTTTAATTAGAGCGAGGTCTGATTAAAATATACAATAGAAGTAAAACAATATCCACTTCAGAGCCATTTCCTAGCGCACGGTTATATCCAAGATATATTGATCTTAATTTAAATCTAAACCTATTGACGCAACGAGTGTGCCCAAAAATGAACCAAAAGGCGGAATCCGAAAAGCCTGTATTAAATAGAGTAGGAAAGTATCAAATAAACTAAAAAATGGAAAATAATAGACTTACAAATGTTAACCAAACTTGGGGGTTTTGTGGTTTTATTTCAATACTAAGTCATTTAAACTCAAGAAGACCACTTGCAGAAATTCCTAGTGATCATCAAGTAGTTACTCGAATGGGTGCGGAAGTCATTACTCAACTGAGAATTATGAGTATTGAAGAACCTAATTTAACCGACGAAATTGTTCAATTTACAAATCAGTTTTCAACTCTTGTAGATACACCTCATTTTGAAGATATTGAACAAGTTATAGCATTTGTAGAAGCGCGATTGCTACAGTTTGATGCTGGACAACATCAAGGAAATAACTTTATTGCAGGTGTAGCCCTACCTCCAAACGCAGTTCGATCAATTTTAAACCGACTTGATTTAAACATTGAGCATGAAGGCCAACAGCTTGACCGCTTAACAAGTGTAATCATAGGAATTGGATCAACTGGAAATCCAGATAACATTAACTACAATAACCTGACGCATTGGATTTATTTAGATCCAAATGGCAACATTAGTGATAATGGAACAACAAGGGCTTTTAATGTATATCAAAATGATGTTATGAATCATCATGAATTTGAGATTAAACATGTATTTCAGTTAAGGGAGCAAAATTAATCGTGAAGTTAAAACAATCAATTATACAATAGACATTATTACGAATAGCTTTGCAGCGAAAAAAGCATCTTTTCCCCTCACTCATCGTTAAAAATTAATTCCATAGCGCTGCTATGAACTAAATACGCTAGGCTTTTGTGCCTTTAGGCACAACCCACGCAGATCGCTGCGCGAGTGCCTTGATTGATGAAAAACCGAGCCTCTGGCGAGCTCGCGTAAGCAAATCTCACTTTTTAATCTCTATACAACTCCATTCGTAATAATGTCTAATGTATTCAAAGGTCATTTTCTTGTAAGACCGAAACCGATTGACACAACGAGTATGCCCTAAAATGAACGATGAGGCGGAATCCGAAAAGCCTGTATTAAATAGAGTAAGATAAAATAAACTATTATGGAACAAGAACCTAAAAAAGGTAATCATATTTTCAATGCATTAGATAAAGATTTGTGGCCTCCAATTCAAGACATGTTTAAAAATTTTTATAAAAATGGGGGGCTGAAAGGATCAATAAAAAATGAACTTAAAGCCATTTTAGACAAACTTGCAAAATGCAGCAATAAGTTAAAAAAATATAGAGAACCAAAGGGGAGTACAACAGATTTAGATTTTGAAAAATGTCATGATAATGAAGGTTATACTGATGAATATAAGAACTATATAATCAATTATATTAAATCGAATGGAGAATACAATAATGCTAAGGAATATGGAAACTCTAAAGAAGTATTTAAGACATTATTTCAAAAAGCCTTCTTGGAGACAGATAAAAACCATTACACTACGAATCTAAAGTATAGCTTACGCCAAGCACTAAATGAATTGGTAGAAAGTGCTAAAGATATACCTCTTTATAATTTTTTAGTTGATAAATATAATAATCAAGAAGTAAAAAAAAGATGGGAAAATATATTATTAACTAGAGATGAATACTGGGATTTGGTAAATGAATTATTCGATATAATGAAAAAATAAATGCACCTCATTGCCCAACATACCAAACTAGCCCCATTGCGTCTACCTGTTATTCAGGAAAATAATGCGTTGCTACACCATCATTTTTCATGGTGTAAGAAGCCTTATACTATGAGCGATAATGTGAGCTATTTGGAAAGGGTGATGAAAGAGCACGAACAAAAGCTTGGGTTTCATTTTGCTTTGATTCATGCAAACCATTATGTGGGTGAAATTGCGATAGATGCTTTTTATGAAGAACATACTATAGGAAATGTCTGCTACTGGATAGCACAAAAACATCAAGGCAAAGGTTATGCAAAAACAGCCCTTTTGCACTTGACACAATGGGCAAAAAAACATACCCAGCTTGCTTATTTACAAATCCGAATGGAGGAGGAAAATACAGCAAGCAGGGCTGTTGCCCAAAGTGCGGGGGCTGTTTATGTAAAAACGATCCTTGATTTTAATACAAGTACAGGACGTATTGCTACCGTTTATGAGTACCATCTAATTATAGGACAAAAAAGTGAAATGATTTGAAAAAGGTTAAAATATTGGTATCAAATAAAATAATAAACATAAAAATGAAAACTTTTCTAAGCTGGTATTTGGGTTGTTTGCTTGTTCTCCATATGAGTGCTTGTCGAGAGAGTAAATATTTTGCTCAAAAAGGGTTATTTGATAAGAGCTTATATGAAGCTGCCATTCAAGATGCAATGTATGTGAATGAGAGTAAGGTTTATAAAGAATTGGTAGCTATTAATAAAAGCAATGAACAGCTAATATGGAAGCAAATAGATGGAGAAGATTATCTCTTAGTGGTTACCTGGAAACAAAACATGATTCATTATAGCGCTCATGTAGATTCTTTGTTTTACAATACAGCTAATTATCCTATTTGGGTGACCACCGCTCCTGAATTATTGGAACGGATTAAATCAGAACAAGTAACAGATGTTAATCGACGATTGAGACAATTATTAGGCTTACCACCCAATGCTGCTTATTTTTATTTTATAGAATTTTGGGTGAGACCGCAAGACCTTTTTCGTCCTTGTTTGGATAAGGAAATTAGCGATTCAAAATGTGAGCTTTGTGTTCCTGCAAAGAAAAACGATCCACACATCAGTTGGATGGATAAAAATAGGGTAGAGCGTTATTATAATTGTGCTTTATATCAACAGTATCCTTGGACGCAACTAGGCTATACTTATGACTGGAATCCCAAGAATAAAACACATGTGGGATTAAGTGAGTTTGTTATTGGAAAGAATAAAAATATTGTTGTCAAGGGTATTTATACTACTGAAATGTATTTGAAGAATACACAATAAGACCATTTTGTGTAAAAATGGTGCATTTAAAGTACGAGGAGTAAAAATAGCTGATAATTCTAAGTACACGACATTAACCCATAAAACATGAGTTCATGCTATTAGAAATATTTTATTGTAGCCACTCAACACTTATCCTACAGAATAATTAGCCGCAATAAAAATTCCGACTCACATCCAAAACCCAAACAAAAAAAGGGCAGAACACCAAAGCGTTCCACCCATATCTT
>JBGCDW010000144.1:0-47373 GCA_045105775.1 Aureispira sp.
ACAGCAACCCGAACCACGCTACATCAGTAGTGTTATACAGCTCAAAGCAGGCTGGGAAAATTCTATGGAGTTGGATTTGAACAAAAAAGTGCCTGTGATGGGCAAGGGAGGAACCAAGAAAGGGGAAGATGCTGGGGAGGAGCAAGAGGAAGCTTTGCCGGAGGAGGAGAGAGAGCGTTAGATGTTTGTAGGAACGCTTTTTATTTCAAGGAACCTTGACATTCCTAATTAAATGTTTGAAAATAGATTTTTTGCTTCTGTAGGTTGGTTTAATTTAAACTTCAATGGACTTCCTTTTATTACATCTACTTCTTTTAGTTTTTTGAGAAATGCGGTCATCTTACTTGTTTTCCAGTCAACCTTTGCTTTTTTTACCAAATCTTTAGAAGAAAATGCTTTACCAAGTTTCAATACTAAAAGTATTTTGTTTTTTACAAAATCTTCTTCTTTCTTTATTTTAGTGTCGTTTACAGGTTGCACTTTGTTTGAAATAGTAAACAATGG
Source organism: Aureispira sp. (assembly GCA_045105775.1). Taxonomy (GTDB): domain Bacteria; phylum Bacteroidota; class Bacteroidia; order Chitinophagales; family Saprospiraceae; genus Aureispira. Next base: position 505 of record JBGCDW010000144.1, read on the forward strand.
TTCATTAACATTTGAATTTAATTTTTGTGGAGTTTGATATGGGATTTTTTCAATATCCTTAAGTTTTTCAATTGACAAATAATTGTGCAATTTCCAACCTTTTATTAGACTATTGACAAAATTTATTCTTTCATCAACTCTTTTTATAGGTTCACCAAATAGTTTAAAGTTATCAATGTGCAGGGGTTGTACAATAAGTAGATCATATCTGTTTTCTGACATATATTTTTGTCTTAACTCCATTAGTAGTCTGCCAAGTGCGTTTACTCCAATTAAGGAGTTTTCATCATTTTTATCTCTTACAGCCCCCCAAAATTTATCTTTGCGAGAGTCTTCAACGATCTGCTTGGGATGAGTCTCCTCTAATAATTTACCAAATTTTAGAAAATTTTGTGCAAGTTTTACTTGCAAAGCCCATCGCATTATCACAATTCTCGTACTATCCCAATCAGCTCTTGTATTTATTCTGTGTGGTTTGCTTTTCATTTTAGCTGTCATTGGGCTTCTTTCATTGATTATAATTTGTTGAATGTTAGGTAAATCAGGAAACCTACATGCTTGGTAAATAGCTTCAGAAGTTAAAATCTTATGTCCATTAATATTCAATGGATAACCTGAACACATATTAGACAAGCCCCCAAAGGCTTCTTTGGTTTTTCTAAACGAAACCACTTGATTTGCTTTATATTCTCTTAAACCATATTTTTTTTCAATGCTTACCATAAATCAATGTTTTGTTATTGAAATAGTATCATCTTTACAAGATACAAAATTACCTCTTATTCACAAAAAGGGGTATAAAATCATGGGCTTTATACCAAAATACTAAAGGAGTATTGTTTGCAACATTTCTCCAAGTAAAAATCAATGCCCCAAACCCGAAATCTTTATATGATGGTAAAGAATATCCTAAAGGTCGTATGTTGTCCTTTGTAACGTTTGAATTGTTAAGAATATCAACACCTTTTTGTAAAAAAATTAATTCCAATCGTTTCCTGTTTTCAATGGATGTAAAAAAATCTTCAGGATCAATTTCGTTTCTAAAAAAATTGTCTGCATAAGTCTTGTAACCGTTATTGTCTGCATATTCATTTGCTTTATTGGTAACATTTTCTTTGTAAGCTCTAATGGAATCAGTTAGATTTTCATTTACAGGCTTCATTAACTCTTCATCAAATAGAAACATAGCATTGTCAGTAACAAGGAGCCTAAAATCAAAATTAACTTTGTGATAGAACTGGTTATATTTTTTATTAAGATATTCTTTACAGATGAAAAAATAAAATACATGTAATCCAATCTCTTTAGACCTTAGTTTGGATAACTTCAACCTATCTTTTTCAGTAACCCAAGCTTGTAGGTTATTGAAAAATGTATTCCCTGTACATAAAACGTCATCAATATAAATATTGTGTTTTTGAGAAGTTCGTCCTATGTTACTTACATTGTAATTATACTGTTCTTGTAATACTTCCATTAATAGTTCAAGTAACTTTTTCTGACTTTTTCCTTTTGCTTGTAAATCAAGAAAATTAGAATTATCAAGTAACTCTTTACAAGTTGAGTAATTCAAATCTTGCTTAAGTTTTTCAATAATATTTTTCAAGAATGATTTTGCCTTTGTCTTTGAGAAATACATTTTCTTGAAAATATGTTCCAATTCAGTCAGAATAAAAATTCTATCCTCCTCTGAAAATTGGTTAATCCAATCGGTTATATTTTGTTTTGATATTCCAACACCTTCATCAATTCTATAATTTTTTATTATTTTGTGTAATAATTCAACTTTCTATTCCATTTATTTTGTATTTTTTCCAACTCTGCAAGTTTTTAAATGAATACAATTATACAAATTAAAGTCATAAATTTATAAAAACATGCATTTATTTTTTCCTTAATCTCACACTATTCTCTACCAATAGCATTAGCCCCAAAAAAGAACCCCTGCCCAATCATCCAAAGGACAATCCGACAGGGGAAACTTACTTATTGGCTATGAATGTATGACTAGTGTAAACTTCGTTTGGTAAGATTATCTAATGAATCGTTCCAATTTCTTGAATAAAATCGATGCTTATTTGGGATAAATCTGCAAAAACATGCTTGGCATGAGACAAGACGCTTTCGTGTCCGATACCGATACTAAGCATATTGGCAGTATTGGCCGCCGTAACCCCTGCTACAGAATCTTCAAACACGATACAGTTTTCTGGAGCAACCTCCAATTGAGCCGCTCCTGTTAAAAATATAGCAGGATTGGGCTTACCCTTTAAGTTGTACGTTCCATCTACAATAACCTCAAAATAGGACAATAAATTAGAGCGTTCAAGGATTCGCCTACTGTTTTTGCTGGCGGATCCTAATGCAATGGGGTAGTTATGTTTAGTCAAATAATCTACCAGTTCTCTAGCTCCAGGCAGCACATGACTCCCATCCAGTTGATCTATATAAGACAAATAATCTTCGTTCTTTTTTGCCAATAGTGTTGTAAACTCGTCTTGTGGAAGTGTTGTATTGCCCCACTCTAGTATCTTCTCAAAAGTGCCCACTCTGGAAACACCTTTCAGCTGTTCATTTTGTTCAACAGAAAAATCAATGCCAATGCCATTGGCCAGTTTTTTCCACGCCAAGAAATGATATTTAGCAGTATCTACTAGAACACCATCTAAATCAAATATAAACGCTTTTTTATTCATCTTGTAAAAGTAATTTGGGTGTATTGGTGATGTGTTGACTATAAGGGAACCTTGGTAGTTTTTTCGGGTTGCAAGATAACTTCTTTGTCATTAACTTTAACAACTAAAGTGTCCTTGTTCTCTGAAACCAAATTAAACTGAATATCATCCTTACTAATAGTTGTATCTACGATACTACCGCGCCATTTAATTTTAAACTGAATGCTGTTCCATGTTTTGGGTAGCCATGGTTTAAAGGTAAGTTGAGCATCTTTGATTCTCAATCCTCCAAAGCCATTGACCATAGCCTGCCAAGTTCCTCCAGCCGAAGCAATGTGTATACCCCAACCTGTGTTTCCTTGGTTATTGGCCAAATCTACATAAGCTGATCGTTCAAAATACTGAAAAGCTCGCTCATGATTATCTGTCTCAATACCCATAATTGTATGAATACTAGGACTTAAAGATGATTTGTGCATGGTGCGTTTTTCGTAAAAATCATAATTGATTTTCTTGACTTCGCTCGAAAAAGCATCTGGTAGCAAATACATCAGCATCAGTACATCAGGTTGCTTTAGTAGGGTAGTAGTATGACAATTAAAATGGTCATATCCCACAGGATAAAGAGGCATACTGTTTTCATCCCATTCAACAATAGGCTCATCTTTTAGGTCAAAATAGCCCTCAAATTGTTCCACCAATTTCTTTTCCTCATCAAAAGGAATATAGATTTTCGCGGCCTTTTGTCGCCATTTATCTACTTCTTGTTGGTCTAAGCCTAATTTTGACAATACGTTTGAGAAGGCTTCGTTTGGTGTGCTCGTATAATCATCATAGAATTGGCAAGCTTGCTCCAAACTCCACTTGGTTAACCAATTGGTGTAAACATTGTTGTTGACCAACTCATGAAATTCATCGGGGCCTTCAATGTTATTCAACTCAAAACGATCCTCGGCTTCATTATACTCCAATCTACTGCTCCAAAAACGAGAAATTTCAAAAAGCATTTCTAAGCCATAATTTAGAAAGAAATCTTCATCTTTGGATATATTATAATAGGAGAGTACCCCAAAAGTAACGGCAGAGGTAATGTGCAATTCTCTTTCTCCGCACCAGATTCTATGTGCGCCATCTGCCGTCCACGGAGGCGTTGCTTCTAAGCCCGTATCGGTCGCTTCCCATGCAAATCTAGCTCCCTCACAACCATTCTCTTTGGCATATTGTTTGGCATCACCCATCGTGTTGTAACGATATAGGAGCAATGCTTTGGCTGTTTCGGGCTGGGTGAAGATATAAAAGGGCAATAAAAATATTTCCGTATCCCAAAAGATATGGCCTTTGTAGCCTTCGCCAGACAAACTCTTGGCACCTACATTGGCTTTGTGATCTTTCTCATTGGCCGTAATCAACAAATGGTAAATATTAAATCGTACGGCTTTATTCGCGTTATCATCCCCTTCTATGGTAATATCGCAGGCATCCCATTTTTCTTGCCAGGCGTTTTTGTGCTGTTCAAAACGTCCTTCAAAACCCAATGCCAAGCTCTCTTCCAATACCGTTTTACCTGTTGAAACCAATGCGGTTTTAGCGACATCTCTTGAGGTTACGATGGTTACTACCTTTTCTATGGAATAACTATTGCCTTCTGTTGCCTCAAAGGCTGTAGATTGAGCAACACGGTCATAGTCAAAAGAATTAGATACCTTAGTTGTAGCACCATCAACAGACAAACTGCTGTAATAATTAATTTGATAAGGTCGCTCCAAGGTCGCCAAACTCAAAAAGATGCCTGCTTCACTACTTCCTGAATCTACAAAGGTCAAGTGTTTGCTCTTTGTCCATTTATCCCATTGAACTTCAGGGCCAAAATTAGGCTTTTCTTTATAGGCAGGTTCCAAATCAAGATTAAATGAATTTCCATCAATGGGAGCTTCTACGCGTATGGTGCCCGAATAATTTTCTGGGGTGAGGGTCGCTTTTATTTCGTACTGGTTTTGCTGGGCAAAACTGGCGTAACGAATACTTTCATACCTTGTAATTCTACCTTTTCTGTCTTTGAAGCGAGTACTTCTGTACAAGGCTCCTTGCTTCATATCCAATACTCTGGAATAATCCAAAACGTCACAAGCATGCATATTCAGTTTTTCGCCATTCACCCAAATAGACAATGCTGTCCAGTCTGGAGTATTCACCATATCAATGATAAATGAATCAGAAGCATCAAATACACCATTGATATAAGTACCTGGCAAACCTGCATAATGCCCTTCTTCTAGGCTTCCTCTGGTGCCTAAATACCCATTACCTATGGTAAATAAAGTTTCGTTAGCATTGAGCTTATTTGCATCAAAACCATCTACTGTTACCAACCACTCTGGAGTGCTCAATAAATTTTTTAAGTTATTTGTCATAATTCTCGGCAATCATTTTTTCCGTTTCTTCTAATGTTTTAAACACCTCAAATGTTCTGCCCTGAGTACGTTGGGCACCCATTGCATTACCATATTGTGCAGCTTTGGCATAATCCCCTTCGTGTACCACCAAGCTATAGCCTAGCCCAGCCGCAAAAGAATCACCACAACCTGTTGTATCCACTACATGATCTACTTGGACACATTTTACAATTTCTTGTTTTAATTCGCCACCTTCAGCATAAAAAACCAAGACCCCTCTAGAATCTAAGGTAATGTATACCGCTTTAACACCTAGATTGATGCAGTGCTGTGCAAATTTTGGGAGTTGCTTCTTACATTCATCATCATAAGTATACAAATCCTTTTTGTGAAAGTCATCCTCAAACCAGCAACAATGCGCCTCCTCCAAATTCATTTTTAGCACATCTATATAAGGCAACCAGGCATCTCTATTTACCCACACTTTCATGTATCGTGCCCCATCAATAGCCAAACAGTTGGTAGGGCCATGTGCATCAAAAATAATCTTTGCACTAGGATTATGAGCTTTGATAAACTTTAATGTAGCCAAGGGGACTTCAAAATCCGTAACAGGCACCATTACAAAAGCATCCGATTTTAAAACCTCCAATACATCCAATTGTTTAATAGGATTCATAAAAGCAGTTTGCTTTTCTTCTCGTACATTTTGGTTTTTAAACGTAAGAGTTATAACATCCCCTTGATCGGCTGAAGAGTCAATATAGTCGGTAACAATATTATTATAAGGTTCAAAAACGTCTTTAACCTTTTGTTCATCCTTTTTCTGCACATGTGTTATGGGATAAACCGTCCCATCTTCGCCTAGTAAATTGGAAAGCGCTATGGTAGTATGTGTAGCGCAACCATACTTTTCTATCACCTCTTTGGAAGGTGTTATAATTCTGTCTCTTGGAATTGGTCCCAGAACCGCAATTTTGTAGTGTTTCATGATATTACTGCATTGTTGTTCTTACATGTAAATATTCTTTTAGAATATTAATCATGCAAATTAAATTATAGCTTCTTAGATGTTTTGTTTGTGATTATCCTCAAAAAACAGTCGTGTTTATCTTCATTGATGGTATCAATGGTCTTATCCAAAATCCAAGCATTCGTGGATTGGCTTAAACGCGATGCATGTGTCGTTTGTTGGGGACGCTCATCCCCTTAAGTTAATAAAAAAAACTAATCTATTGAGCGGTCACCAGAATTTTCCAGCAGAAAATTATCTATAATAAACTATATACAATGTTATGAGTTGTGACTACATGTAATGTGTATTCGAGTTATACGTATTTTGGGGTATTCAACTTGATTAGGCCATAAATGGTTGGGCTTTATGGAGCTTGTTGTAGTGCCCTAGTTTTGGGGCGTGCTTTTGAAATGCCACAGGTGGGAACAAGCCTCCGCATTCGAATGCATTCTCTCGAACGGTTCGTTTATGCAAAATAGGCGACTTCGAAGCACAAAAATTTCAGTTCAATTCAAAGCTTGATAGGAGCCAAAAACCTTGAATGCACTACAAAGTCGCCTATATGTATGGGTATTGTTTTAATTAGTCTCTTCTGACAAAATAAACTTGTAAACCAATCCTGCCAAAGCTGCACCTACAATTGGAGCAACCCAGAACAACCATAATTGACCCATTGCATGGGCATTCGCAAAAATAGCGACTGCTGTACTTCTTGCTGGGTTTACAGAGGTATTGGTTACAGGGATGCTTATTAGGTGAATTAATGTCAAAGCCAGACCAATGGCCATTCCTCCAAAACCTGGGGAAGCATTCTTGTGCGTTGCCCCAAGAATTACAATTAAGAACATAAAAGTCATGACGACTTCTGTTACCAACGCGCCTACCAGTCCAAAGTTGACCCCATATACATTGGCATCATAAAAATTTGTTGCAAAAGCACCTGGTGCTGAACCAACTCCAGAAAAATCAGCTGAACTACTTATGATTAAGTACAAAATAGCTGCCCCAAAAGCTCCTCCCAATACTTGAGAACCAATGTAAGGCAGTAAATCTTTCTTATCAAACCTTCCTCCAGTCCATAAACCTACAGATACGGCAGGATTAAAATGACCTCCAGAAATGTGCCCTAAAGCATAAGCTCCTGTTAATACTGTAAGTCCAAACGCAAGCGATACTCCTACAAGACCTATTCCTATATCAGGAATTCCAGCGGCTAAAACGGCACTTCCACAGCCGCCTAATACCAACCACATGGTGCCCATAAATTCTGCTACTAATTTTTTCATACTTTTCTATTTAGTTTTAATTATATAAACACAATATACAAAGAAAGACCCATGCATTCACAAAAGTTGTGTAGACCCAGCTCGAATAGTATATATACAGCAATATAGTGGATAACCAGCCTAATGAGGGTGATACCTGATATAAAAAACAAACCTGATAAAAAATGAACCACTTTAACTCCTGTTAACTAGCCTAAAAATCAAGTATTGGAAGAAAAAAATGGCAGTATTCAGATTGGCTAGGCAGCCAGTGTTTGGGGCTTGTATTTTATCGAACTGCCCCCATTTTGATTTTATATTTTTAAGGAGTGCCAAGCATTTACAATAACTCTTAACAACTCAGAGATGCACTTACTCAATTTTGAGTACTCAACTTCAAGGTCTATTTTATGACAAAAAATTTATCAACCAGTAATTCTTTTGTATTAGAAGAGCCGCCTACAAATATTTTGTATTCCATTTCTTCAACTTCCCAATCCTTGGACGACGTATTATAGTAAGCAATATCCTTAATGGGTAATTTGAAAATAATAGTCTTTTCTTCTTTGGGTTTAAGATATATTTTATCAAATCCTCGCAATAATTTTAAGGGACGGTCAATTTGAGAATTTTGAAATCCAATATAGAGTTGGGCAACTTCTGCCCCAGCTATTTCTCCTGTGTTTTTGATCGTTACTGCTACTTTTAGCGTGTCGTTCAATTGCAAATTTGAATGGGCAAGGGCCAAACCAGAATATTCAAAGCTCGTGTAACTAAGACCATAGCCAAAAGGATAAGCAACTGGTTTTTTCTCTTTCTCAAACAAGGTATAGCCATGATAATAACCATATTGGATATGATCGATATATGGATTAAATGCTGGATAATCTTTTTCATTGGCAGCAATCGTAAAAGGTAACTTTCCACTTGGATTAGCATTTCCGTATAAAATATTGGCCAAGGCATGGCCCCCTTCCATACCCGAATACCAAGCAAAAAGAATAGCGGGTACTTTTTCTTCCCAGTTACTCATATCTATGGCACTACCCCCTACATAAGTAACTACTGTATTTGCATTGAGAGGAGCTAAGGTGTTGATTAGTAATTCATCTGTTGCCAATAGTTGGAGCGAACAACGGTCGCCGCCCATCCCTTTTTTTCCAATTAATTTTTTTGCTTTGGCAGATTTCATCATTTTTTTACGAGAAAGAATAATATATTCTCCTTCATCTTCGTACGTATAACCTACCACCAATATAACCTCATCTGCTGTGCTGGCTATTTTTTTAGCTTCCTCCAGATTCGAACCATCATTAAAGATGACTTCATTGCCCAATTTTTCGTGAAATGCTTTTATGCCTTGGTAAGGAGTAATGACATAAGGTGGAGTGGAATTGCTACTTCCATGATCGCCTGTATTTTCAAGATCTGCCAAGCGTCCAATTACTGCAATTTTTTTATTTTTTGCAGATTGAAAAGGAAGTACATTGTTGTTTTTTAATAATACCATGCTCTTTTCTGCCACTTCCCGTGCTAGTTGAATGTGCTGTTCATTGGCAATTAAACCTTGGTCATAGTCCATTTTATCTTTTGCAAAGGCAAATCGTAATCTTGTTCTTAAAATTCGAGTCACCATGGCATCAATTTGCTGAAGGGTAATTTCACCAGATTTAATACCCTTTTTAATCGTCTTATATTTGTATTGCTGCTGCCAAGGCATTTCCACGTCCAAACCTGCTTTAATGCCACCAATACCATCATATAAGCCATATATCCAATCTGAGCTTACAAAGCCTTCAAAACCCCATTCCTCTCTAAGAATATCAGTGAGCAATTCTTTGTTTGCCCCACACTGTTCCCCTCTTACATAGTTATAAGCACTCATAAGGGATGCCGCTTTGCCTTCTTGAACAACCTTTTTAAAATGCGGTAAATAAACTTCTCTTAGCGTCCTATCATCTACCTCTACATTGACCACCCATCTTGAATTTTCGATACTATTCAAAGCAAAATGTTTTGGGCAAGCCATTACATTATGGTGTTGAATGCCTTGAACGGCTGCTACTCCAAATTGGCCTAAATGCCAAGGGTCTTCCCCATACGTTTCTTGTGCTCTTCCCCAGCCTGGATGTCTCAATACATTGATACAAGGCGTTGCGGCATAATTGGTCTTATTAGCCCTCATCTCTATAGCAATCACTTCATTGACCTTTCGCTCCAAATGAATATCCCAGCTCGCGCCTCTTGCCATCGCTACTGGAAAAGTAGTTACCCCATTCACTGCTTTGTCCATCACCCTTGCCCCTCTTGGCCCATCAGAAAGCACCCAAGGAGGAATACCCAGTCGCTTATTTTTACCTACATATACATGAGGAAACCTATTTCTTACAAAAAAATTGATGAGAAATTTAGGAGCAGAACGCCAACTTTTTTCCCCACACATCTGATCAATTTTCTCCTTGAGGGTCATGCTTGAGACCAGTTGGTCTACCAAACTATCTATATCCTCCTCCGTTTGAATAGCTGTAAAACGCTCGGGATCTGGATCTAGTGCGTGCGTGGTGTAATGGATAGATTTGAAATAGATAATGGTCACCACAAGGGTCAGGATCAATAGCAATCCTAATAAAAACTTGAGCATTTTTTTATTGTTTGTTCTTTGGTGCTTGGTGGGGGGAGGTGTTTTTTATTTTATTGGTTCACTCAACGTGATCTCCTTTTCAAGGTTTGGTCTCCATTCCTCTTGGCTTGACATGGTATTACATATTTTTTCATGAAAATAAACCCTGTACCAAATTTTATTTTGAAAGTCACAGATGTTTTTAAAAACCCTTTCAGAATGGATCATAAGCTTCCTTATGAATTCATCTTTAGGCGCTCTATGGTTGTTAATAACTTGGCTAAGTCTAATTGGAGTAATATTAATATCGTGAGCAAACTTACTCCTAGTTGAATAAATTGTATCAACATATGCTTTCAAAAAATTAGAAAAATGATTTTGGCCGTCATATACAGGTTGCTTCAGATATTCTTCCATTTTTAACTTTAACTGCATGAGTTTAGCGCGATTAATTTGATCCTTAGATAAATTTTTCATCCTCATTAAGCGAGCTTCCATTAATGCTGCAGCTTCTGATTCATGTTCTTTTTTCGATTTATATCTTGAGTCTAAACCATATTCAGCATTTTCAATAAAAGTCTTACTTTTTTTACTTTTCATGATCATATAATTTAATTAAATCTAATATTTCTGGCACCTCCATACTTAAGGTCATACCCGTTGATTTCATGTTGTACTTGTTAATGTAATGCTGTGCAATTTGACTTTTGGGTCTTAATGATACACAAGCATATTCAGCATAATCACGAACCGCAATTTTAGCTGCGTACGCTATTAAATTTCCAGCAATATTGTCAAACTGTTTGCCTTCCCCTTTGTTTTCTATGGACACGGTTAAAAGTCTAATGTGTACTCTCCACTCTTTAGGTATTCTTTCTAGAGAAATAAGTCCCAAAATGTCATTTGATCCTACAATACACAGTTTATATACATCAAAACCTTTTTCGGTTTTCCAGTCAAAAAAATAGCGAGCTTTATTTAGGTATTTATAGGCACCATCTTCTAGTCGGGTAATTTCAATTTGGTGCTTAGACTCTGAAGCGATTTCTATTATGTACATACGTACAAATTTATAAAAAATTTCCCAAAAACGGATACTTTTTTAATTTAGTTTACAATAAACGGAAATAATTTGTTGCTCAACGGAGTCGGGAGTATACTCTGTTGTCAAAATCAAGCGAAGTTTTTTGTTTTGGTAATGGGTTATATGCCTAGTTCTGGGCTGTGCTGCCGTAGGGAGCGCGAACAGAGTTTAGTGTAAAAATGTGTTTTAATACATTTTTACACATTGTTGTCTGTAGTTTAATCAAAAACATCATTGTATAGTTTTTCTATTGATTTGATTTCTTCTTCTGATAATTTTGAAAATTCTTTTTCTTTCGCTCTTTTCGAAAAGGTTCCATTATTCTGGCTCAAAAATTTCACTAATAATGCAACAAGCCTGTCTGGCATTTCAAATTCATCATCGATTACCTCTTTAAAATTGGCATACTGGGATAAATAAGATATTTCAAGGGGGATGATGTTCTCGATGGTATCAAATACACAATCGTACAAGAATTCAGCTTGTGCTGTGGAATCATAGTATCTATAGTAATCAATTGTTTCGTTTAGGACTTTTACATTATGATCCTTAGTTGCTTCCCATTCTATGAAATCAAGTAATGGGTGTGAATAGGCTTCAAGGGCTTTTCTATAATCATTAATATGATCCAATATAGACGCAGATACAGGAAATATTATTCCCTGTTGAGAAAATTGTTTTCTAGCTAATAGATGATGAATTAGATACCTGTGAATTCTTCCGTTGCCATCTTCAAAAGGATGTATGAAAACGAATCCAAATGCAACAATTGTAGCAGAAATAACTGCATCTATTTTACTGTTGACAAGCATTTTATTGGTTTCAATTAAACCTTTTATGAGCTTTGGTAAATCTTGCCATTTTGCAGATATATGTTCCGGTATTGGTTCACCTGTTACTCGGTCATGCTCACCTATAAAACCACCTTTTTCACGGAATCCCATTTCAATAAAACGAGTGTTTTCAATTACTACTTGTTGCAGTCTTCTCAATTCGTCTTTAGTCAATTCTTTGGCACCCGCTTGCCCAATTGCTTGACCCCATCTTGCCGCTCGTTTGCTTTTAGGGCTCTCTCCTTCAATTGAAAATGATGCTTTAGAATCTTTTAATAGTAAGAAGGCGGATGCTCGTTGAATTATTTCTTTGCGAATTCCCTTTAAATAGTCATTTTTTTTATTCGAAAGATTGTCCTTGATGTATTTTTCTAACCGACTAGTTTTTTTAATCATAGGACAAAACTCAGGGGTACCTGGAAGATTATTAATGATTAAATGTCGGGGAGATTTTTGACCTTCAACGGAATATTGTTGAGTCGAATCTACTACTGGCACATAGCTTTTCTTACTAAGATTTTCCTTCCCCTCTAGTTGTTTTCCGATTAGCCACTCTATGATAAACCATATTCTTCTACTGTATTGACCTGTAGGTGCGATATTTACTAACCTAGTTAATTGTGTTTCGGAATAGTGTTTTGTTAAGCATTTGAATACCAATAGGTTGATGCCTTCGTATTTCAGAGCAAAAACTAGATGTTTAAAGAGAGCTTCGACTTCACTTAATCCTTGGTTGTCTTCTGGTAAATAACTTTTTGGTAGTATAACCCAATCTTTGTTTTGATAGTTTTTATTTTGGTCACAGACCAGCATGATAGGATTTACCATTGGCATAGGTAGGTTTAGCCTATCTACAATTGCAGCATACCCTACAATATTTCCTTCTTCAGGAGTCTGGAACCTATGAAAAACAGGTTTTTTTTGTGAAAAATGAGTGCCTTTGGTCATCTATTATAAATTATAAGCGCAATATAAGAAAAAAAGTAGGCGCAATTCAAGATAGTTGAGCGCAAAAATAAATCATCCAATAAAAATAGGCGCAAAAGTAGAGGGTGTTTGTTATGTATAATTTACAATAATTAAAATAAATTCATATATTTACATAAAATATGAATAACCAACCCAATTAGCATCTATTGTACAATATTACAGACAACCAAATAACATAAAATTCTACCACAAAAAAACACCCCAAATCACCCCGCCCCCTAATTTCCCTTAATCCGTTCCCAAAGCACAGCAGCCACTTCCGCTATAGGCAATCGTTCCACATCTCGATCAGGTTCCACCAGCAATTCCCCTGCTTCCTCTTTGATTTGGTATCGAAACACATAGCGATCATCCAGTGGAATGTCACTATCCTCAGGCACGCCAATTACTCCAAAAAGCAGGATATTAAAAGTCAAACTACCATCGGCATTCTCCGAGAGATTGTAATAGCCCCTAGCAAACCATTTTAGAATTTCTATAAACTCGTGGCCATCATATTTATCAATAACCGCATGATTTTTGGGCAATTTGATAAAGTCTATAGTGGGTTGGCTGTCAAACAGGGAATAATTGCCATAATAATACGTATCCTTGGCCTTGATCGTTGTTTGCCAAAGAACGGTATTAAAAATACTGGGATACGTAATATACTCCTCGTAAGCAATATTTTGTGCTTGTAGACTCTTTTCGACCACCCCATTCATGTGAAATTTGACTCCAAAAGTCAAGCCCATATACAGGGTAGAAAGGGTTAAACCCATATAGTTCCAGCGTTTTTCTGTGCTGTATTGTTTTGCAAAAATAACCCCGATCAATCCTAGAATCATCGGAACGGTATACAATGGATCAACAATAGCAATGTTGTTAAAACTAACCCGATAATTGGAAAATGGCTCAAAAATTTGCGTACCATAAGAGGTACAAGAGTCAATAATCCAATGGGTCAGAAAGGCCAGCATATACATCAATGTCCATGTCTTGAAACTCGGCTCGTATTCAATTGCTGCGCGTTGAGCAATGCCTTTTTGGAGGACTCTATACAGAGGAATTACCCCCAAAGCCGTTAGTGCAAACAGGCCATAAAAAACACCACTTCCCGAATAATACGCCCCTGCTCCAAACGCTGCCAAAACAGCCGTATACAGCACACTCCAGAGTATTGTCCAAAGTACTTGTGTACCTTTTTTCTCCTGAAGTCCGCTTTTGTAATAACGCAAACTCAACCAAGCAAAGATGGGCGAAGCAAATAAGGTAAAGAAAATAGAATGGCTCAATCCTCTGTGGTAGATTAAGCCATAAATATCGTGTGAACTGAATACTTGAGAAATAATATCTAAATCAGGAATAGTGCCTGCAATAGCACCAATAACAATGGCCTTGTTGCCCATTTTCTTTCCTAAAACTGCATGACCAACCGCAGCACCCAAGGTCGCTTGTGTAATAGAATCCATTTTTTGTTTCTTGTTGAATCTAAAAACCCGAGCTACAGCAAAATACTGCTTACACAGGCTACTTTATTAGACGAAAAAACACTAAAATAGTTGGCAAAAACAAGTGCTTTTAAATCAAGGGAAGGATTTCTTCAATCAAAGGGAATGAAGAATAGCCACTTTAACCTTTATTTTTAGAATCTAACAAAATGGTAACAGGCCCATCATTGAGGAGAGAGACTTTCATATCTGCCCCAAATTCGCCCGTAGCCACAGGACGACCCAAGCCTTGCTCCAAGGTTTGTACAAATTGCTCATACAATGGAATGGCTAGTGCAGGAGGAGCTGCCCCCACAAAAGAAGGGCGGGTGCCTTTCTTGACATTGGCAAACAAGGTAAACTGACTAATCACCAAAATGCCCCCTTCCACATCTTGGACCGAATGATTCATTTTGCCTGCGGCATCACTAAACACACGCAAGCCCAACAATTTTCTACAAAGCCACTGAATGTCCTCTGGGCCATCGGCCGCTTCTATGCCCAATAGCAATAACAACCCTTGTTCAATGGCTCCAATCGTTTCTCCTTCTACGACTACCTTGGCTTCTTGTACACGTTGCAAAACAACTCTCATCGTCTAATAATTATACTTGTCCTTCCAATAATGTTTTAAATAATTTCGATGCGCCTGCTCTCGTTGATTTTTGCCAGGATCATACAGCTTGGTGTTGGCAATGGCATTAGGCATATATTCTTGGGCTACAAAATTGCCAGGATAATCATGGCTGTACAAATAATCCTTGCCATAGTCCAATTGCTTCATAAGCTTGCTTGGCGCGTTTCTCAAGTGCAACGGGACGGGCAAATCGCCTGTTTGGCGCACCAATTTCTGTGCCTTATTAATTGCCATATAAGCCGCATTGCTTTTGGGGGATGAAGCCAAATAAGTGACGCACTGGCTCAAGATAATACGACTTTCTGGAAAACCCACAGCCGAAACAGCCTGAAAGGTATTGGTAGCCATTACCAAGGCCGTCGGATTGGCATGACCAATGTCCTCTGATGCGGCTATAATGAGTCGTCGAGCAATAAACTTCACATCCTCGCCCCCCTCAATCATCCTTGCCAACCAATACACTGCAGCATTGGGATCAGAACCCCGAATGGATTTGATTAATGCCGAACTTATATCATAATGCTGTTCACCTGTTTTGTCATAATGCGCCATGTTTTGTTGCACTTTGGACAAGACCAACTCATTGGTGACGATAACTTCCTCTTCTTGTTCAGACAAACAAATCAATTCAAAGGCATTGAGCAATTTACGTGCATCACCTCCCGAAAAACGCAACAAGGCATCCACCTCTTTTAAGGTCACTTTCTTTTGCTGCATCAAGGCATCGTTCTCCAAAGCATGGTGAAGCAAGGCCACCAAATCTTCTTTGTCCAAGCTCTCCAAAATATACACTTGGCAGCGCGAGAGCAAGGCAGGAATTACCTCAAAACTCGGATTTTCGGTCGTCGCTCCAATCAGCGTCACCACGCCTTTTTCGACGGCTCCAAGCAAGGCATCTTGCTGTGATTTGCTAAATCGGTGAATTTCATCAATGAATAATAAGGGCCGTTGCTTTGGATTGAACAAACCCAAATTGCCCTCTGCCCGTTTGATGACTTCACGTACATCCTTCACACCAGCATTGATCGCCGAAAGGCTGTAAAAAGTGCGCCCAGAGGCTTTGGCCAGAATATTGGCCAAGGTGGTTTTGCCAGTGCCAGGTGGCCCCCACAAAATTAAGGAAGGAATGCGCCCTACGGCCAAAACCTTGGTTAGTGTCCCTTTAGGCCCTACCAAATGGTGCTGACTTCTGTAATCCTCTAAAGTTTGAGGGCGCATGCGCTCTGCTAGGGGTTGATCGTTCTTTGCCATAAATAAATTGCTTTTGATAAGAGTTGCAAAGATACATTTTCTAGAGAGGGCTGTTGTGCTGACTTCTATTAAATTTTTAGTGGAATGTTTTGATGTTTACTTCTTTTAGAATTATGGTATATTTTTGAGAGAATTCTATGGCTTTAGTTTGAATACGAGGCGTAGTTTTAGGATAAATAGGAGGCTTGCCTATGTAAGCTTCTAATTGATAATCGAGTGCTTTTATTTGGAGAACATCAAACTTTTGGATAGAGGCTTCCAATTGTTCTATTGCTTTTTGTAAGCGTTTATTTTTATTTTTTCTGGACTTAGCATTGTACTTAAATTCTGCCAAGCAAAAACAGGTATCATCAAAAA
This sequence comes from Aureispira sp., assembly GCA_045105775.1. Classification (GTDB taxonomy): domain Bacteria; phylum Bacteroidota; class Bacteroidia; order Chitinophagales; family Saprospiraceae; genus Aureispira. Next base: position 17,094 of record JBGCDW010000144.1, read on the forward strand.
AAGCAGGATCACAAGAGCTTTGACTATCGCCTACAATTCCAGCTCCATCTACTGCCAAAATTACAATTGTCTTTTCCTTAGGGTTTTCTACTTGGAAGGTTTTGGTAACAGGAAGATTGTTGGGCAAATTAATATGATGAAGGATTTTGTTGGCTTCCTCAGAATCCTCTATCCATATTTTGGGAGCAGTTTCTTTATGGTAATACGCCTCAATTTTTTTATCTGGAAATATACGTTGTATATGTACCAGCAGGTCTTCTATTTTACTCATAATGGTCTACTGGTTATTAATATCTATCAATTGATAGAACTCTTCGCCTAGCATTTCAGAAACAGCATCCAAGTAATTTTGGTCGATGGTACCTGTTGTTGCGTTGAAAATATCTTCAAAATAATTCTTATCAGGATCATAACTATTGCCGAGAGAATAAGCATTGACATCTTCTGGCTGTAGCCAAATTTTTTCATGGATTAGCTCCTGTACAGCTGCTTTTTTCTCAGGGCTTTTGGCGGCTACTTGTCCTGCAAAAAGCAAATTATTAATAACAGAAAGAATATAAGGGCTGTGTGTGGTAATGATGATACTAGAATCTGGCACTACATTGAGCATTAGGGCCATGAGTTCTATCATTTCCTTTTGAGCTATGGGAAATAAATTAGCCTCTGGCTCTTCAAAGACTCGCATTTCGGTGCGTTCCTCTGCTATAAGGAGGAACAAATCTTGAAGAATTCTAATGGCTTCTTGTTGTCCAGAGGAGGCATTTTTGAGGAGAACGTATTTGTTATTTTGTCCATGAAGTTTAATTCTTTCTCCCATTGCATCTTGAACATATTTCCCTTTGAGAATGCGCTCTATTTTTTCGTTGGCTAATACTAAGTGTTCATTTTCTTCACGACTATTGATAATTTCTTGCATAGCTTTGGGGCTACTCAATTTTTCCTTAATAGACTCCACATGCTTTACAAACTCTAGCATAAAAATTTCATCTGTATTCTGTTTTTTAGCAGGGTGTTTTGCTGCTCGTTGTTCCTTAATACTTCTTTCTAAGCTAGAAAATAAATATTTTTCAAATAAATCTGAATAGCTTACCGTAGCGTTTCTGCCAGCTATTGTGTATAAACTACGTGCTTGTTGCAATTCAAAAACTTGTACGAGTAAATAATGTCTCTTGTTTATATCTGATAGAGCTTGATTTATAGGTGTTTTAAGTAACTGGGAAAAGTTAGACGAAGTATCTTTTAGTATATTTTTATAAACTTGGAGGACTGCTTCCGTTAAGTAAGATGTTATTTGAACTTGTAATGCTTTGTTATTATCAGAAATACTTAGTGCTATGGTTTTATTATCTCCATAAGAATAACTTACTTCAAAAGCGTCCCAAAATTGTGTGGACCCAAAAAGATTATAAAACTTGTCAGCGATAAATTTTTCTAAATCATACCCACTTCTGAATGCCTCTTTACCATTATTGGTGAAAGAAATATCAAAAATATCTCCCTGAATCGTCTGAAAAAAATAAATCAACTTCGCCAAGGTACTTTTACCACTAGCTTGCTCCCCAATAAGCACTAGTACCTTCCCAATTTTTATATCTACTTCTTGTATTCCCAAGAAGTTTTTTACAACAATTCTTTGCATTTGATTCTTATATTAAGAATAAGATAAATAGGTCTACGCACAAGATAACAATACTACACTACCTTTCAAAAAGTGTCTATTCGCAATCCCCCTACTACACCCGTTCTCCAGCAATCCAAACCTGCTGAATCCAATCGCTTCCAAAGGCATAAGGCATGTACGCTAGATTGTCCATTGGTTTAGTCAAAATAAGATTGGCGAGTTTGCCATTGCTAATAGAGCCGACTTGATTTTGCACCTCCATCGCATACGCTCCATTGAGGGTGGCGGCCATGATGGCCTCTTCGGGGAGCAAGCGTAGCTTGATACAAGCCAAGGAAAGTACGAAAGGCATTTTGCCCGAAGGCGTAGAACCAGGGTTGTAATCACTTGCCAAGGCCAAGGCTAGATTGGCATGGACCATTTTGCGTGCTTCTGGATAGGCATCATTAATAAAGAAGGGAGCAGAAGGCAATAAGGTAGCAATCGTATCGGCTTGGGCTAAACAGGCCAATTCCTGCTCATTGATGACCTCCAAGTGGTCTACAGAGATGGCTTGGTGCTTCACGGCTGCTTCAATGCCACCCATGCAGTTGAATTGGTTGCTGTGTATTTTGGGCTTAAGGCCATATTGGGCACCTGCCTCTAGCAATTGTTCCGTTTCGGCCACAGAGAAGGCTACTTTTTCGCAAAAAACATCGATGTAATCGGCCAAGCCTTCTTCGGCAATTTGAGGAAGCATTTTATTAATAATCAAATCCAAATACCCTGCTCGATTGTTTTTGTATGCCAAGGGCAAGGCATGCGCGCCTAGAAAGGTGGCTTTGATGGGCATGGATGTATGTGTCTTGAGTTGCTGGATGACTCGCAACATTTTGAGTTCTGCTTCTACCGTGAGGCCATAACCACTTTTGATTTCTATGGCACCTGTGCCGTAGCGTTGCACCTCTTGGAGTCGAGCTAGGGCAGCCTCTAGCAAAACCTCTTCGGGGGTTTGTTGTAGCAGGCGAGCCGAGTTGAGAATGCCGCCCCCTTTTTGTGCAATGGCTTCGTAAGAACTGCCTTTGATTTTTTCGACAAATTCGGGGGCACGGTGCTTGGCAAAGACCAAGTGAGTGTGCGAATCGCACCAAGTGGGCAATACAAAACAGCCTGTAGCATCTACGCGTTCGTCTACGGCATGGCTTGGACAATCTTTCATGTGGCCCCATTGCACAATTTTATCCCTTTCTACCAGCACAAAGGCATGGTCGAGTTGAGGCAGTTGTTGTAGAGCCTCTCCACGAGCCAATTTAGGCGTTTGAGGGCTGGCCAAAAGCAACGTATCAATGTTGTAAAGTAAGGTACTCATTGGTAATAGAAAATTGAATGCACTGTAAAATGGGTTATCGCCTACACAAAATAAATATAGGGCACAATTGCCATTGTGCCCTATATAGATACTTTTTTCTATTTAGAAAATTAGAACATCAACGACAAATCTTTGAGTAGTCCATCAATATTATCTTTGCGAAGATCATTTCTAAAATAAGCAGCCTCGCGTCTGGTATTAAATTCTCCAACAAGCAAGCGATATACGACATCACCTTTGTATTTGGCTACGTGTACCATTGTTTTTTTGGTGTATTTTTTCTTTAAATAACTGGCTTGCTCTAATACGCGCTCATAGTTGCTAAACATGCCTATTTGCACCCCATATCCTTTAGATTTTTGACGACGTACTGCAATTTCGTACAAGCCCAAGCCTTGTTCTTTGGCTTCAGCTATTTTGTCTTCTTCAGTAGTGGTTGCTCCAACTGGCTGGGGCTGTTCGGGCATTACCATTGGCTGATCGGGGGCAATAGGTTGTGGTTCATTCTTGGCAGGTGTAGGAGTTGGGGTAGTATTGGCATTGCGTGCATTTTCGAATTCACCCAACAAATCATCTGCACTTTGATAGCCCACCAAACGACGGACTAAATCTCCTTTTTCATTAAAAATAAGCATAGTAGGCAAGGCTTCTACTTCGTATTGTTGCGACCACATCACCCCATCAAAATCCTGAACATCTACGCGTTGTGCCACTACATTGCTAGAAATATAACTAGCCAAACGTTCGTCCATATAGGTGCCTTCATCCATCGTACGGCAGGTAGCACAATAACTGGCATCAAAATCAACAAAATAGAGTTTGCCTTGTGCTTGGGCTTTTGCTTTGGATTGTTCCCAAGAGGCTGCTTCAAATTGTACTGCCATATTTGCTGGCTTAAATGCGGCAAGCAGTAAACAGATAGAGAGGAGCAGCAAAAAGAACGATTGCTTTTTCATTAGTAGCTAAGTTTTGAGAAGGTTAGCCCAATACATAGAAAGGCCAACCATGTTAAAATAGGTCATTAGAGTAAGGCGGCTGCCTTATCCTTGAGGTGTTGTACTGGTTTTATTAAACTTTCTAACTGCTTATGAATAGTGCTAAGTATACGGGCAGTAAAAAAGTTGTAGAGTCAAGGCCATTTTTGTCGCCTTATTTATTAATACATTCGTTCAATATAGACGATTGTTGTGGAAACATAAAAAAATACCCTAGCAAAATTAGATTCACTAGGGTATTTTTGTTGCTTTGGTAAGGATTAGTAACTTTTTGAGCAAAACAGGTCAGATTCTTATGATATAAGAATGCTGTTATTGGGCTAAAAAATAGCTGTTACTTTTATCGAAAATTAGGCCATTGTAGGCAACGAGATACGCATCAAATCCAAGAAAGCGTTGGTTCTATCCTTGATATCTTGTTCAGTAATTTCCTTGAGTTTGTTGGGGCCAAATTGCTCCACACAATAAGAAGCTACTACAGAACCATACACGAGGGCACGCTTCATGTTCTCAAAAGAAAAATCATTGGTTTGCGCCAAATAGCCCACATAACCACCTGCAAAGCTATCGCCAGCACCTGTTGGGTCAAATACCTCTTCTAATGGCATAGCAGGCACGTAGAACATGCCCTCTTGGTGGAAGAGCAAAGCACCATGTTCTCCTTTTTTGATAATAAGGTGGGTTGGCCCCATTTCTAAGATTACTTGCGCTGCTTTGACCAAAGAATATTCGCCAGACAATTGACGCGCTTCTTCATCATTGATGGTTAGCACATCGACTTGTGCGATTACAGATTTCAATTCATCCATAGCAATGTCCATCCAGAAGTTCATCGTGTCCATTACGACCAATTTTGGGCGCTCTTCTAATTGCTCCAATACACTTTTCTGAACAGCAGGAGCAAAGTTGCCTAGCATCAAGTAATCTACCTTTTTGATAGTATCGGGCAATACAGGAGCGTAATTCTCCAATACATTGAGTTCTGTTGCTAGGGTATCGCGAGAGTTCATATTGTTGTGGTAACGCCCAGCCCAGAAAAATGATTTTTCATTTTCGCGTACTTCCAAACCGTCCATTTTTACACCACGCTCTTGCAATGCGTCCAATTCGGATTGAGGAAAATCATTGCCAATAACAGAAACTAGTTGGATGTTATTGTAAAAGTGAGAACTTGCCCAAGCTACATAAGTACCTGCTCCACCAATAATACGTTCTGCCTTGCCAAAAGGGGTTTCAATAGTATCAAATGCTACTGTACCCAAAACCAATAAACTCATAAATTGTCATTTTTTTATCAATAAGAGCCAGTTTGTTGGTTCGGAACGCAATAGCATAACAAACAACAAACTACCCAAAAAACACTGCTGTACTTTTACTAGTAATAATTTAGTTAAAGCATTGAAGACGCAAAAGTAAGAAACTCTCCTTAGATCAGGGCATTTATAAGCTTCTTTTATCTTAACCATTAAGATGCAATCCTTATAAAACGTAAACAGATAAGAGGAGGGAATACAATGTCTATTGATATGTGATAAAATGTCAATTGTTTTTTTAAGGTAATTTTCTTTTTTTTGAAAAAAATCTTTTTTTCTTGTGTTGGAACTAAATTGATAATTAGGCAGTTATAAACAGTGAACGAAAAAAAACGACATAACTTTAAATTTTTTCTTTCAAAAGCTTTGGAGAATTCAAATTCTGCCTTATATTTGCATCGCTCTACTAGAGTACACGCCTTCATAGCTCAGTTGGTTAGAGCATCTGACTGTTAATCAGAGGGTCACTGGTTCGAGTCCAGTTGAGGGCGCAAAAAAGGGTTTATCATTGCGATAAATCCTTTTTTAATTTAACTACTTTAAGACTTGATTGTCAAAAAAATACGGCTTCTGAGTAAGAATATTTTTAAAGTCGCCATTTATTACTTACCTTTGGTGTCCAAAATAGACAACTCTTATCACGAGATTTTAAAAAGATAAATTTTTCACATGCTAATTATTAATGTAAAAGATGGCGAATCCATCGACAGAGCTTTAAGAAGATACAAGAACAAGCACAAAAAAGTGCAATTGATGAAACAACTACGCGGAAGAAAGCACTTTACTAAGCCTTCTGTGGAGCGTCGTGCAGAAGTTCTTAAAGCAAAGTACAACACAGAGAAATTGAGAGATATGGAAGGATAGGAAATTGCGTATTTCCAACTTCTAAGAAATCTACATAAATTTGTTGCTTGCTAGTGTCGAGTAGCAAATAGAAGTCATCTTTAGTTTAAATACTAAAGATGACTTTTTGTGTAGGTGGCTGGTGTTAGGTTGGTTAGCTTTTAAACAAAAAAAGAGAACAACCAGTAGTCATTCTCTTATTTATATTGCAGGATAACCCTTAACGTCTACCTTAAAACTCTGAAGTAAAGTGGAAAGATAGCTCAGGATAATCCGTTTGCGCCGTTTGAAGCATCCATTTAGATTCGGCCAAATACACATCTCTGCCGTCCTTATCCTCAGCCATATAATTGGCTTTTTTGCGCTTAAATTCTGTTAATTTATCCTCATTGTCCGTCGTCACCCAACAAGCTTTGTGTAGCTGTATAGGAGCATAACTACAACTAGCTCCATACTCGTGTTTGAGGCGGTATTGCAGTACTTCAAACTGGAGTTGACCAACGGTTCCAATAATTTTACGATTGTTGCTATTCTTAACAAATAACTGCGCTACCCCTTCATCCATGAGCTGTTTGATACCTTTGGCCAATTGCTTAGATTTCATAGGGTCGGCATTCTCAATATACTTAAATTGCTCAGGCGAGAAGCTCGGAATCCCTTTGAAATGCAATTTTTCCCCTTCAGTGAGGGTGTCGCCAATTTTGAAATTGCCCGAATCATACAAACCCACAATATCTCCTGGATAAGCATGGTCTACCACTTCCTTTTTGGAAGCCATAAAGGTGGTGGGATTGGAGAATTTCATTTTTTTGTCCTTACGCACGTGTAGATAATTGGTATTGCGCTGAAAAGTGCCCGAACAGACCCTCAAGAACGCAATTCTATCGCGGTGGCGTGGATCCATATTGGCGTGAATTTTAAACACAAAACCAGAGAAATTTTCCTCATAAGGATCAATAGAACGTTCTTCTGTGTTGAATTGCATAGGAGAAGGCGCAATTTCAATAAAACAATCCAACAACTCTTTGACCCCAAAATTATTAACAGCAGAACCAAAAAAAACAGGGGATAATTTGCCTTTGGTGTAGGCTTCTTTGTCAAAGGGAGGGTATACTTCCTGAATCACTTCTGCTTCTTCTCTCAACGTTTCGGCCATATCTTCACCTACATGTTGCTCTAATGTTGGATCGGCAATATCCTTAAAGGCCATGATATTACCATACTTGGTATTGGGTGCAAACAAGTTGAGCTCTTGTTGATACAAGTTGTAAACTCCCTTAAAATATTGTCCCATACCAATTGGCCAACTCAGTGGACAAGTGGTTAGTTGTAGTTTTTCCTCAATTTCGTCCAGCAAATCAAAAGCCTCTTTTCCTTCTCTATCCAGTTTGTTAACAAACACAATAATAGGTGTATCACGCATTCTACACACCTCCACCAATTTTTCTGTTTGTTCCTCTACACCTTTGGCTACATCAATGACCACAATAACACTATCTACAGCCGTAAGTGTCCGATAGGTGTCCTCTGCAAAATCCTTGTGTCCAGGAGTGTCCAAGATATTGATGTTGCAATCTCGATAATTGAATCCCATTACAGAAGTAGCTACTGAAATTCCTCTTTGTTTCTCAATTTCCATAAAATCCGAGGTGGTAGATTTCTTAATCTTATTGGATTTTACGGCTCCTGCTGTTTGGATTGCGCCCCCAAACAGGAGTAATTTTTCTGTCAAGGTTGTTTTTCCACCATCAGGGTGGGCAATGACTGCAAAGGTTCGACGTTTTTGGATTTCTTCTGCTAACTTAGCCATGATTATGTATTGTGTAAAACAAGATGTATGGATGCCATTACTGCAATGGTTTATTACAAGCGCACAAAGGTACATAATTTCTATGATCTAGCCGAATAACACTTGGAACAATTAGAAGCTTAAGCTGTGGTGTATAGTTGGACTAAATGCGTGCAAAATAAATAGTTACCACAAAAAATGATTATCTTGAATCCATTCAAAAAGCATTATTTTTTTACGTAAAATTCATGATTATGTTAGGCTTTGTCATAGAAGACATTAATCTAAATCAACTCTCCGAAGAAGATTTTCAACGTATTCGTAAAGCTGTTCCAGAGCATGGCGTGGTCGCCATCAAGGGACAATCTATTTCTGTAGATACACTGGTAACGCTAACCGAGCGTTTTGGAAGACCGTTGCATTTGCCAGAGGGGCTGCGTTTTAATAATACAGAAAAGGAGTATCCAGCCTTGGCACGCGTTTCCAATATCTTGCCAGATGGCACTTTGCTAAAAGGGCATAAAGCAGCAGAGTATTGGCACAGTGATGGCGACTTTTGGCAGCCAGGGGATAATTACATTTTTAATTTCTTGTACTCTAAAATTGTTCCCCAAGAGGGAGGGCAAACGGGTTTTGTAGACTTGCGTTGGGCGTATGAACAATTGCCTGCTGCCACACAAGAGGAGTTGATAGATAAGACCGTGTTGGTCTCTTGTGATGATATTCCTGACTTTAAAGATGCGACAGAGGAAGAACGCCAGCCCGATGCCCTGCACAAAATTAAGCATGAGCATATAGAAACACAACGTGTAGGATTATACTTTGGACATGCCAAGGCGGCTGTTCATAATGTTGCTCCAGAAACTTCGGATCGATTGATGGGCGAATTGGTCGCCGCTATTGAAAATCCCTCTATTCAGTACATCCATGAGTGGGAAGAAGGGGATTTGTTGATTTGGGACAATACCAGTGTGATGCACCGAGGCATGGGAGGCTACAAAGATTACCCAAGGTTACTGTTCCGAACACAAGCTTTTATTAGTCCACAATAAGCCCTTAGATGTATGAAATTGTTTTGTATTGCATTGGTGGTTTTAATAATTAGCGGTGTTCCTAGTATGGCGCAGCCGTATTTGCTCACCTTTGGTGATTTCCAGATAGGAGAAAAGGGAGTGGTGAGTCACCTAATGCCAGATGGTAGTTTTTGGGTGTTTGGAGTAATAGAGGCGGGGCCTTTAGGGAGCAATGATGTGTTGTTTACCAGACGAGATATTCAGGGAAATATTATCAATGCCGAACGCTACCTTGGCGGCCCCAATTTGGATTATCCAAATAATTTATTGGTGCAAAATGGGGAAATGATTGTCGCAGGGGAGGTGATTGGTGTGGCTGGAGGCAATGGTGCTATTTGGGTTTTAGATACATCAGGAAGACTAGTGTCAAGCAATCAGTATGGTTTGGCGGGGCAATCTGAGCAATTTTATGACATCAAGGCAACCGCTGATGGTGGTTTTGTCGTGACGGGATTTGGTAACCAACCCAATGGTAATGCCAATGATGTTTTGGTGAGTAAATTTGATCAGAATAAGCAACAGGAGTGGCTCCAAACGTATGATTTTGGAACCAATGAAGTCGGTGTCTCTATTATAGAACGACCCACTGGAGGCTATTTTGTAGCGGCCGATCAGTTGCAACCTAGTGGGAACTACAATGTTTTATTGTTGGCATTGGATAGTGTAGGAAATGCCCTTTGGGATAGTGTGATAACTAGCCCTTACAATGGTGGCTGCAAGCAAATGAAACGCTATCAAGATCAAATTGTCATTGTGGGAGAAATGGCAACCAGCACTAGTACTGCTTTTGATCCGTATATGATTCGGCTCAACTTGGCAGGACAGGTGCAATGGAAAGGCACGATTCCACAGTCCAACAATGGAGATGCTATTTTTGATTTGGCCATTAAGGATGCCAATACTTATTTTCTAACAGGTTATGGGTATAATACCGCAACTGCCAATACAGATGTGATTTTGCTAACGGTAGACTCTGTAGGGCAAATCCGAGATCGAAGGTATTATGGGGGCAATTCTTTTGATATGGCCTATGATATTCAATTATTAAGTACCCATGAGGTCGTGCTTACAGGTTTTAGTACCATACAAAATAATAATCAGCTATTGGTTGTACAAGATGACCTGTCCTCCGTTTTGTCTATGACCAATAGTGCCGATTTTACTACTCCATCTTTTTCCATTGCCCCAAATCCTACTTGGGGGTGGGTGCAAATAGCAGATCTACCATTAGATGAATCGTACAAGGTGGTCGTATACAATAGGATTGGGCAAGTGGTTTGGGAGGGGGAACTACCAAGCAATCACCAAGTCAATCTTACCCATTTACAGGAGGGCTATTATTATGTACAAATTCAAGGAACAACAACAATAGGGGGAAGTGTATTGTATAAGTATTAACTTCTTAAACAACTTCATCATTCTTACTATGATAAAGCAATTACACCTACTTCATATTATTACACTCATTACTTTGTTTTGTGCAGGTATATACTGGATTGGAATGATTGAGCAACTCGGTCGTCCAGATGATTTATTTCCGAGTGATAATGGTATTCCTGTAACACGTTTGGCCGCTTTTGCGGCAATGGTCATTTTTGCTTTTTCGGCGGTAGTGGGGAGCAAAGTAGCTGCTCAAAGAAAATTTTTAGGCATTGTTTGGATGGTAGCAGGAGTAGTAGGCGTAGTTTGGATGGTGCTGATGTGGCTTCGGCCAAGCCATATTTCATTGATAGAAGTGTTTCCTTTTTGGCTTATTTACGTTATTGTAGGGACAGCAGGCAGTGCTTATTGCTTAGGATTGGGGCAAAGTACCACTATTTCTTACGAAGAGGATGTATTAGATAGCTGAACTGTATTCTTCATTTCCTAAAGAGCAAGATATGCGTTTAATGTTGATTATTCAGTTGGTAGCATTGATTGTATTAATGCTACTAACCTATTTTTATTGGCATATTTTCAAAATAAATCTCCAAAACCTAGAAGTCAATGGCTTTGATTTTGAGGTTTATGCCGCGCCTTCACGTGGTTTTGGTTGGCGCAGTTTGATGGTTTGTGCTTGGTCTTTTTTTGTAGGAATCAGAATACGAAAACGGGCACATTTATCCTTGTTGAGTACTTTTATGCTGGTTTTAGCAGGGGCTTTCTTTTTTGTAAGCCTAGCTCTGATTTTTTTGCCGCGTTTGCTCACCATAGCCGATGTCTATTTTTATTGGTATTTTTATACGATAGCAACTATTGGACTCACGGCCTTGGCGTATCTTTTTTATGATAAAGGACCACAACAAGTAGAAGATGCGCAAGATTACGAAGATATATTGGATCACTTGGATGAAGAAAGTAAATCATAGATTTCTAGGGAAGATGTTGTTGTTGCTTAGTTTTTTGATTATCATGTTGCTTCAATATTTTCCTCTACTAGTTAGTTGTGCTGTTGCTGTATGAAACAAACCTTACAAAAAACAACCATTTTATACGATACTACTTTTCCAGCAGGAACAGTATTAGACTACAAAGCCTTTAATGAAATAGGTATAGTATGTTCCATTACCATTCCTATCCCTCAAAAAATTTTAGATCGCTCTCCTGTTGTACATCAATTGGCAATAGCCTGCATTACTTTTCCTGCCCGAACCACGTTTTTTTACAAACAAGCCTATGAACAAGCTTTGTACGCATCACAGCGAGTGCCCAACCGTTTGGCATTGGTCAATGACCTAGTGGTTACAGGCATCACTTTTCCATCTTCTACCGAATGGACTGTTTTGACCAGCATAGACGATAAAGAACAAGAACCCCATACGCCTGAGGATGTTTCCAATACCTTCAGAAGTACTTTGTTAGCGGTGCTCCAAGAATCTATTTTAGTAGAAAATCTAGAATTGCGTCCTAAAACACGCCTGTTGTGTACAGAACGAGGGTTGAGTTGGAGTTACCAACAAAGCAATGCCCAAGAAGGAAGCGTTGATACCAAGGGAACTTTGGTCAAATATCGGCCAATGGTAGAGCAAGCTTTGGAACAAGGAGCCTTAGACGAAATTCACTATGAGGCCCTCCATTTTTTGGCGACAGATTACTTCAAAGATACGATTGAATGGGCGTGTACTTTATTAGGCCATTATTATAAAGATAAAGGAGAAAATGAGCAGGCGGGCAGTTATTACAGCCGTGCTTACAAATTGGCGGTTGCGGCCGATGCTGCTGATGATTTAAAAGTACAACAACTGGATTATTGGTTATCCAGACTAAATTTAGGTGCCTCTACTACAGAGAAAAAATACGTCTTGCGTCGCTTGTATTTGATGAATATCTTTCTGATAGTCGTACTTTTTTATACGGCGCTGCATTTGAGAGAAGAGGAAACCGCCATTTTAGAGGGGCTACGTCCGCTTATTCCCTCTTTTGATTGGGCGAGTATGGCCTACGCCTCTGCCAATTTGATAGGCGGCTTATTTGCCTTGTATACAGCTTGGCGTGCCTTTGCTACCGTGCGTAGAATTGGGGGCTTACTATTGGGGCTGGCCATCTTGAGTATCGGTTATTCCCTCTATGTTTTGGCTACACCAGCACAGGAATTGATGGATACCGTATTGGTCGTTTATGGGCCTTATATGGTGCTTTCTATGTGGACCAATGCCTATGCCTTGATGTTAAAAGATAAAGAACTCTTGATGGAAGAAGAATTATAAGGGGTATTATGATAGAATGGGATAAAAAACAATTTGTTGAAGATGTTTACGCCTTGGTGCGCTTAGTGCCAGAGGGAAGAGTAACCAGTTATGGCGCTATTGCCAAAGCATTATCGCAATCGCGGCAATCGCGTATGGTAGGCTATGCCCTCAATCGTTGCCCCGATGATGTGCCTGCTCATAGAGTCGTGAATAGGAATGGAGTGTTGACAGGGCGGGCATTTTTTGGAGGAGATAAAATGGCTATGTTGCTGCGCGAAGAAGGCGTGACGGTAAAAGACAACAAAGTACAGCAGTTCAAACACTTCTTTTGGGATCCATTATTGGAGTTGTAATCATAAAAGCGTGGCAACTGTTTTATTTTTTGATGGGCTGCTCATTGATAATACTCCAAACAAGGGCACTCTCATAACCTTTATCCAAGGCATATTGAGCCAACTTTTGGCGGCGTTTATAAGGATTAGATTCCCGCAATAGACGCTCTTTTTTTTCTAAGACATCACGCAAGGTCTGTTCATAGGCCACATCTGGCAATTCACTCTGAATAGCTTTTTTGATGCAATAAGCCGATATTTGATTAAATTTAAGAGCCTGTACAATGCGTTTTTTGCCCCATTTTTTGATCCGAAATTTTCCACCAGCAAAGGCTTGAGCGTAACGCAGTTCGTTAAGAAAATTATCAGTAATTAATTCACTGATAATTTCGTCTACCTCCTCGCCCCATATACCCAAGTCACGCAATTTCTGCCGCACTTCCTTGTGGCATCTTTCTTGGTAAGCACAATATGCCTGTAATTTGTGCAAGGCTTCGTCGTAGGATAGGTGTTTTTTTTTCATGTTCTTAATAAACAACCAACTTTAAGGTGCTCAGGAATCAAAATTATGATCTTTTTGGAAGGAAATAACTCTAAAAAGAGCATTCTTAACAAAAGTAAAGGAACAAGCTTTTGATTTGCTGTAATATATTTGTATATTTGCGCTAGAATTAACGATACGTAGAGAAGAGGGAACAACAAATTGTTCCCTCTTTTTAATAGCCGTTATCGAGCTAAAATTACAACAAAAAGATAATTTATAGTTATCTTTTGTGACAATAAAAGCTGAATGGCAAATATATCTGTACTTGGGTAATAGACCTATAAGTTAGAATTACAAGAAAATGACTTCATTGACGGAGAAATTGACGGAATTACTAGAAGAAAAATTCCAAGAAGAAAATTTTAGTCATTTGTTTTTGGTAGAAATCAAACAACTACCAGGCGATGTGCTCCAATTGTTTTTGGATAGTGATGAGGCAGTGACGTATGAGCATTGTGTTAAAATTAGCCGCTATTTGGAAGCACAAATAGAAGAAAATGACTGGCTAGGAGAAAAATATACTTTAGATGTTTCTTCTGCAGGCGTAGGAACACCTTTAATATTGAAGCGTCAATATCACAAAAACATTGGCCGAAATGTTACGGTTGAAGTGAATGACGATCACAAACACATTAAAGGAAAACTTGCAGAGGTAACAGATTCACACATTAAAGTAGTATACGAAGAAAAAGTTCGTATAGAGGGGCGCAAGAAAAAAGAGTTGCGTACCATCGAACGGGAAATTCTGTTTGAAAACATTAAAAAAACAGTAGTTACCGTGTCTTTTAAATAGCAGGAGCATTAAATAGACCAACTTCTTACAAGAGCTTAAGAAGTTTAATTTAGAAACCTGTTGTAGATTTGGATAAATATAAAATACTATGAAAGCATGAGCATCAATTTAATAGATTCTTTCCAAGAGTTTAAGCACATAAAAAGTATTGATCTTCCGACAATGATTCGCGTGCTAGAAGATGTTTTTCGTACGTTAATTCGTAAGAAATACAGCACGGACGAGAATTTTGATATTATAGTGAATGCCGATGAAGGAGATTTAGAGATTTGGAGAAAACGCGAAATTGTACCAGATGGTGAAGTGGAAGACGATCGCTTTCAGATTACAATAACAGAAGCATTAGAAATAGATTCAGACTACGAAGTAGGAGAAGAGTGTTACCAAAGAGTACACATCCTTGATTTTGGCCGCCGCGCCATCATGGCTGCTCGACAAACACTTATTTCTAGAATCTTAGAATTAGAAAAAGATAAGATTTTCCAGATGTATGTAGACCGCGTAGGAGAAGTAATACGTGGAGAAGTACATCAGATATTGAAACGAGAGTTGGTAGTTATAGATGATGAAACAGGAGTAGAATTATTATTGCCCAAAGGTGAAATGGTACGTGGTGATTTCTTCCGCAAGGGAGATACCCTAAAAGGCATCATTCGCAAAGTAGACATGCGCAACAGTAATCCTGTCATTATATTGTCTAGAACTGATAATAGCTTTTTGGAAAAACTATTGGAACAAGAGGTTCCAGAGATTGAAGATGGCTTAATTACCGTGAAAAAAATTGTACGTGTACCAGGCGAACGCGCCAAAGTCGCTGTGGAATCGTATGATGAACGTATTGATCCTGTAGGAGCCTGTGTAGGAATGCGTGGTTCTCGTATTCATGGTATCGTTCGCGAATTGCGCAATGAAAATATTGATATTATCAATTATACTACCAATGAATCGTTGCTTATTCGTCGCGCCTTAACACCAGCCAAACCTTCTTCTGTTGACTTAGATGAAGATCGCCGTCGTGCATCTGTCTATTTACAACCAGAAGAAATTTCTAAGGCGATTGGTAAGAAAGGGATCAACATCAAGTTGGCCAGTAAATTGACAAATTATACCATTGATGTCTACAGAGAAGGCTTTGAAGAGTCTGATTATGATGTAGAACTCGATGAGTTTAAAGATGAAATAGAAGAGTGGATCATTGATGAGTTAAAATCCATCGGATGTGATACCGCTCGCAGTGTGTTGAAATTGAATGTAGACGAGCTAGTTCGACGCACAGACTTAGAGGCAGAAACCATTGCAGAAGTGGTTGCCATTCTGAATACAGAGTTAGAAGAAGATGTTTCTGAAGAGGAAGAATAATTATTGTACTAAAACACTACTTTTTGAAAATTGTAGCTGGTTCATTCTTACAAATTTGATAATCAAATGAACGACAGGTTATTTTTTATAAAAAATCATAAAGTACTAAAACAGTAAATATGACGGCATAATCGAATATAAACGGTTGTTAGGCGCAATTTGCGGAATTTATTTAGCCAAACCAACTGTATTCTCGTTCCTTGCAATGGGTATTTCTTTCACTGACGAACATTGAATTCTGACGGTATTATTAAAACGTCATTTCACTTCTATACAAAATAAACAAGTGAAATGTTTATATAAACAAAGCAGTATAGTTCCTTCTATAACAATACGTTATCTCGTCAACAGTAGCGGAACTATTATTTTAAAGTTACCTAAAAATATAGGATGTCAAAACGTTTAGTTAAAGTAGCTAAAGAATTAAATGTTGGAACAAAAACTATTGTCGAGTTTTTGAACGGGAATGGTTTTTCTGTTAGCAACAAACCCACTGCAAAGATTTCGGACGAGATGTATGATGCCCTCGCCAAAAACTTTCAAAACTCTATTGCCATTCGTGAAAAGGCCGATAAAATTACTATAGGCACACGCAAGACAAAAGAGGAACAACAAAAAGAAAAAGAACTCCAAGAGGCCAAAGAGCAAAAGGAGCAAGAAAACCGTGAAGCTATAGAACGCGCTTTACAAGATGTCAAAGAATCGGCTCAGAAAGAAGAAACACCACCAACCCCTGCTGTAGATGAAAAAACAGTAGAAACGGTAGTAGAGCCCCAAGAAGAACCTTTGGCTGCTGACGACAACAGCAAGAATGTACTCTCTGGACCCAAAGTATTGGGCAAAATTAACTTGGAGGAAGCCAATAGACGCGGCAAAAGAAAACCCAAAAAACAAGGAAATAGAAGACCCAATCAGCCTGCTCATAATAAACAAAGAGAGGGAGGGCAAGCTAAGAGTGATTCTACCCCTGTTAAGGTAGAACAAAAGCCTGTAGAGCAGCAGCCAGCAGAACAAAAAACTGTAGAACAAAAGCCTATAGAGCAGAAGCCTACAGAACAAAAAACTGTAGAGCAGAAGCCAGCAGAGCAGAAGCCTGTTGCTGAAAACAACGATGCAGC
Organism: Aureispira sp.; assembly: GCA_045105775.1. Lineage (GTDB taxonomy): Bacteria > Bacteroidota > Bacteroidia > Chitinophagales > Saprospiraceae > Aureispira. The sequence goes on from JBGCDW010000144.1 coordinate 33,890, forward strand.
TAAGAATCCTAAAAAAGAGCAACCAACAACTGCTCCAAAGGATGACGCGGTTAAGCAAGGGGATACTCCAACAGAAGAGCAACCAAAAATTAAAACAGCAGAGAACGAGCTTGACATCAAAGTAGATGCCCCTCAGCTCAAAGGACTTAAGATCTTAGGAAAAATTGACATCTCTTCTTCCAAGAAGCGCAAGCGCAAGAAAAAAGATGATGACAACAATCAATCGAACGATCGTAAGGAACGTCGCAGAAGACCCCGTGTAAAAACAACCCGTGGTAACAACCAAGGCGACGACAAGAAGAAAGATACTAAGAAAGACGACGATAAAAAGAAGAAGCAAACTTCCAGCAATAGCAATAGCAATAGCAATAATAACAATGCTAGTAAGGATGATCGTAAACGTAATTTCAAAAAACCAGACAAGCCTGCTAGTAGTACGAACAAAAAAGGCAAGAAAAAAGGCAAACGCCGAGAGGTTAATGAAAAAGAGGTTGGAGATAAGCTAAGAGCAACGATGAACCTCATGGGAGGTCGCGGAAAATCTAAAAAACGGTTTGGGGCTTCACGTAAAGAGCGTGACGAACAACGTGCCGAGCGTCTGAAAGAGATAGAAAACAGCAACGAGGAATCTCCAAAAATCCAAGTAACAGAGTTTATCTCTGTACAAGAATTGGCTGGCTTGATGAATATTTCTGCTACAGAAATCATCATGGCTTGTATGAATGAGAAACGCATGGTTTCCATCAACCAAAGAATGGATCGGGAGCTAATCGAATTGATGGGTATTGAGTTTGGTTTTGAAATCGAATTTGTTTCGGCTGAAGACCAAATGGAAAAAGATTACCAAATCGAAGAGGATGAACTAGAGGACAACGCGTCTCGCTCACCAATCGTAACGGTAATGGGGCACGTAGACCACGGTAAAACTTCGCTCTTGGATAGTATCCGTAAAGCCAATGTAGCTGGTGGCGAAGCAGGGGGAATTACCCAACATATTGGTGCCTACGAAGTAAGTGTAGCCAACCAAGGCAAAATTACTTTCTTGGATACACCAGGTCACGAAGCCTTTACGGCTATGCGTGCACGTGGTGCCAAAGTGACGGATGTAGCAGTAATTATTATCTCTGCGGATGACAGCATCATGCCACAAACCAAGGAGGCCATCAGTCACGCCCAAGCGGCAGAAGTGCCCATTATTTTTGCCATTAACAAAATTGATAAAGAAGGGGCTAACCCTGATAAAATCAAGCAAGAATTGGCCTCTATGGATCTCTTGGTTGAAGAATGGGGAGGTAAATACCAAAGTCAAGATATTTCTGCCAAGCAAGGCATCAACATCGATTTATTACTAGAAAAAATCTTGTTGGAGGCCGAAATGCTGGAACTAAAAGCCAATCCAGAAAAGCGTGCTGTAGGAACAGTCCTAGAGGCTTCCTTGGAAAAAGGACGGGGTTATGTAGCCAAAGTCTTGGTGCGAAACGGAACCCTCAAAATTGGAGATCCGATGGTAGCAGGCTCGCACTTTGGTCGGGTGAAGGCTATGTTCAATGAGCGTGGTAAACGCGTGAAGGAAGCAGGGCCAGCCAAACCAGTATTGGTTTTAGGTTTGCAAGGTGCTCCTCAAGCAGGAGAAACCATGAATGTCTTAGCCTCCGAAAAAGAAGCCAAAGACTTGGCTGGTAAGCGCGCCAACTTGGTTCGCCAGCAACAAATCCGTGCAACACGTCGTGTAACACTCGAAGATTTGACCCATCGTATCAAGATTGGTAACTTCCAAGAGTTGAACTTGATTGTAAAAGGTGACTTTGATGGTTCGGTTGAAGCCTTGGCAGATTCTCTGCTCAAACTCTCTACGGATCAGGTACAAACCAACATCATTTACCAAGCTGTAGGGCCTATTACCGAGTCGGATGTAAATCTCGCTGCTGCTTCTAATGCTATCATTGTAGGTTTCCAGGTTCGTCCTAACCCAATGGCAAGAAAACTAGCGGAACACGAAGGGGTAGAAATTAATACTTACTCGATCATCTACGATGCCATTGACGAAATCAAATCTGCCCTAGAGGGAATGTTAGAACCAAAGCAGGTAGAGGAAATTGTAGGTATGGTAGAAATACAACAAGTCTTCAAAATATCCAAAGTGGGTACAGTAGCTGGTTGTCTGGTTCAAGAAGGAACAATCAACCGAAACAGCTACATCCGTGTTATTCGAGGCGGTATTGTAGAATATCCTAAGAAAGAAGGTGTACACGGTGAATTATCCAGCTTGCGTCGTTTCAAGGACAATGTACAAGAAGTCAAAAATGGCTTTGAGTGTGGTATCACCTTGAAAAACTACAATGATCTCAAAGAGGGCGACCAACTAGAGGTTTACGAAATCAAAGAAGTAAAACAGACCTTGTAAACTACAAGCAGTCTTTACCAAATACTAGATAAATGACAAAAGCTGTCCCGACATTGTTGGGATGGCTTTTTTTGTTATTACAAATAAAAACATTGGTTTTATATAGGAAAAATCGTATCTTTGTAAGCCAAACCTTATCTAAATGAATGATTTCCAACACAAAAAAGCAGTACAGTTGCTCAATTTTTTTGCTCGTCAGGAAGGTGTTTTCTCAAACGGAGCGAACAGTTATGGAAACCATCTACACCCATTTTGGGCAACTCAACCAGCACCAACTTTCGGAGCATTCCCACCTCTATCCCGAATGGAAAAAGCAGGAACAGGATCTACAAACCAACAAGGCACGTCGCCGTTCTATTTCTATAATAGATTTTTTTGAAAATCCTGCCCCCAAAGATAACAACCCTGTTTTTGAGCAATCGACCGATTTATTACAATTAACCAAAGAACTGTACCTAGAAGAGCAAGCCCTGTATGTTACAAATCTTGCAAGGATTGCTGGATAGCCCAAGAATAGAAGAGGACATCAAAGAACTTATTCGTCCACTAGTATAGGAGCAATCTGCCAAAACTAGTGAATTCCCTACTCCAATAAATCCCTCAAATAATCTGGATCATCCAAGCGATCTACCTCATAGTAGGGCTCTATGAAATTGGCGTAGAGGCTGCCTGTTTCTTGGTGCTGGTAGAGGTTGTAGAATACTTGGTTGCCTCTTCGTACTTTTTTACTTTTGGTTGTTTTTTTTACTAGCGGATAATGTTTATTATTGCTTATGATTTTATCTGTTTGGTAATGGCCTACTTGTTGAAATTTTATCAATTGAAGAGGGTTTTTCCAATGGGTGATTTCTTGGTATTTGCGTTCAAAAAAATTCTTTGCATTAGCAGAAGTACTAGTCTTTGATAGTTTAAAACCCTCCTGAATAAGGGGGGCAACTTCTTTTATATGGTATATGTGTAATTGTGTGTGAAGTAATTTATTAAGAATAAATAAGTTCTTAAAAGGACTAGTTAGTGTTTTTTCAAGTAAGTGGATGGCTATACTGTATCTTTTGACAGCTTTAAATTCATCCACCAAACTAGGAATACATAGATTGTGATAAGGGACTAATTGATGCCATTTTAATAAACATACTCTCTTCTGCTGCTCCAACCCTTGTGCTTTATAGCCTTTTACTAATAAGTCAAAAGCATAATTATTTTGGGGTTGTATAGTGAGAAGGGATCTTAGTATTAACTCCATTTTGTTCCACAATAGAAGTTCTTTGTATATTTTAGCGAGAGTGATTCTAGGATGGTCATCGTGTGGATTTAGCTCAATAGCTTTGAGCAGGACCTCTTCGGCTTTATTCCATTCTTGTTGTTGTTGATAGACTTTACCGAGTTCGGTACGCGAGTGGACATTTTGGGAGTCAATTTGAATAGCCATTAGCAGGACCTCTTCGGCTTTATTCCATTCTTGTTGTTGTTGATAGACTTTACCGAGTTCGGTACGCGTATGGACATTTTGGGAGTCAATTTGAATAGCCTTTAGCAGGACCTCTTCGGCTTTATCAAATTTACTTAATTTTTGATAGACTTTACCGAGTTCGGTGTACGAATGAATATTATTAGGATTAAGCTCAATGGCTTTTTCCAAATACTCTAATGCTTGTTTTGGTTGGTTGGTTCGGACAAAGGTGTGTCCTATTTCTGTTAGGAGCTGGTATTTTGTAGTAGTAAAGACAGGTAAGTATTGAATTCTTAGTTGATTGACCGTTTGCTTTTTAGTTTGATTGGTCTTTTTCTTTGCCGTTGCTTCCCAGAAATTCTTATAGATAAAATTAGCTGCTAGTTCAGGTTGTTTTAACAATTTCAATAGTAGGTATTCCTCAAGTTGACCCTCAATTCCTTCCAAAAAAACTTTGAGGAAGTAAATGGCACGCTCTTGTTTTTGCTTAGAATTACCTTGTCTGAAGTACCACTCTGCTACTTTTTCATGTCGAAGAGCCAAATATTCTATTCCATCAGAATGGCGTGTTTGAGTATATCTATAAATAGGAAAATTGACCTCATCGGCCCTGATCGTATTCAGCAGCAAATCTAAATCTATATTGGCGTGCTTAGAACAAAGCTCAAGCTCTAAAGGCAAACCAAACTGATAAAACAATGCAATAAGGGTGTAGAGTTCTTTCCATCTACTTGGATTTGTTTTGTGTTGTTGGTCAATAAAGGCATCCCAATCTTCCCAATCAAAGGTATATTGAATGCGGTCATTGGCTTTTAATTCAATGAGTGTTTGGTAGATTCTATCTACAACCGAGAAGGTCTGATCTCTAAAGAAAATAGCAGAGGCTTCTTTACGAATGTTACTTATGGTTGGTTGGTTATCTATTTGTTGCGATTGGAGGAGTATTTGGGCAAATCGGTTGAAAATTTGAGGAATGACTTCATCGGAAACATATTGGATAAGAAGAGGAGGAGATAAAAAATGATTTTCAAATGCTTCTTTGGTAGAGACTTCATTGTATCTAAATTCCCGTTCTGCTATGACCATTACAAAATTGAACGCATTAAAATTGTTTTCTAGTTGCTCGGGCAATTGGTACAGATTATCGAATGCCGCAGCATTATCCACCATAATCAGAATAGGATTATGAGGAGAGATATTAGATTTCATTTTATTGATGGCAGCAATTATCGCTACAAAATCTTTCACTTTGGCTCCGTCCAAGAATAGTATAAAATAAAGTTTTTGGTAGTAGTGTGCCAGATTGAGTAGAAACGTGGATTTGCCAGTACCACCAGCTGCCAAAATTTTTATAAGCGAAAACTGTTTTTCAGAAGCAATGGCCTTTTGCAAACATTGTCCAAATGCTTGTCGCATAACAATATTATCCTCCTGTAGTTGGTGAACGACAATATTGAATAGAAAGGCCGTAGTGCTTTTTGCATGTAAATAGTAATTGATAAGCGCGCGCTCTTTCTTGAACGGGCGGTTTTTTTGTTCCTCCCAAAAAGATTCAGACAGTACTGCTACAAATTGATTCTCAAAATTAATATTAATAGCATTAATTTTATCGTTGAGCTGCATTAGCTCTGCTTGAATAGCTGCTGAAATAGCATTATTGGTATTCACCGTATTGGCAATACCAAGCACCTGTTTGAAGACCTCTTCTTGTTGGAGCGGTGCGTTAAGTTGAGCTAAGAAATTAGCGGAATAAACAATCAATCCCTTGGATAGGATGTCTTTGGTTACTTGTATTTTTGTCGCTTCATCTAAGTCTGGATTTTGTATATCTCTTATCAAATCATACTGCTCCAGTATACTTTGTGCGACAGCAGTACGATAGCTTTCTTCCTTCAAGGCATTAACCAATTGAAGAGCGTTCAAGTCATTACCTTGGTGTAAGGCTTCTAAGAATGGTAGGCGTTTTTTCTTTTTGGATATAATGGACCCTGTTGTTTTTTGGAAGGCTGTTAATACTTTGGCTAAGTATTGCTTTTGTCTAGGGTCAAGAGTGGGATTGTTTTCTTGGAGCAGTGTTTTTAATGCAGTTACAAATTCTTTGTAAAGAACATCATCCAAGGTCTTAGCTGTAAGTTTATCCCAGCCACTTATGATACCCTTATTAACTAATGACACAGGAAGACTCACTGCTCCCTTCATCAAAAAACTACTGAATGTAATCGGGTCGGTCATAACAGCACAAGGATTTGTAAAAGAAAAAGCACAGTTTTCCAATATAACTAAATTCTCAAACCCATAAAAGAAAAATTAAATTCAAAAAAAGCCCTTTATTGCTGACCTGGCACAAAAAAACAGGCAATACCCACGCGAGTATTGCCTTATAAATCATATTACACCAATCTTGCGACCCTACCCCTGTTCCTTCATCCACAGCTCCATCAAGATACACAACCCCTCTAAAGAGAGCAGGGCGACTTGGCCTGTGGCTTCGGTGGCCGCTTTATTGATGCCTTGCTGGTAAACTTGGTTGCTGTTTTGGACTACGCCAATAAGAAGCGGCTGTTGGGCCAGTTGGAGTTGGTTTTGTTCTTGGGTGGCTTGTTGCCATTGTGCTTTGAGGGCGAGCATAGTATTGGAGAGGTTGGGCTTGTTCTTTTTGCCCTTGGTATTCTTTTGGGAGAACAGCCCTTCGGTGAGGTTGAACAAATCGTGGCTGCCGTCCTCTTTTTCTAGGAGCAAGTCGATGGTGCTGCCATCGGCTAGGGGTACATTGGCTTTGGCGGCTTGGTAGCCGAGCGCGTGGGCAATACGGTGTCCGTATTGGGTTAAGAAATCGGGCAAGACTGGTGCTTTGTTGCCAACCAATTGGCGGAGCGGATTGTTGATTTGCAATTCGTCGTCATCAATACCAACGAAGCGGTCGCGCTTGGGAAAGGTATCATTGAGCCGTTCAATGAGGAAATGTACCAATCGGATGGGATCGGTGGCTTTATCTACCAACAAAAACAACCCTATTTGGCGCACAAAGAGTTTGGGAGCTTCCAGACGCATGATGGTAGAATTGGCCAAAAGGAGTCCTCCTGCATTGGATTTTACTTGTATAGGAATGGAAGGCGTTCCAGCAAGCCCTTCCTGAAGCTTGGCAATGTTTAAGCTTTTAGTATCATTATTATAAGCATCATAAGACGCAATGTTTAGATTGGCCCAAATTTCACCAGGGTTCGCCACTTCAATTCTCGGCTGGTAGTTGGTGGGTTCTTTGATCACAGAGCCACCATTGATGATGCTGTTAATGGTGCTTAGTTTTTTTATTTTTTTGCCAAAACTGATGCTTTTAAACGTACTCAGTGGCTGTTGCCCCGTTAATTCTAAAGCAAGGTATTTGTCTGTTTCATACAGTTGTACCACATCTTGGCAGTAAATAGTATTGGGAGAGGATATAACCCCCGTTTGTAGGTGTTTTTTGAGGTTTTTGTACCAATTATCAAAAAGTGGTTGTACGGTGCTGGCTAGTTCCGAGGCGGTCATAAGTAGGTGTAAAACTAATAGTGATTAAGTAGGCATTAAAATAATGAAAAAAACGATTTTTGCTTCTTATAGGGTCTAATAAAGCGTTGGAGGGGGTAAAAAAATGCCGCATTGTATGGCGTAGAACATACAATGTGGCCAATTACCTTATTTTTTCAATTGCATGCTGTTGGTTTTTTGTGTTCTAATGTCCAAATTATCAAATTTGGCAACAGGAACAAACTCGGTACGGCCATCATCGTACGCCACCATTACCGAATCATTGGTCGTTGTAATTGGGAATTCGGGCGACACAATAGATTCACTCTTAAATACTTTGTTGGGGTATTTGTCCAAGGTAAAGTAGTAGAGCATTTTACCATCAATAATGCTGGATTGGATGCGCTCTACACGGCCATATACTTGGTAATTGCCCACTTTCTTTTCGTTGGTACGGCCACCACGATACGAGCGCAGGGCTTCCTCTAGAGTTTCGCCTACGCCCACAATAGAGTGATCGCGCACCGAAACCATAGCTACCATTTTGATCAATCCTGCTTGATCCTTGAGCGAAAGCACATAAGTAGGCACATTGTTAATATTATATAGAATAGGGAAGGAGCCAATGTACTTTTTCTCTTGCACCTTACCCATAGCCGAGCGACGAGCGGCTTCTTCGGTGGCACCTACTTGTTTGTAGCGTGTAGTTTCTTTGGTTCTAGTATTGACCAATACAAAACCAATAGTCCCCTCTTCTTGTCCAACTGAAGTTAGGCCCGTGTACCAGTAGGATTGGTCATCTTTGCCATACACCAAGGAAATACCTCTAGTGGTGGTCTTTTTGTCTAGGTTAGAAAAATTCCAATAACCATGGATGTATTCGCCCCAGTATTCCAATTGCTCCTCTACCATATCCATTGGCTGAATGCGATCAATCCAAGCAGGCGCATTTTCAGGGGTGTACTTCTGGATATCACCCGTTTCGGCATTCACTACAGCGACTCCATAAGCATTCATACCACTAAATCCAACTTCGTGTGTATAGAGCGTAACCACCCAATAAGGGGTACCTTCGTCATCAATTTCAAAAGTATAATCGGTTAATCCTGTATGGAAGTAGCCATTTAGGTACAAGTGTCTGTGCAAATTGCTATTAAAGTAAGCTTCGGGTTGGTATTTGATGGTTACATCATTGACCAATTCCACTTTAGGATCGGAGGTAGCCGATACTTTGATGTAAGCCGGGGTACCTTCCATATTATTAAACCATTTAAAGAAACCAGAGTGGAGCAGTGGAGCTACCCAGTACAATTTGCCTTGTACATTCTGAATTCTAAATTTGCCAACATAGGCTTGACTACCCAGTGTGCGTTCCAAACCTGGCAATTCTTCTCCTAGTACTTTATCTCCCAAACGGTGTGCTACCTCTTGGTCAATAATTCGGATTTCGCTCAAATCTACAGGAGGGACTTCTTTAGCAAAATTTTCACTCAATTTTATTTCGCCAATCAAGCTTTGGTATTTCATGGCTCTAAAACCTTCCCAACTCAGAACGCTTACCACCATAATGTATACAATAGTAGCCATTGCGGTGAGTGTTGACAGGCTAAAAAGAATGGTTTTTCGTTTGTTAATCACCCGTAGTTCTAACATAATGATGACCAGTGAAATAAAAAATACGCCAACTGGTAGACCTATAAACCAAGGATTGAGCACAGGTAAGCTTGTATAGAGATAAAGGGGGGCAATAATAATCAGGAATACAATGTAAATAAATTGTACGAAGCGATTAATGGCACGCATAGCAGGAGAGCCAGCGTCTGAAGTATTGGTACTCATAAGTGATGTATGTTCTGTTCTAGTTTTATAATATAGAATTTGACAGGGTTAGTTGGGTACATATTATAACAACATTAAAGTTGTAAAATAGGTTTCCTTACAGCTCAAAAGATAATTGATCATAAGCCACTTCAATATGCTTAGGCAATAGTTGTTGGGTAGCTTGGTGTGTACCCATTTTGTGACTCAAATGAGTTAGATATGCCTTGGGGACTTTTAATGCTTCAATGAATGTTACCGATTCTTGGAGGGTAGCGTGAGAATGGTGGGGCTCTTGTTGTAAGGCACTTACCACCAGCACTTCTAGCCCTTCTAGTTTGCTGTATTCACTATTGGGTATCGATTGATAATCGGTTAAATAGGCCAAGTTTCCAATTCGATAACCCAATATAGGCAATTTCCCATGATGTACTTGAATGGGAGTAATGGGAATGCCAGCTGCTTCAAAATTAGTGGTATGGCTGATGGCATATTGCTGTACTCTGGGCACACCAGGGTAAGTTGCCTCAAAAATATAAGCATGGCTTTTGCGTAAGCGTTGATGCACCCGTTCGAGCGCGTAAATGGGCATATCCATTTCATATTTAAAATTGAAAGGACGCACATCGTCTAGACCCGCCACATGGTCGCTGTGTTCGTGGCTAATAAGAATGGCATCTACCTTAGTTGTGCCAGCTCGCAGCATTTGTTGGCGAAAATCGGGGCCAATGTCGATAACAAGGGTTTTGTCTTGGGTTTCGATCTGAAAAGCAGTGCGTAAACGCTTGTCTCTGGGGTCTGTAGAGCTGCATACCGAGCAAGTGCATCCAATAACAGGAATGCCTTGTGAAGTGCCTGTTCCTAGAAATGTTGCTTTCATTGAGATGGAGGCTTTGGTTGACAATGATTAAATAAGAGCGTAAAGTTATTAGAATCAAAAAAACTTTGAAACCCTAGTAAAGATAATTTTCCTCGTTGATAATGCAAGGGCAAATAATCTTGTTTGCAAACAATTAAAAATAAATCGCGCAAAAGCTCTATACAATACAAGGCGGTCGCATCTTGGTCGTCAAAACGGTAATCAAATGGTGGGGCTTGTTGTTGATATTTTTTTGCTAGTGCCAATAATTGTACCCGTTGTTTTGGGCTGCAATGAGGGCGACAAGCGACCAAACTTTTTTGTTGGCTTTGCCGAATATAAGTGGACAAGGGCTCTACAATTATTCCGTCGTGTTCCTCAGAGGAGGCGGTGTGCAATACCCCCAAACCATTTCCCTGTGGTACAATCAACCCACAATGCGTGAGGGGGCAAGGTTCTTCCAATGCAACCACAATATAATCGCTGATCCAGCCATAACCGCGTCTCAAAAGGACATCCCCTGTTTGCAATAACGCATACTCAGCTTTGGTGAGGGAATCGGCAGGGATTCGGGTGTTGGTTTGTTGTTGCAAAACGGCCATAGGATCGGGCAGGGGCGAGCCTAGTGTTGGTTGGGGAGTTGGAGGAGCAGTACAGGAGTACATGTAAGAACAAAGGACTACTGTTAGCAGTAGTCCTTTGTTTGTGGAAATAAAAGGTCTATTAATGAGGTACATTTTCTTTGTTCATATCTACTAGCCATTGCCCCTCTACCCGAAATACATCTAACTTAATACAGTTTTCTTGGTCTTCTTCTTGGCAGCACTGACAAGTTGCTTTTTCGTTTTCTTGCTCACAATCGCATTCAAAGATAGGTGTCTTTTTTTTTGGTTGGTTTTTATTACCTAAAGATAAAGATTGAGCTGCTTGAATAATATCAACAAGTTTTCCAGTTGTTTCTGTAGAAATTCGTTTGGCTGCTTCATAATTCTCTTGCTCCAAGTATTTCATAAATTGATTGGCTGTATTTTCTGGAGAATTGGATAAGCCACAACTATTCATTAGTAAAGTTATAGTTAATAGTAAGGCAGCGAGGAGGTACAGTTTCATGCTAGTGTGGTATTTTAAGGGATAGTGATAATAATTGTATTAATAAATTCAATTATTCTGCGGTAGTTTCCTTGGGTTGGTGAATCACCCATTGACCATTTTCTCGAATAAGGCTCAATGAAAACGCCATTGCTTTATCGTCTTGGTGGGTACAATTACATAAGGCATCATCCCCTGTAATTGTACAATTATAACTTAATTTGCTGGCATTCTCTACTTGTACCAATGCCTGAAAGTTATTGCCTTCTTGACTCATTTGGTTAAATATCTCCGCTCCTTGGGTCAGGAAATCTAAGTATGGATCAGTTGCACCAGAGGTATATTTCTTAGCCGCCGCATATTCTTTGTTGGCAAGTTTAGCGATAAAATCCTCACAAGTTTTTTCAGGAGTACGATTGTTGTTGCCAGCACCACAGCTGCCTAATAAAATAGCAAATAGCGTAATTAAGATGGTGTATTTCATAGTATTGTTGTATGGATGGTTTAGTAATCAAATTCTATTTGGACAAACCACTTATTATCTTGCTGAACCAGCTGGAGCATGCCCTCCCCTTCTGGTTGGTAGACTAGATTGCAGCGTGTTTTTCCTTGCTGTTCCAAGCAATTGATTTGTTCTACAGGTACTTTATACACTGCAAGCAATTCTTTCTTTTCTTCTTCGCCAATCATATTGAGATTGGTTCGAAAATTTTGTAACGATTCTTTGCTCGATGTACTAATATAACGTTCTACCAAATCAAAATCCTCTGCTTGGAGTGCGTTTAGAAAACCCTGAGCAGCTTCTTTGGGCGATGTTTGTTGAGTAGCATTCTCCGAAGGTTCACAAGCCAACACAACCAATAATAAAAAAAGAGAGAGGGCGATTAATAGACGCATAACAAATAGTTTTTAGAAATTAGCAGTTCCACTAAACTGTCCTAGAAAACGCACATCGTTTTCAAATAGCAAGCGAATATCATCAATTTGGTACTTGAGCATAGCAATACGTTCTACCCCCATTCCAAAAGCAAAACCAGAATATTTATCAGGATCAATACCGCAATTGGTCAAAACCGCAGGATCTACCATGCCACAACCAAGTATTTCTAACCAACCTGTTCCTTTCGTAATTCTTTTATCGGCTTCTGTTTCGCAGCCCCACCAAACATCTACCTCGGCACTAGGCTCTGTAAAGGGGAAGAAAGAAGGACGCATACGAATTTTGGTGGCTCCAAACATTTCCTTGGCAAAGTAATAGATGGTTTGACGCAAATCGGCAAAGCTTACTTTTTCGGCAATGTAGAGTCCTTCTACTTGGTGAAATTGACAGTGTGCTCTAGAGGAAATAGTTTCGTTTCTGTAAACACGGCCAGGTGCAATAATTCGGATGGGGGGCTTTTGGCTCATCATCACATGCGACTGTACCGAAGAAGTGTGGGTACGCAACAAACGCGAAGGATCATTGAGAATATAATAAGTGTCCTGCATGTCGCGTGCGGGGTGATCTTCGGGCGTATTAAGTGCGGTAAAGTTATGCCAATCATCTTCAATTTCATTATCCTCGGCTACCGTAAAACCTAAACGGTCAAAAATTTCAATCATTTGATTGAGTACCAACGATACAGGGTGTCTGGAACCAAGAGCGAGCGGCTCTGCTGGAGCAGTCATGTCTAGTTCCTCTACTTCATTGGCTGCTTGAGCAACCAATGCATCTTGTGCCGTCTTAAATTTAGATTCAGCTTGTTGCTTCACTACATTGAGCAATTGGCCATATTCTTTTTTGCGCTCGTTTGGAATATTTCTAATTTCCCCAAACAAAGGCTTAATCTTGTTTTTAGTACCTAAATACTCAATTCTAAAGGTTTCTAATTGTTCTTTATCAGTAATAGCAGTGGCTTCAATGGCCTGCTGCATGGTTTTTACTTGTTCAAAAACTTCTAAATCCATAGTCGTCTAATGCAATCCTTCTGATGTAATAGAAAAAAGTAGCCGTGCTACCCTTTGTTAAAGTACCAAAAATAAGTTTTCTTTAGGTAGTATCCAAAAAACACTCTACTCCTTCCACAAGTTCCTTTATAACTTTAAAAAATAAAAAGAATAAATCACCAAGTGAAGCGTATAATTAACGGGCTGTTTTTATTCAAATAATTTAAATATTGCAGCTTTTTTTCATTTAGATACAATTGTCCACGAAGGAAGTAAGAAAATGATGTTGTACTATTAGACATTATCACGACTAAATTCGTAGCGAAAAAAGCATCTTTTTCCCTCACTCATCGTTAAAAATTGATTCCATAGCACTGCTATGAACTAAATTTTTGCCTTGATTGATGAAAAAACCTTACTTTTTGTCTCTG
>JBGCDW010000145.1:0-8770 GCA_045105775.1 Aureispira sp.
CAGAGTTAGCCGAGTCTCAACAAAAGATCATTACTTTACTAGAAAAGTTACTGCAAAACTAAGATTACGATTAATAATAAGACCTAACAATCAAGTAAGTAGGTGGTCAAAATAAATGTTAATTAAAAAAATGGAATATTTATATTCAGATCAAGGCACTCGCGAAGCGATCTGACTTATTAGATACAGTGTATCGAATAATCAGGTAACGGAGTCTTAGCGGGCTAAGACGAGTATTTTCAACGATGAGCTGGAAGAAAATAACCGTTTTTTGTTAGTAGTAATTTTGAACGACTACTTACCTTTATAAAAAAAGGCATTTTTGAATGAATCAAAAATGCCCTTTAAATTAATCAGCTATGATTTTATTTTTTTTCTAAGGTTTGGCGGATATACTTTTCAATAGCCATTGTCATAGATGGCGTATCAGGGGTAGGAGCTTCTATGTCTAGGATTAAACCCTTATCTAATACTGCTTGTGCCGTAGTTTTGCCAAAAGCCGCAACACGCGTGTTATTTTGTTTGAATTCAGGGAAGTTATCATACAAAGAATCTAAGCTTAATGGACTAAAAAAGACCAAAATGTCATAAAACACATTTTCCAAGTCAGAAATGTCACTACTTGCAGCTAGATACATGGTAGATTCATTGTAATCGAAATCATTTTCTTCCAAAAACATCGAAAAGTTACGGCCACCCAAGTTAGAACAAGGCAACAAGAATTTTTCTTTCTTCTTGTATTTTGTTAGAAAAGGTTTGAGATCCGCTAAGGTACGTTTGCCAAAAAACACTTTTCGTTTGCGATAAACGATGTGTTTTTGTAAGTACAACGCAACAGCCTCTGATTTGCAAAAGTATTTTAAATCAGTTGGTACTTTGTAGCGCATTTCATCACACAATCTAAAGAAATGATCTATAGCACTCTTGCTGGTCAAGATAATAGCGGTGTACTCCTCCAGATTGATTTTCTGTTTTCTAAATTCTTTGGAAGTCACTGGCCTAACCTCTGTAAAAGGGCGATAATCTATTCGTAAACCAAATTTTTCAACGAGCTTATCGTAGGGGGCTCTATTATTTGAAGTGGTTAATTGTGTCACCAAAATATTTTCCACTTTAGTGAGACGATCTTGTGTATTTGTTGCCATTCAGATTTGTTACTTTCTTTTAGAAGCGGAGCCACCTTACCATGTAGGATCAGTGTTAATAACTTCTACAAAACATGCAATAGTTTTAGCAAAATTAGCACAGGGGCTATTTCAACGGCACAAAGGTAAGCAATAAAATGGAACTTTCGAAATAAAATTAAACCAGCGGCAGCAGTTATTCCCTTTAATGTACGGTAAATATAGATTAGCCCTAAGAATATAACACTGATACAAAAGGCAAAATACTGTAATTGAGCGGGCATGTAGGCAACAAGAAATAACAAAGGGAGCAAAATAAAGCCCAGGGCCTTGTTGGTGTTCAGTATAATAAAATTATAAGTATTAATCTCTTGATGGCAGGGTAATATAAACGATAACGCTTTGAGTTGTAGGTGTTTTAGAAGATAAACGCAGGCTACTCCTACAATAAATAAGAGCAACATTCCAAAACTATTAAAAGAATTGTTAGGTTGGAGAACATCTACGGTTATAAATAAAAAGGTGCCCATATTAATAACGAAGAGCAAGTAACTAGCAAGGCTTTCTATCTTAAAAAAGCCTGTTTGCTCACGTTGTACATTTTTATTGGCACTAGTACTCAAAAAGGCTTGAAATATTAGTTGAACATCTCGCGAATACACAGCCACGAGCATTGCTACAAAAGATAAAACACCCAATAAGAAGAAAATTAACCACTGTGTACTTTGGTCTCTCTTGCCACTTTTACTGGCAAAAAGTTGGTCATAAATCGAAGCACCTTCTTTTTGACGTTTTTCCTTTGTTGTTTTTTGCTGATTCTTGTTACCCTGTGGCAATGCAAAAGGATTATCAGATTCATCAATGTCAAAAATATTGTTATTGTAGTATTTGCGTGGTAGTTTGCTTTGTAGTACCTTGAACGAAGTCGTAAAATAAGAGGGACTAGTTGCCTTAGCTATATCTGTGTTAGGGAATAGCTTGGGTGCTGTAGACACCTGTGTACGTGGCAATACTGGTCTTGGTTTGGGCACAGCACCAAGGCTATCTTGAGCCAGTAGGCCAGAAGTACACAATAACCAAGTTAGGAGCAGTACGCTCCAACTTTTATAGTGAAGTATGAGATTTGGAAGACTAGTCAAGAAAAGTAGACAATTTGTAAAAGTTCGCGAATGGGATGTCCATGCTTTGGCAAATGTACTAAATTAAGACTTTATACTAAGATTCCCCTCTATATTTTAACCAAGAAGATAAAGTATTTTTAACCAGTTGGTTTTTTAGGATGACAGAACAAGCACTTTTGCAAGCTACCGATACGGCAATTATTACTTTTTTAGAACAATTAGATAATACGGATATTAACAATTATCGCCATGCTTTGGTGTTGTTGTGGCAATTACATGCTGACTCGAATATCAAAGAACAAGCACAACGACTGTTAGAACAGCAAATAGCAGTCGAAGAAATTCAAAAGATTACAAAGACCTTCTCTATTTTTGACTCTATTATCAGTTATTTACCTTGGGCGGGAGATTATAAGAATTTGCAACAGCAAAATTATCATGCGTTTGAAGCGAACAAAGCACCTTATGAGACTTTGTTGGCCACCTCTCCTGTTTTGGTAGAACGGTATTTGGATTTGGGACGGCGTTTATACAAAATGTTTGATTTATTGCCAGAGGCCAAATCTTGTTTTCAAAATATTCTAACACACGAACCTAAACAAGCAGAGGCATTGTATGCACTAGGCCGTTTGGTAGAGCAAGAAGGTGATTATGAATCGGCCTTGACCTATTATAAACAATGTATAGCACAAGACGAGCAGCATGTCTATGCACACCTGCAATCGGGCATTTTGCATATGGAACAGGAGCAAGCCTATCAAAAAGCTATTGAGCATTATCAAATAGTATTAGAAATAGAACCTTTTATGACCGAAACCCATGTGCAAATGGCCAAAGCACATCGTGGTCTAGGGGATTTGAGTCGTGCCAAACAGTTTATTGATATTGCGTTGGATATTAATCCTTATCAAGAACAGGCATTAAACCTCCAAGGCTGGATACAGTGGAGAGATGAACAAAATGTAGAGGCTGCTATGGCAACCTTTGAGAAAGGGGCAGATCATCACATTCATGGCGATAGTGGGTTGCTCTTGGCTAGTTTGGGGCGTTTGCATCAGGAACAATTGGGCGATATGGAGAAAGCACGTGTTTATTATGAAAAGTCTTTAGCTGCTGATATCAAACAACAAGAAACCTTGCAGCAGTTGATAAAGGTGCTAGAAGCACACTACCAAGATTATGGTGCGATGGCAGAATATTATGAACGTTATTTGGAGCATGTATTCAACGACCCCACTATTCATACTGATTATGCCTCTTTCCTAATCAAATACCTCAATGATTATTATACGGCCAAGGAGCAAGTCGAAAAAGCATTGACTTTAGACGAAGATTTTCCACCTGCTGTTACACTATCTTTACAAATTAGCCAACATTTTGGAGAAGAGGAGACAGCAACAGAACACGTGTTTTTGATAGAGGAGGAAGATGATGACGATGACGATGATTTTTCAGGTGGCGGTGCTGTTGGTGATAATTAAGCCTATTATGAAAATTGTATGGTGGTTTTTTATTAGTGTATGGGTTGGAGGGGTGACTTGGGTTAGGGCACAGTCTACAGGAATAGAAATAAGTTATCAAGGAGGATACAATATTCCTATTCATCCGCGTTATCCTGCTACACAACAATTGGCACAAGGAGTGGAGGTAGCCGTCTTGCATCAAGCCAAACCAGAACGATTGTGGGCTGTACTGCACAAACGCCCTCAAATCGCCTATTTATTGGGCTTTCAGACGCTAGGTAATGATGAAGTGTTGGGACAAGCTTTTTATGCTGTGCCGAGTCTCAATTTTAGCGTTTTTCGATGGAAAGGCTTAGACGCACAATTTAGAATAGGCTGGGGACTGGCTTATCTTACTCAATCTTTTCACAGTATTTATAATCCCTCCAATATTGTGATGGGGGCCAAGTGGAATGCTTGTGCGACCGTGCGTTTTTTGACGCGTTATGCCATTACGCCCTCTTGGCGTGTTTTTTTAGGTATTAATGCTACCCACTATTCCAATGGAGGTTTTGTAAAACCCAATTTGGGGAGCAATATTCCTGCCCTCCAAATTGGGGTACAGTATGAGTGGGGAAAGGCTCTAGTGGTGAACGATAGTTTTCGGCAGCAGTTTTTAGCTGCTTTGTCACCTTACTCCAAAGGTATTCGGCCGTTTATACGTGTGGCTTTGGGCGGCACAGAACTGGGCACCAGCCAAGGAGTAAAATATCCTATTTATGGCATTACCTTAGGGGTTTCTAAATTAATAACTAGAACCAGCAAATTGCGTTTGGCCATAGATTATTTGTACAATACGGCTCCTAGAGCATTTGATCAACATCAAGGCGTTAGAACCTTGGAGCATTGGGATTATGCACGGCTTAGTATTATGGCTGGGCACGAATGGTTGTTTGGACATTGGGGCTTCTTGAGCAATCTAGGAGTCTACTTAAATAACCATCGATTACAGCGCAGTTTGTTGACCGCAGAAGTGGGCTTTAATTTTTATAGTCGCAATTATCTGAAGCAACAAGGGCAACAATTTTGGTTGGGCTGCCATGTGCGTACCTATGGCGGCGAGGCAGAGTTTGTACAGGTAGTATTGGGCTTTCAGTGGTGATAATCAAGCTTCATTCGTAAATTCCTCCTTGGTGTCGTGTAATAATTGTCTGCAAAACCCGTCCTTTCCCTTACAAATCCTTATTTTTGCATTTCCATTCTGACAAAAAACTAAAAAACTAAATATGGCCACGAAGTCAATTATTTATAAAACAAAAGAAGAAATCGAATTGATGCGCCAAAGTGCCCTCATGGTGTCCAAAACACTGGGACTAATGGCCGAGCATATGGAACCTGGGGTGACAGGTTTGGAGTTGGATAAATTGGCCGAGGAATTTATTCGGGATAATGGGGGGAAACCTGGTTTCTTGGGAATGTATGAATATCCACATACGATCATGGTAAGCATCAATGAGGCCGTCGTACACGGAATGCCTAGCGACCGTGCTATTCAAGATGGGGATGTGGTTTCGATTGATTGTGGGGTGTTTATGAATGGTTTCTTTGGGGATCATGCGTATACCTTTGCTGTGGGTAATGTAGACCCTAAGGTTAAGAAACTACTAGAGGTAACCCTAGAGAGTTTGTATTTGGGAGTAGACCAGTGTCGTACAGGCAATAGAGTAGGGGATATTGGTTATACTATTCAGCAGTATACCGAAAAACATGGCTATGGTGTGGTCAAAGAATTGGTAGGACATGGACTAGGGCGCGATTTGCACGAAGAACCTCAAGTGCCTAATTTTGGACGTAGAGGTCGTGGCAAAATGCTTAAAGACGGGATGGTCTTGGCCATTGAGCCTATGATTAATTTAGGAACAGCTAGAGTAAAACAATTGGCAGATGGTTGGACTATTGTAACCAGAGATGGCAAAGCGTCTGCTCACTTTGAGCATGATGTCGCTATTGTGAATGGTAAACCAGAATTGTTGTCTACCTTTGATTATGTCAAAGAGGCCTTGGCCAAAAAAGGAATTACTACTTAAGCACAAGTAGCCAAAAAATAGCAATGGTCTTTACTGAGCGTGGTAGAGACCATTTTTGTTTGTATTTTAACAAAAAAATAGAACATAGACCAAGCATGAGAAAAGCATACATTTTAGGTACTTGTAATACTTGTAAGCGTATTTTATCTGAAATTGATAGCAGTGGAATAGAAGTGCAAGATGTCAAAGAAGTAGCCTTGACGGTAGAAGTAGCCGAGAAACTAGCTGCCCTTTCTGGTTCGTATGAATCGTTGATTAATCGCCGAGCGACCAAATATAGAGAGCAAGGCATTAAGGATAAAAATTTGACAGAGGAGGAGTATAAAGCCTTGTTGTTATCCCATTACACCTTCTTAAAACGACCTGTATTTGTATTAGATGATACTATTTTTGTAGGCAATGCTAAGAAAACGGTTGCTGCCCTGCAAGAATATTTGGCTGCGAATTAGCAATTGGGCATCACAACCTTATTGTAAGTAGGTTCGTTTATTGGTAAATTATTGGTATAAAAATCTTCCTTACTAATTTGAAAAAGATAGATCAACTCTTAATTAGAAGCTTTATTCCACCTTTGCTCATTTGGACATTGGTGGCGATGTTTATTTTTAATATGCAGTTCTTGTGGAAGTATATTGATGACATCATAGGCAAAGGAGTCGATGTATCTATTATTTTGGAGTTGTTGTTTTATCAATCCTTGGCCATGATTCCTAGAGCAATGGTCTTTGGAGTATTGATTGCTTCGGTCATGACGTTGGGCAATTTGGCCGAACATTACGAATTGGCGACGATGAAATCAGCAGGACTTTCTTTGTTTAGAGTGATGCTGCCACTCATCTTTTTTGCCATCTTCTTGTCGGGGGTTTCTTTTCTGTTTTCGGATCGCCTCATTCCCATTACGGCCCTAAAATTCAAATCTACTTTACACGATATTCGGAATCAAAAACCTGCTTTGTCCTTCAAGGAAGGCCAATTTAATAATGACTTCCAAAAAGTATCCATTTATGTAGAGAAGAAGGCGGCTAATGGCAAAGTGCTCCAAGGGCTAAAAATTTATGACCACACCACCACCACAGGATACAAAGGACAAACCAATGCGGTCGCAGGTAAGCTGTTTTACACCAAAGATACCGCAGAAACCACCATTAAGGTTTCTATCAAGGATAGTGATTCGGATACCACTATTCTCAAAGATACGGCTGTCAAAAGAAGTTATTTGGTGGTTAAGTTGGAGAATGGGACACGTTATGAAGAGTTAGACCCCGATTCAGATCGCCCCACTGCCTATCCGCATGTAGAGATGAATTTTGATTCCTACACCACCTTGTTTGATATGAGCGAGTTCGAATTCAATCAAACAGACAAGGAATTGTTTAAAGGGCATTACAGTTTATTAACGACCAAGCAATTGCTTCGAGCAATAGATTCCTTATACAAAAGGCGAAAGGAACGCTTTGAGTTGTTGAAGCGCAATGCTGATGGAATGTTCCATTTTAGGCGAGAAGGGCTTGCGCTAGAAGAAAGAGATACACTGCCTGATAATTCTGCTCGGCATCTGAAGCATTATTACCCTCCAGCAGTAAAAAAAATGCCCAATTTAGTTTTAGATTCCACTTGGGAGCATTTTTATACCGTGATTCCACCCACCAAAAAAGAGTACATTTATCAGCGTGCGGTAGGGTTTTGTCAGAATATCAAAGGGCAAGCATCGGGCTTAAAAACGTATATAAAAACCAATCGACGGATGCACGCAGAACACGAGAATGAAGTGCATCAAAAGCTCTCTTACGCCTTGGCTTGTTTGTTGTTTTTATTTATTGGTGCCCCAATGGGAGCTATTATTAGAAAAGGAGGCTTTGGATGGCCTATTTTGGTAGCCTTGAGCTTTTTTATGACCTTTTTTGTGTTGTATTTGGTTGGAGAGCGTTTGTCCAAAGGGGTCTCTATTACCGTATGGATTGGATCTTGGTTGCCCAATTTGGTATTGGCACCTTTTGGTATTTTGCTGACGTATATGGCCTTGTATGATGCCCGAATTGTAAGCATAGATAAGTTGCAACGTCTGTGGACTAAAGTAAAAACATTCTTCTCCAAGAAAAAGGAAGTGTCATGAAAAAACAAGGAACAACAACCTCTGGATTGACCAAGGAGAGTAGAGATATACAGGCCAAGATTGATACCTTTGTTGCGGCCAATCGTTGGTATATTGGTGGGTTTTTATTTTTGTGGGGAATAGCTTGCTATTTGCTGTTTGGCGTAGTAGAAAAGGGCGATATAATTTTGTTTTTTGCGAATCATAGAACCTCATTTCTCAATGACTTTTTTCTGTTTTGCACCCATATAGGAGAGGGCTATGTTTATGTCATTGCTACCATTCTTTTACTATTTGTAGGCTATTCTAGAAGTGCGGCTATTTTTGTGAATGCCTTTTTGGTATTACTAATTAGCCATGGGCTCAAGAATTTTTTTGAGCATGAACGGCCCAAGCGTTATTTTGATAATTTATTAGGCCAACCCGATTTGCCCAATTATGTTCCCAATGTGGAATTATTAGATGGCTGGACGACCAGTTTTCCTTCAGGACATACCACTTCTGCGTTTGCGTTTTATACCCTCATCGCGTTTTTTGTTCCCAACAAATGGGCAAAATTACTTTGTTTGCTCTTGGCAACCTTAGTAGGATTGTCACGCATGTATTTGGTGCAGCATTTTCTGAAAGACGTGACTACAGGGATGCTCACAGGCTTTTTGATTGCATTAGTCGTCTATTGGGGACACGCGATGTTGTCGCCAGCTTCTACAGGTAAGCGGTTGCGTTTGCGTAGATAAAAAGCTCTAATAGTTTTTCTATTACCAAAAAGCAAGAGGACAATTTTACTAAAAAAATTGCCCTCTTATTTAACGAAATTGCTACTATTTAACGAAACGCATTAAAATTCTGCACGGTATTGGTTGGCGTAGCTGTGGCTGCTCCTAAAAGTGGGCAATTATTGGGA
>JBGCDW010000146.1:0-18476 GCA_045105775.1 Aureispira sp.
TTCGTACTAAAAAACGATTCTTTTGCCCTAGCTCGGCGTTGAAAATACGCGCTTTAGCCCGCTAAAGCTTTGTTTTTCGCCTTGATCTAGACCAAAATCTCTCATTTTTCATTGTACGATTTCTTTTTTGCACCTACTTAAAGAAGGATTATACAAACCATACAAATATCATCTTATGCGCTTTTTATTACCATTGGTTGCCTTACTTTTTTTATTTGGTTGTACAAAAGAAACGACCGTTGCAGAGGAATTCCAGATCGCTGCCGAGAAAGAAAAATGGCACTTTGTCCATATCCCCGGTATGATTTGCCGAGACAACAGCAATACAGGCATTGGAGTTCGCCTAAAAAAGAATTCTACCAAAGTAATCATCTACCTAGAGGGTGGTGGAGGCTGCTTTAACACCGTTACTTGTGCTGCCAATCCTGATTCTTACGGCAAAATAGCGTTTGATAGTTGGAAAACAGCAGGCTTGCAATTTGGTATTTTTGATAAAAACAGTGACGCGAATCCATTCAAAGATTGGAACTTTGTTTATATTCCTTATTGTACAGGAGATGTGCATAGTGGCACGACGTATAGTGGTTATGTTAATAATCTATACAAAGATCAGAAAATGGTCGGGCACAGCAATATTGAGCTGGCACTAAAAGAGTTGACCAATTATTTTGGAACCAATGTGGATGAAATTTTCCTAACGGGTTCTAGTGCTGGAGGTTATGGCACCTTAATTAATGCCAATCAAGTTATTGAAGCCTTTCCTGCCGCCAAAGCAACGGTTTTGGATGATTCTGGCCCTGTTTTGATGACTCAAAATACACAGCCCAATTGTTTAGATCAACTCTGGGAAGATATTTTTAATCCTCATTTTCCTAGCGATTACAACAACTATATCACAGGACAATACAGTACGCCTATGAAGTCTATTTATGAATATTTGAGCAACAAGCATCCTAATGTTCAGTTTGGGCTTATTTCGGCAACAGAAGATCTGGTAATTCGGGAGTTTTTGGGTTATGGTGCTAATAATTGTGCATCCACTACTGTTGTGCCTGCCCCCGTAGCAGCCGCAGACTACAGCAATGCTTTGATGGATTTGCGTAATGTGGTTTTTGCTCGACATACCAATTGGAAGACCTATTATGTAAATGGGATTGGTCATACCTTCAACTTGCTACCAGGAACCATGAAACGCGAAGTCAATGGAGTACAATTTGGAGCTTGGCTCAATAATTTGCGCGATCGTACGGCGACACATGTCTATGAGTAAAAAGATTATTAACCTACTAATTGGGGTTTAAATTATTTATTCCTCATGGGGCGCAATTGCAACCGAACAACATGAGTTCATAAAATAATGGTGTCCCATGAGGTAGGGCTTTTTGACAAACACAGCTCTTGCAAGGATTTTTTTGCACTATTTCCTCACCAAACAACATCTTATGTAATTATTTTTTAACCAATCTACTAATTATACTGCACAGAAGGTTTTCGCCAAGCACGTTTTAAAGAAGCTTGTACATTCTCATTTTCCATAAAAAACTGCAATTGTTTTTGCGTTCTTAGTGCTCTACCTTTTTCCGTCAAGTGAAAATGGGTATCATAAAACAAACTATCTGCAAAAACAAAATCGTCTGGTTGGTTGAGTGTTTCAAAATCGAGGTCATTCACCAAGTCTTTGCTCAGTTTTTGGATGGCAGATTCATGGGCATCATAATTTGATTGTGCCAAAGATGGATAGATATAGTATATATCTACCCCCTCCAAATCTGCTTTAAATTGGTTTAGATCGGCTATTCCATGCCAATATTTATAAGGCTGCTTGATCTCATCATAACCTTTTTGATACCTACTTCCTTTTCCTAAATGTAAGGTGTGATCACCATACTTATTAAATAGAAACCGAGGGTCAAAATAATACCTATCGCTTTCTATCTGAAAGAAATATATAGGTCTGGCTTTTTTCTTGCCTTCTACCCAATTGACGACCCCTTCCCTAGTTTCATTTAGGTGCAATTCTACCTCTTGTTTTAGGGCTAAATTTCCTAAATCTGCCACTTCTGGAAACTCCTTGCACGTCTGTTTGATGAGTCTATAATCACCTTTGCCCATAAAATACTCCATAGACACAAAAACTACATCCCCTTTATTAATCACTTTCTTTGCTTCTTGCATTATAAAAGGAACCCCCAAACCACCATGCAAACCCAAATTCACTACGGGAACTTGAAAGGCATTTTCAATCATTTCACTATCCCAACCATACGCCAGATTAGAGCCACCGACCAATACAATCTTGGGCTGGGCAAATAATTTAGCCCGTTTATGCTTGAGTCGAATACCCGCCATATAGCCATACGAAAAGCCGTAATAATCATCCTCTTCTGTCAATACCTTATCAGCCATAAACCAATATCCACCCAATACCAAAAGTAGCATTATTACTACCTGAAATAGAAATTTATACATAATAATTAAAACTGAAAGTACAGAAATTGTTGCGGCTGCCCAGAACAATAAAAAATTAAAAACACAAGCAGAAAATAGACCAAATATCGGAGTGGTTTATACAAATATTCAATCCAGTAATCCATAGCAAATTGCCCCCTCCTTCCGATCCATTCTAAGATAAAAAAAGCAACCAAGATGTAAACAAAAAATTCCTTGGGTCTGTCCTCTGTTACATAAGGCATTGTAAAAAAGGAAGCATCAAAAATACCCGTTATATACCCAAAAGCATGTTCGAGGTTTGCTGTTCTAAAAAAGATAAATGCAAACGTAAACAAGCCAAAGGTCAGCAACATTTGAAACAATTCCTTTATGGATGGAAACCAACGATCATGTGCTACAATAGTGCTATAGCCTTTGTTTTGCTTGGTCAAGAAAAGCGGCAAAAAATAAACAGCATGCAGCCCACCCCAAATAACATAATTCCAACTCGCCCCATGCCAAAAGCCACTGACCAAAAAGATCACAAAGATGTTTCGGATGCTTATAGCCATGCCGCGTCGGCTTCCGCCTAATGGTATGTATAGATAATCTCTAAACCAAGAGGACAAGGAAATATGCCAGCGTTGCCACAATTCGGCAATATTTCTGGAAAAATAAGGAAAAGCAAAATTGCGAGACAATCGAATCCCAAACAAACGAGCCGTTCCAATCGCAATATCCGAGTAGCCCGAAAAATCTCCATAAATTTGAATAGAAAAAAGCACCACTCCCAAAACCAATGTACTGCTACTACAATTGGCCGAATTATCAAACACCATGCTGACATAAGGCGCGCAGTTATCGGCAATGACCACCTTCTTAAACATCCCCCACAAGATTTGCCGAGAACCATCCACAGCAGCCAAATAATCAAATTTTCGCTCTACACTAAACTGTGGAAGCAAATGCGAGGCTTTCTCTATAGGGCCTGCCACCAACTGTGGAAAAAAGCTAACAAAGGCTGCAAATTGTATAAAATCATTGGTGGGTGCCAACTTTTTATTGTACACATCTATGGTATAACTCAAGGTTTGGAAAGTGTAAAAGCTGATTCCAACAGGCAGTAAAATATTCAGGGTATTGGGGCCAAATTGTCCTCCAAAAAAAGAGAAGGCTTGAATAAAGTTGTCTACAAAAAAATTACAATACTTAAAATAAAACAACAGGCCCAGATTCGATACCAAGCTTACCCAAAGTAGTAATTTCCTTTTTTGAGTATCTTCTGTACGCGCCAAGCCCCTTCCCACGGCAAAGTCAACCCCCGTACTAAAAAAAATCAAAGCCAAAAAATGAGTGTTCCACCAACCATAAAACACAGCACTAGCGGCTACAATCAAAGTATTCTGCAATTGCAAGTTTCTCTGACAGACAAACCAGTATAGAAAAAAAACGATTGGTAAGAAGACCACAAAGTCAATAGAATCGAACAGCATTTAGAAATGGAATTTACAACAGATGTATACAATTGAGGCAATTATAATAATAATTTATGCAAATAAATCTATGCTCCTCTATTTTTAAAAACAAAAAGACTCTATTATAATTTCAAATATACTCCAAGGTCGATTTTTAGAACACTTTTTGAAGCAGTACAAACGTTTAATGAATACCACTATTCTCATCCTTAGCCATTATCGCTTATGCCATTTTTTCTCCCTGTTATTTTGTTGCTGTTTGTAAGCCTGCCCTCTGCACAAACACAAGAGCTTCAATTAAAGGCTTATTTCTTTCCCTACTCCTCTTTGTTTGAGGCCAAGGTGTATCAATATGTCAATGAAGACGATCCCAACGATATTGTTTATCAATTTACCCAAACCCACATTCACCAAGGCGATACTTTGCTAACTTTGAGAAATTACGATGTTTATTTTCAAGAATTAGAAACCAAAGTTCAACGCATCTATCCAGCAGGAGTTTATTTACAAACGTATAGTTTGTATATTGCAGGCCGAGGCATCAGTAGTAATGTTATTCAGGAAGAAGTCTATAGATGGGAAGCATCTGAAACCGTGCCTTTTAAATGGGCTGTACGCTATTCTTCTCCTTATGGAGAGGAAAGTTTTAGAAAAATGCGTCAAGCACTTCAAAAAGCCAAACCGCGCTCTTTTCAACAAAAAAAATATCCCACCGTACAATTTCGGGATGATTTTCGACACAGTGTCAAACACAACAAAGGAGCCACCACCAATGACTTTTTTCAATACAGCTACTACGCCAAAGGGCTGGGTCTCATTGCTTATGACCGCACCCTGGCCTCTGGCAAAAAACTGCGCTATCGCCTAACAAAAATTATGGATCTCAACCGTTGGAAAGCACTCCAAAAACGCCCCCAACAACCTTTGATCCCTATCAAAAGAACCTAAAGAATATGGCCATCACCTACACCATTATCAAAGAACGCAAAAAAAAATTGCCCAAATTTGTTGAAGAAGGTAAAAATCTATTGGTAGAGTTGGCACAATCTGCCGAATATGAAACACCCGAACACCTCTATTATCAAAGCAAACACCTTACGGCTTTCTTGGAGGAATTGGATGCCATGCTGGCCGAGGAATGGCTAGACGATACGGCCCGCGAATGGTTGAGTCCAAGGCTAGGCTATGCTATTGGGCAATATTTTCGCCTTCAGTACAAAGGCGAATGGGGGGTAAACGAGCGTCCAGATTCCCCACAATATGGACATTATGTAGTATTTGTGCCATCTTCTCAACAAGCCACTACTGTTTATCCTGTTGATCCTTTTGAGGCGGCCTATGAGTATGTACACCAAGACCCCGATAGAGATTTGTTGTCTTTATTAGAAGAAATAGAGGGAATGTTGTTGTAACGACGCAAGGTTTTGGATCGCTACAACAACACCTATTTCGCGTCGCCACAACAGCCCCCTAAATAACCCCCAATTCCTTGCCCACCTTGGTAAAGGCCACAATAGCCTTATCCAGATGTTCGCGTTCATGTCCAGCCGAGAGCTGCACCCGAATTCTTGCCTTGCCCTTCGGCACTACAGGATAATAAAAGCCAATGACATAAATGCCCTCATCGAGCAATTTGGAAGCCATTTGTTGGGACAATACGGCATCGTACAACATAATGGGCACAATGGGATGTTCCCCAGGAATAATATCAAAGCCTGCTGCGGTCATTTTTTGACGGAAATAATGGGTATTATCCTCCAATTTATCTCTCAAAGCCGTGCTTTCACTCAAAATATCTAGCACCCTGATAGAAGCCCCTACAATAGAAGGCGCAACCGTATTGGAGAACAAATAAGGGCGCGACCGTTGGCGCAACATTTCCACAATTTCCTTACGAGCAGCCGTAAACCCACCCGAAGCACCACCAAGGGCCTTTCCTAGTGTTCCTGTGATAATATCTACGCGACCCATCACCCCACGATATTCATGCACTCCACGACCTGTTTTGCCCAAAAAGCCTGTAGAATGGCATTCATCAATCATAACCATAGCATCATACTGTTCGGCTAGATCACAAATTTTGTCCAATTGAGCAATCGTGCCATCCATAGAGAACGAGCCATCGGTCACAATAAGGCGACGACGCGCACCTTGGGCTGCTTGGAGCTGCTCCTCTAAGTCGGCCATATCGTTGTGCTTATAACGATAACGAGCCGCTTTACACAAACGAATGCCATCTATGATGGACGCGTGATTGAGTGCATCCGAAATGATGGCATCTTCCTTGCCCAAAATGGGTTCAAAAACACCACCATTGGCATCAAAAGCAGCCGCATACAAGATAGAATCTTCCATACCCAAAAAGTCTGCAATTTTAGCTTCCAGCTCTTTGTGAATATCTTGTGTACCACAAATAAAACGCACAGAAGACAAACCATATCCGTGGCTATCAATCGCTTGTTTGGCCGCTTCAATCACATCTGGATGTGAGGACAAGCCCAAATAATTATTGGCACAAAAGTTCAAGACAGAACCGCCATTTTTGGTTTGAATAGCTGCCGCTTGAGGCGTAATAATAATGCGTTCTTCCTTATAAAGACCCGCATCTCTAATTTCTTTGATTTCTTCCTGCAACGCAGAACGTATATCATTAAACATAAACTATTTTTTTTTAAATCCTTGATATATTTGTGAGCATTAGGTCGATTGCTCCCCCAAGTGTAGCAACATATCTTTGACCATAGCAGGCATATCGTACTGCTCTTGCCAGCCCCAATCATTGCGAGCATAGCTATCATCCATGCTCTCTACCCAAGATTCTGCAATTTGCTGACGGTAATCGGGTTGGTAACAAATTTCAAAATTGGGCAAATGCTTCTTAATTTCGACGGCCAATTCTTCGGGCGCAAAGCTCATAGCCCGTATGTTGTAACCATAATGCATAGACAATTGCTCTACAGGAGCTTCCATCAACTCTAGCGTAGCGCGAATGGCATCGGGCATATACATCATGGGCAAGGCGGTATCGGGTTCCAAGAAACACTCAAAAACCTCTCCTGCCACCGCTTTGTGAAAGATATCAACCGCATAATCGGTTGTTCCTCCACCTGGCATAGATTGATAACTAATGAGTCCTGGGTAGCGCAAGGAACGAACATCCAATCCAAATTTTTTGTAATAATACTGCGCTAAGTGTTCGCCTACTTCCTTGGTAATTCCATACATGGTTTCGGGCTGCAATACGGTAAATTGGGGGGTGGCCTTCTTAGGTGTTTGACCACCAAAAACAGCAATAGAACTTGGGAAATAAACCTTATCTAACTGCTCTTGGCGAGCAACTTCTAGCACATTAAACAAGCCATTCATGTTGACAGTCCAAGTCTGGCGAGGATTTTGTTCTCCTTTGGCCGATAGCAATGCCGCTAAGTGGTAAATTTGAGTAATGTTATGCTTCTTGACCAAATGATGCAAGGCATTGGCATCCAAAATGTCCAATTGCTCAAAAGGGCCTTCTGTAGCTTGCTTGGGAACACTGATATCAGAAGCAATAATTTGATTGTTATTATAACGCTCCCGTAGGGCTTTAGTCAAAACAGTCCCAATTTGACCCTGAGAACCAATAACCAAAATGTTGTCTTTAGGCATGTGAATGTCAATCGTTTGATGTGAAAAAAAGACGGCTAACGTTGTTTTAAGTAATTGGACAAAAACTTTCTTTTTTGTTAGAAAGGAACGATTTACTACATAATCGCTTTTGACCTTCTACTGAAAACTCATAACTAGATGGTAATTGATCTTTGGTTCTGCCAATATCTACTTTTTTGAGCAAAATCTGCATTCTGCTAATCTTAAATCTTTGTTTTTTTTGGCAAGAAACTTACTAGCCTTTAATAATCCTGTATTTTTGTTCTAGTCTGTTACGCTTACTTTGTGAGCCAACCGAACAACTCTTCTGCTCAATGGATTCAATTCTATATTACTTTGAGCAAATCATTCAATTCTTTTAGCTATGATTTTGATACCATTACGATATTGGTTTATTACCATTTTAATAATAATACTGGGTGTTCCTAGTAGTTTGGCTTGTAGTGCAGCGTATCAATATAGCCTCTTTCCTTTAGGAAAGAGTGAAGGGAAATTAATTGTCTTGGAAGTAGAACTTGATCGTTATCTAACTAGCCCTGGCAATCAGATGATGCGAATGGGGGGTGGGGTACCTGGAGGAGTGCCCAATGCACAAAGTAATCTAGAGGTGCGCTGGAAAGGTTATTTTAAAGTGTTGATTCAGCAAGCGGACACCTTTGCACTGCAAGAAGATTTGGGACATGTAGATGTATTGGACGAGGATTATGAGGAAGCATTGGCTCCCTTTTTTCAGCAAGCTTATGAAGCCGCCAAAGCCCTGCCTAACTTTGAAGAAGCCCGCTTAGAATCTGTAGGGCATTGTCATTATGACCGCAGTTGTGGTTTTATGGAGTTAATCATGGATGAGGACTCTGTTGCTTTTTATGCGCGTTCTACAGAACCCAATTATGACCAACAACCGTGCAAAATAATATTCAAAGAAAAAGACTTACTAAAAGTAGAAAAACAAACCACCATCAAGTTTACCGATTTTGAAACCTTGGACAAGGAATACCAATTGGATTTTTTCCGCCTGTGGAGCCCTCAAACCGTCAGAAGGTATAGCATTGGTACACAAACGATTCAGGTATTCAGTTTGGGGCGTGGCGACAAGAGTCGCTATACTGGTGGCTCGGCCGAAACCACTAGAAAACAACCCAACTTGGAACATATTGGCCGCTATATTCAAGGCAATGATGTGTTGTTTCATGGACAGCGATTTGATGTTTTGCACCTGCTGTAATTCCCCTTCAAAGACTAATTTTAGCTTAGTTTAGGGGTTCTTATACAGAAGTTGTTTAAAAAAATACTTAGAAGCAACAACAACTTTTTATATTGGAGTGGCAACTCAAAATATTTGAGCAATTCATTACAACTTATAATAACCAATGACTGATACCAATACTCCACCCAATCCTGAAGAAACACCCAATAACACTAGTAAAGGCCCTTCCAAAAAAACAATTGCAGGCATTGCCGCCTTGTTGATTTTGCTTTTGGCAGCTGCTTTATTTTGGAGCAAATCCAACAATGCCCGTCAAGCAGAGCGACTACTGACGATAGCCGATGCACGCCATCAATCCGATAGTTTGTATCAAGAGCTGAAGCAACAACTGGCGGTTTACAAACAAGAAAACCAAGAATTGTATGCTCAAATTGCGCGCAAAGAAGCCGAATTGGAACAGCAATATTCTAAAATAAAACGCTTAATTGCACAGGCCAGCCGCGATAAAAAAGATCGAAA
Organism: Aureispira sp.; assembly: GCA_045105775.1. Classification (GTDB taxonomy): domain Bacteria; phylum Bacteroidota; class Bacteroidia; order Chitinophagales; family Saprospiraceae; genus Aureispira. The sequence goes on from JBGCDW010000146.1 coordinate 9,274, forward strand.
AGCCATTCAGAGTAAACTCGAAGCATTGAGTAGTGAGCTTGGTGGAATGCGCGAATATGTAGAGAAACAGACGATGAATTTGGAAGAATTGCGCGAGGAAAATTTGCGACTCAAACGAGAGCGCAAAGAATTGGATGAACAATACGCCCAAGAATTGGCACTGCGCAAAAGCATAGCCCAACAAGGAGCCGATTTGCAAAAGGCCAATGAGGAAATGCAAAAACAGTTGCGTTCTGCGGCTGTACTGCAAACGACCAATGTCAATACAGTGGGCTTGCGTCTAAAAAATAATGGCGAACGCAAAGGCATAAATGTAGCCAAACGTACAGAGTTGATTGAGGTCTGTTTTGATATTGTACGCAATGAGGTGGTCGACGAAGGGCCCAATCGTTTTCATTTGCGCTTGATTGATCCCAATGGTAAGGTGGTGCAAGATGCCGAACGGGGTTCAGGAAAATTGGAGTTGTTTGATGGCAGTGGAAGTATTAAGTATACAACCAGTAAGATTTTTGATTACAATACTAGCGTCAAGAATTTATGCTTAGAGTGGTTTGCCTATCCCAATACGCCATTTTTGGCAGGAACGTATAAAATAGAATTGTATAACAAAGGTCGTTTGTCGGGCTCTTATAATTTTAATACTAAATAACAGTTTGCGTATAGGCGTATGGGCGTATAGCTATACGCCTATACGCAAACACAGTATTTTACAAGCCAATATCACCTCCGCCCATACCTTTGGCCTTGGCTTTTACCTCTTCTACAAATTCATCTAGCGTCTTCATTTCATAAGATTCAGGTATATCAAATGTTTCAGACTCTACAGCTTGTTTGATTACATCAATGGCCGTTATTTTAAGTGTCATGCCCTCAATGGTCATTTCAAAAGCCAATGGAAAACCTTTGAGGCTCTTCATGCTATCGTCTTCTACTACCGTTGCGGATGGACGCAATTTATCCGTTACGTAAAACTTAAGGCTTTGTCCTTCAATTTCCATTTCCGCTAAGTGGCAAGGATACTTGGCAATGCGTTTTCTCTTGCGTTTGTTGTACTCAATTTCGGGTACTTTGGTAGGTGCAGCATTGGTGTTTTGGGCTTTCATGATTTCTTGCATCACATCGCTGTCCTTATCAAAATTAACGGCTGTCCTTTCATAGAATGTTGGAATATTCATCAACATAGTTGTCAATTCCTTAGATTTGTTGTTGATGAGCTGAAAAGACATCAAGCCTCCCATCATCGCAAAGTCGAGTTTGGCATTTTTTTCTTTAAAGAAAACATTGATAAGAATGTTATCGGTAAACTGTTCGGCCTGAGGCATTCCCTCTACTTCTACTTTGTACTTGACAATTCCTTCTGGAAAATTGGGTGCTTTATTTTTTTGGGCACTGGCAACATTCAGCAAACCAAAACAGCAAACCAAAAGCAATATAATATTTCTTGTAATTAGCATAAATGTTCTATTTTAAGATTCAATAGGTATGATACCTAATTTATGTGATAATTTTATGGTTAGCTTGTTAATTTAATTTTGACGTTGCTCTTGAGCACGACGCTGGGCCTCCGCTTCTATTTCCTTGAGAGTAGTCACCTCATAATCACTGGGTATGTTCTGTGAGAACGCGCCATCACTTGGTGTTTGTCCTGTGACGGTACTTGCAGTGAGTCGAACCGTAGTTGCATCTTGACGTACAATGACCTCTAAAGGAAATCCTTGAACGGCCTTGATAAGCTGCTGTGCTAGTGCGTCGCCCTTGGGATTTATTTTTTTGGTGACATATAAAATGATATTTGCACCTGTTTGTTTGTCTTTCATTAATATTTTTTGACAACTGTAACCTGCAATTGTTTTGGTGCTTTCGGTAGCGCGCATTGGGTTTTTTGCCAATTTTTCAATTCCCTCTTTAGCTTTTTGATAATCGCTAGATCCCAATTTAATTGCTTTTTTCTCCCCCATCACATCTAGCAGGGATAAGCCTTTAACAACTTGATGATCGGCTACAGCCTGTACGGTATTGGTGCCTCCTGCTACTTTGGCTACAGCCTTGGTTTTTTGCCCTTTGAACGCAACTTCCAGCGTGGTTCCCATAGATAAGAACGATGCTATAGGCAAATCGCTATCTACCGAAATATTATATTTAATATAGCCATTTGTGAGCGTAGATTGCGCGGTGGCTAAGGTGCCTATCATTAAAATACTAAAAAACAAAAATGCGCGGTGTATCATGGTTATTGGTTGTAATAATAACGCCAAAACAAACAATCGAGTTCTGCCATTAATGAAAAAAATTAAACAACAACGCCTTTTGCTGGCCTATTGCAGCAAAAGGCGTTGGAAGTGGCTGTACTAAAAATATAGATTAAAATCCGCCCATACCACCTAATCCTTGTAGATCTTGTTCGGTCATTTCAGTGTATCCTTCTGGTGCTTTCAAGTCAAAAAGCTTCTTAGATTGCTTCACAAAATCTACGGCTTGAGCAGTGATGTTGACCTTTATATCTGAAGATACAATCTCTATAGCCATTGGAAAGCCTTTGATGCCTGCCATATTCAATTGCTCGGTGTATTTTTCAAAGCCTTTGGGCATCTCAATTTTGTCTGTAAAATATATTACCACAGGTTCGGCGGCCTCTTCTACAGTAATCAACGCTTTCTGACACTTGTAGCCTGCAATTTCTTTGTATTTCTTGAGGTATTTAATTTCAGGCATATCCACTTTACTATCTTCTCTTTCTGAATTGACATCATCCGAGTCGATTGTTTTGTACTTTTGCTGCCCCATCATATCCATGATCATAATACCTTTTTTGTTCTTGGTATTCATACGCATGTCCATTTTAATCATGCCGCTCATCATATTGAGCATCATTTTACTATTCTCTGGAGAAAAGTAAATATCTAGTAAAGAACCATTCATCATAGCCGCCATTTGTGGGTCAGTTTCCTCACCACTCGTTTCAAAATTCATGACATATTGGATATGTGCATTATTTTTTTGTGCATAAGTGGTTACTGCCAAGAAGGCAAATAAAACATTTAGGGTTAGAATCTTAAAAATTGATGTCATTTGTTGTTAAGTTATTCGGTTAAGGTAATTTAGGCCGTCAAATATAAATGCTTTGAACTAAGGGTTATGAGCAAGGCGCAATTTATTTTCATGAAGTTGTAATGCCCGCTACTTGATTTCCTATATCAAAAGGAATACCACAAATAATACGTTCTGTCTTTTTTTTATTGATCGACCAAACGTTATTAATTTCAGACCAACGGTTTAGCAGGTGATGAATGCGGTTATTTTTTTTTCTTTTTCTTTTTGGATAAGCCTCCCATTTCAACCAATTTGAGAAAATCTTTCACCAAATCATTAGGAACCATAATGGCCAAATCATAGTGTTTGATGGTCCAGCCCGTTCCTTCCTTTACCAACACCCCAGAGCCTCTACAGGTTCCCATTTGGGTATCTAGCATTTCTTCAAACCAAACCACGCGCTGGTTATCGCCCCAATACAATTGGCGTTTGGAGGGCGTAAAAGCCCAAGCCACATCGCGCTCAAAGGCAAATTTTGCCCATTCTCGCAATTCATCACGCAGCCAGCGTTCAGAAGCATCTGTTCCCAAATAAATACAATCTTCGGCCATTGCGCCATAAAAGGCATCTGCATTGGCGGTAGCAGCAGCTTTGTGCCAGTCGTCCAAATGCTGGTTTACAGCTTGGCTTTGGATGCTTACGGTTCCTTCTTCTTGGCAATTGTTTTGTCGGCGCGTATCGGCTATGTGTACAATTTGCCACTGTCCCACGGCTGTTTTGGCCAGCGTAAACGTGTTGATACCACAATGGCTCACCTTGCTGGGTGCTCCTGCAAACATGGTATATTCTGTCCAAGCCGTAGCCAAATTATCTTCCTTACTAATATCATAGGTCCATAATTGTTCATGGTACACATAACCTTTAATCATTGCTCGACGCATGAAACCCATCAGAGAAACTTTTCTCAATACCTCTACTTGAGGTTCACCATTGTTATCATTCAAGGTAGAAAAAATAATGCATTGGTCGTGTAATATGCGGTCGAGTGTAAGCGTGTCCTTGGCTTCCATTGCCACAAAAAAACCATCAATTACTGCTCGAATCTCTGCTTGATCTTGAGCTTTTGAGGTATGGTTGAATATTGTAAGAAGAATAAGTACCCATAATTTTTTCATAGAGGAAATGTATATTATTTCTATCAAAAAAACAAACTAGTGCTTCTTGATAAGATTTATTTAATACTAACCAAGATAATGAATTGTTGAAGTACTCCCCCTCTCTTTAGAAATAAATAGGTTGATTATTCGGCTAACGTTCTGAAAACTACCGCCAGTTTACAGCTTCTTCATATTAATCAACTCCATAAAAAGTGTTTTCTTGCGCCTAGACACCTCTACTTCTGAGGCATCACTCATACGCAATTTGTTTTTTGTTTTTAGAAACTTTTGGATGTGGCTTAGGTTAATCAGGTGGGATTGGTGTACTCTAAAGAAGCCATCAGAAGTTAGTAATTCCTCAAATTCTTTGAGTGTTTTGGGCGCGACAATGCGCTTGCCTGTTACTAAATAAATGATCGTATAATTACTACTTGCCTCACAGCGAACAATATCAGAAATACGTACAAAATGAAATTCATCGACGGAGGGAATGGCAATTTTATCAAACTTCTTGTCTTGATATAATTCTAACATGCTATCTACACGTTGAGCAGAATTATCAGTATTAGAGGGCGTTACTTTGGCTACAGCATCAATGAGTTCTAAGGGATCAATGGGTTTGAGGAGGTAGTCGATTGCCGAATGCTTAAACGCTTTGAGCGCGTATTCGTCATAAGCGGTCGTAAATACCAAGTTAAAATCAATGCTGGGCAGTCGTTTGAGGAGATCAAATCCAGTGCCATCATTCATTTTAATATCGAGAAAAACTAAGTCAATAGATTTGTTATTCAGCAATTTAAGCCCTTCTTCTACACCATCTGCGGTTCCTACAATATTAACATTAGGACAGTGCATTTGTAAAAACTTCATTAGAGTAATTTGAGCAGCTTGCTCATCGTCTATTATAACAGTATCAATCATAGTGTTCTTATGCTTTGTATTTGATGGGTAATAGTAATTCGATACGGGTGCCTGCTGCTTGTCCTTGCTCATCATGCAGATCAATTACATGTACAAAGGAGCCCGTAATTTTTTCTTTGAGTGTTAAGTATTCTAAGCGTTGTTCGGTAATCTTAATACCTAGTGATTCTTGTTGGCTATCGGTCTTGTACACTGCAGCGGCAGCTCGTCCAATACCATTGTCTTCGATGGTACACTTGAGTAAGTTGTTGTTGTACGCCTCAAATTGCACCAGCAATTTACCTTTTTTGGCTTGACGCAACAACCCGTGAATGATGGCATTTTCAATAAAAGGCTGAATAACCAAAGGAGGAATCATGACAAAATGGGCATCTTCTACCCCTTCTTCCTTTAATTCATAATCAAATGCCTCTTTAAAACGGCGCTGCTCTAGCTCTATATAATTGTCCAAAAACTCCATTTCTTGGTGCAATGGTATGTATGCTTGTCGAGAGTTTTGCAGAATCCTACGCATGAGTCGAGAGAATTTGGCCAAGTAAATACTGGCTTCTGCATTGTTATCGGTAGCAATCAAACTCTGTATAGAATTGAGCGAATTGAACATAAAGTGTGGATTCATTTGTGAGCGCAAGGCGCGTTGCTCCAATTCTGTTTCTCGAATCCTAGTTTTGAGTTTGTCTTGACGAAAAACCAATAAACCAATAATTATAATTAATAACAAACCACTCCCTAAACCTACAATGATGTAAAAGTTTTGCTTGTTTTTTAGTTCTTGATTGCGTAGCGTTTCGGATTGTAATTGTAAGGTCAAGCTGTGTTTTTCTTCCAATTCTGCATTTTCTCGTTGCAATTCCTGCATTCGGTAACGGCTCTGTATTTCGGCAATAGCGCGATTCTTATCTCTATTAAAAATAGAATCCTGAATCGTGTGATATTTTTGATAGCTATTCATTGCCTTATCATAGCGTTCGGCAATCATATACACATTGGTCAATTGTTGATAAATGCCTTTGACGACCATCATAGCACGATTGGAGCGCACCCGTTTGAGAGCCTCCAACAAATAGCTTTCGGCCTCTTCATATTGTTTGCGTTCCAAAGCCACACTAGCCATCCCTTGCAATACCTTGGCAATACAGACTTTGTCTTCCAATTGGTCATAAATATCTTTGGCCTCTTGGTAATATTCCATGGCTTGGTCATTAAATTGCTCGGAGCTGGACAATAGCCCTAGCGCGTAATTAGCATAAGCGATACCACGTGTATTGTACTGTTTTTGACTTTGTTCCAATGCACGCTCCAATCGCTCCTTGGCCTGCGTCCATTCATTTCTCTGTACGTGTAATAAACCTTTTTCGATCAATACCAATGATCCAATATTATTTTGTTCTTGCTGTCGAAGGGGTAAAGTGGATTGGCGGTAATAAATCAAGGCTTTGGTGGTATCTCCAAGCAGGGCGTATCCTGCCCCAATTTGATAGTAGGGCAGTGCTTGTGCAGGGCTAGGCGGTGCAGCATTTAACAACTTGATGGAGGCTAGATTGTGCGCTATAGCCTTGAAAGCATAGCCCTTGGTGCTATAAATCAAGCCCAATTGAGCGTGTACAGCAGCTTGCAAAACCTCATTTTCGAGTTGTTCAGAAAGATGCTTGGCTCTCAACGCTTGTTCTATAGCCGCTTCATAACGCCCTTGGCCGTAAGCCAATAAAGCTTCATTGAGCAAAGCATATCCTTGCTCTAGTGTCTGCACTTGCCCCGACAACAATCTCAAGGCACTTTTGTGGTAGCGTCTTGCCTTTTGTAAATCTCTATTATAATAAATAGATGTTAGTCGATTGTAGGCACTACTTCGCTCCAAGGTATCGCGCGTTTTGTCTTCTGCAATAGTCCTCAATTCCTTGATTACTGCACTAGATTGTGCCGTAGCCAACGAAACGGATAACCAACAAAATAACACCCAACAATATTGCAACATAAATGGTATAAGTTAGTAAACAATCCAGCTATTTGCTGCCTATGTTTTTGCGACGCAAGTGCCCATCAGACTGCAACAACCAATAAAAATGCACTTGATCATTTTTTTGTTCTAAAGCGGTATCTGTATAATATGTTTCTTGTGTGGTTCCTGTTACTTCTATACGCCCATCTCCCAAAAAACGACTGGCCCAATTGGCATTAATAGCACGCCCTGCACCTTCCAGATTAACAACTTTCCCTACTTCACAAGCATCCAACAAATGCCCAGCATAATCAAAAACCAATAAAAAAGTCAAATCATAATATTCCCAGCCCGTATCACACTCAAACCGACACAGCAAACCGACATAACGACTGTTGCGATAAGCACAGCACAAGGCCGTATAATGCCTGCCGTGTGGCTGGTAAATAGCTGGTGGAAGATCAAAATAATTATAGCTCCCCGTTGGGTTCAAATTGACCTGATTCATAATATACCGCTTGGCCAAACGATATGGAATCATTTGTTGATAATCTTCAGGCGTGCCCTTACCAGTAGTCGTTAAGTTATTCCAACGAGGATTAAGACCTAATCCTTCTTTTACACGAAAGGGAAACAGGGGTTGTGCATCAAAATAGTTGAGCAACTCCTGAAAGCGACGAATGTGATCAAAGTTGTATCGGGCTATAGGGCCTTGTGGCAAATAAATTGCTTGCAAATTGAAAGAAAACCGACGCTCTTTTCTACGGCTTTGCCATTCGCCAACGATACTGGTCCAACCATTGCTATACCTACCTACAAAACTAGTACTTGTAGGGTTACCCGAAGCATCCAATTCTTTTAGTAGCAACACATTATCTACCTCCATGCTCCCCTCTACAGGAATATTCGTTCTGTATTTATCATAAAAATAATTCCCTGTCACCTTATTGCCCTCTTGCTTCAACTCCATAGTAATAGAGTATTGCCCATCAACCTTTCCTTTGAAATAATGGTAAACAGGCAATGGATTCTGTGCCCAAAGAGCCGCAGAAGAACACAAGCAAAATAAGTAAATAAGCCAAGGCATTCTAGTAGAATTGTGTGGTGGTGGTATTAGTAGGGCTAAAGTAATAAAAATAAAAAACAAGCCCCCCTTGTAGGCAGCTTGTTATTATCCTATTGAGCAAATGGTCATTCGCTCTAGTAGTTGGTTATTTCTTAGGCTTTCGCTTTAAACGAATGAATGGCATTGACCGTAAAATCAGACAACACCAGCTCTCCACTCATGGCCGCGCGTGTGTCTAGCAACTCATCCCAGTGCTCTGCTCCTTCCCAAAATACCTTTTTCAGCAATTGCTGTGCTTCTGGATTGGATTTGGCTAATGTTGTTGCCAATAATTCAATTTTGGTATCCATTTCATCGGCATTATCCGAAATATCGGCAAATAAACCTTGCTGTAAGGCCCACTCTGGCGAGTACCAAGCGGTGGCATTAATAGCCATTTGAGAATAAGCCGATGCACCCACCTTACGCTCTACGGCTGGCCCCACCACAAAAGGCCCAATTCCAATAGCCAGCTCACTCAATTTAACGGCCGAAAAGCGCGTAGCATAACAGTAATCTACCGCCGAGGCTACGCCTACACCACCACCTACAGCTTTGCCTTGTACCCGTCCAATAATTAATTTTGGACATTTGCGGCAAGCATTAATAACATTGGCAAAACCCAAAAAGAATTGTTTGCCCGTTTCAAAATCTTGAATAGAGATCAATTCGTCAAAACTCGCTCCTGCACAAAACGTACGCTCGCCAGCACTTTTGAGAATAATAACCACCACCGCTTCATTGGTTCCCAAATCAGTAATCGTATTGGCTAATTTGGCCAACAATTTCCCAGGTAAGGAATTGTGAGAAGGATGAAAAAATTCAACCGTGGCGATTTTGTTTTCAATGCTCACCTTTACAGAGCCTAATTCTCTTTTATCTTCCATTTTTATGTAATCTTATTAGCTGTTAAGTAGTCGTTCAAAATTACTACTAACAAAAAACGGTTATTTTCTTCCAGCTCATCGTTGAAAATACTCGTCTTAGCCCGCTAAGACTCCGTTTTTCGCCTTGATCTGAATAAAAATATTCCATTTTTTTAATTAACATT
>JBGCDW010000147.1:0-37849 GCA_045105775.1 Aureispira sp.
TTAATCTATCAAATTCTTGCTCACTGTGCAGAAGCATTTTTTTACTACGCTTGTTTTTTCTTTTTGTTATTTAATTAGTTGCTCCATTAAGGCACAACTCCCTCCAACCTTTGCTCGTGCGGCCATGCCTGCTCAAGAGCGGTCTTGTATTCAGCAATTTAAGGACACAGCTATTGGTGTGAATAATGTCAATGCGTTTATTTTGGCCAAGATGACCGAGTTGATGTACGAGGATCGACTCGATTATCAGATGCGTTACATCCAGAACAAATGCAAAGTGGTAGATACCCTAGAATCTACCGATTGGTTGGAGCAGCATGGTTGTGTGAATGATAATAATTTTGAAGCCATCTATCAGGCGCGTTTTCAACACTATTTTCAACCCAATAACTCTACAGCTAGTGCTTCTCCAACTATATTGAATACGGCTCAAGGAGCGGTGGAGTTTCGTTATTTACACAAAATACATACAGAAGATGCTCGATTCATGGGTATCAAATACAAGTCAGGACTTGATCCTGAATTGATGTTGGTGTCTACCCCTACAACTATTTTTATTTTGTTTAGAGGAACGGATGATGTGGGGGAAAATGAATGGGCCGAATGGCTGGGTACGGATTTTAGAATCAACCAACGCATAGCAGGAGGCGCATTGGCTGGAACACGCATTCATACAGGGTTTTGGCTGAGTTTTGACCTTATTCGCGATGACTTACTGACGGCTTTGGCCGAATTGGGGGCGAAAGAAAAAAATATATGGGTGACGGGGCACAGTTTGGGAGGGGCATTGTCTGTGATTACAGGCACCTATCTCAAAGCCAGTGGTTATAAGGTGCAGAATGTATACGCTTATGCTAGCCCTAGAACCATTGGCAATCGCGCCTTTATCAAAAAAGCAAATGAATTGCTACCCAACAGAATACAGCGTTTTGAATACTACAAAGATCCTGTAACCATGCTTTGGGCACCAGGCTACAAATACCACCATGTCGGACAAAGAAATTGGTACGATGAAGAAAAATTAGGTGCGTATAAGTTGTATAAGAATACCTTTGAACGTAGTTTTATTTCGCCTGCCATGAAAAAATGTACGCATATTCACACAGAAGAAGAGAGCAAAGAGGCCAAAAAGACCTGCCGACGCATCAAACAGGCACAACACAGTGGTTCTATCTTTGTCACATACAAAATACTGCATTATCACAATCCACAATGGTATGTCAAAGCAGCTTATGCTCAATTGACAGAAGAACAAAAAGCTGTTTTACCAGCCGTAGACGATAGTTATCCTTATCTTTACTACGGCTTGGATGGCACCAAGTAGTTTTTTATTTACCAAGCACACTATAACTAATTACCAATCAAATGGAACAAAATATACACGTTGATGAAGTAACCATGACCAAATTGGTCTTACACAAAGTGGGCAACAAATCACAGGATGAAGGCATTCGAGTCGCCAAAAAGCTATTTAACCTTACCGATGAATTGTTGGAAATATTGATGAGTTACTTTTTGGGCGGATTTAAGCTAGAAGAAATCTACGAATTTAACCATGAGGTAGATTTGAGTATGAATGAAATCTACAATTACTGCAAGTATATCTTTGAAGATGTAGAGGAGAACTTTTATAGCCAGTCCATTAATATTCTCAAACATTTGTACGAAAAATCTAACCACGTCAAAGTCAAAGGTGGGGAGTTGTATGTCGCTTATTTTAAGGATTGTATTATTGATGATGAACTGGTAGATGCCATTGGTATTTTTAAGGCAGAAAATAAAGACACCTATCTGAAATTGAAGTTGGATGAAGAGGAAGAGTGGACACTGGATTTTGAAGAGGGAACCGACATTGCCAAGCTGGATAAAGGTTGTTTGGTGTTTAATTTGAACGAAGAAACAGGCTATAGAGTGGTATCAGTGGATCTCAAAAGTGCCGATGCCAAATATTGGAAAGATGAATTTTTGATGATAACCCAAGTCCAAAATGATCGTTTCCAAACCAAAGCCTACCTAGATCTCTGCAAAGAGTTTGGAAAAACAGCTTTTAAGGAAGAAGACAAACACGAAGGCGTTGATTTTCTCAATCGCTCCAAGGATTATTTTGAACATTACAAAGAATTTGACGAACAGCAATTCAAGGAGGTGATTTTTGAAGATGATTTTGAAAAAATAGATGCCTTTGAAGCCAAAAAGCAAGATTTTCAAGAAAAACTAGGCATAGAAGATACGGCCGAAGAGGGCTTTTTTATTAATAAACCAGTTGTAAAAAAAGCCAAACGCGGTTTCAAAAACAAAATCCAATTGGATACCGAAATGGAAATCAAAATCCTATCTTCACAAGCACAAGCCGAGGGTTTCCTAGAGCGTGGCTATGATGAGGAAAAGGAAATGAAGTACTACAAGATTTATTTTAATAATGAGAAGTAGAGGCGTACTGTAAAAGAAAAATCTATGGCAAAAGTTCAAAAAATATTTGCTTGTACCGAGTGTGGAAGCACCTATTCCAAATGGGCAGGGCAGTGCAGTGCCTGTGAGGCTTGGAACACCATCCAAGAAGAAGTTTTGGTCAAAGAAACGCCCAAAGAAGCCGCCAAAAAGGCTTGGAGAAAAGGCACCAAAAAAGAAAAACCACGCCCCAAAAAGCTGCAACAAATTGCTACAGGCACTACCCAACGCCGCAAAATGCAAGATGGCGAACTCAATCGCGTATTAGGGGGGGGATTGGTAGAGGGTTCGATGATTTTGTTGGGTGGAGAGCCTGGCATTGGAAAATCTACCTTGATGCTTCAATTGGCCTTGAGTGTGGATGCCAAAGTGTTGTACATTTCGGGGGAGGAGAGCGAGGAACAAATTAAAATGCGTGCCAATCGTTTGGGCAAAACGCCTGAAGATTGCTATATTATGGCCGATACCAGCCTGACCAATATTTTGATGCAGGCCCAACTGTTAGAGCCTGATATATTGGTCATTGATTCTATACAAACCATCACCTCTGCACATATAGAATCGGCACCTGGTAGTGTTTCGCAAGTGCGAGAATGTGCAACCGAATTTCAGCGTTTTGCCAAGGAAAGCAATGTGCCAGTGTTCATTATTGGGCACATTACCAAGGATGGTGCTATTGCAGGCCCCAAAGTATTGGAGCATATTGTAGATGTCGTCTTGCAATTTGAAGGGGATCGAAATTATACCCATCGTATTTTGCGTACCATCAAGAATCGGTTTGGCTCTACGGCCGAATTGGGTATTTATGAAATGCAGGGAGTAGGTTTGCGTGAAGTGTCCAATCCTTCCGAATTGCTCTTGTCTCAAAAAGACGAGGACGTGAGCGGCTCGGCTATTGCGGCTACCTTGGAGGGGATTCGTCCTATGCTTATCGAAACACAGGCTTTGGTGAGTACTTCCGTGTATAGTTCGCCCCAACGTTCGTCCACGGGCTTTGATTTGCGCCGTTTGAGTATGTTGCTGGCCGTATTGGAAAAACGTTGTGGTTTTCAGTTTGTGAGCAACGATATTTTCTTGAATATTGCAGGGGGCATCAAGGTGAGCGATCCTGCTATTGATTTGGCCATTATTAGTGCGCTGATTTCTTCCTTAGAGGATGTGACCTTGCCGAGTAATGTTTGTTTTGCTGGGGAAGTCGGCTTGTCGGGCGAAATTCGCTCGGTGCAGCGTGCCGAGCAACGGGTACAAGAGGCCAATCGTTTGGGTTTTGAGCAGATTTTTGTGCCCAGATTCAATATGAAAGGTATCGATCAGAAAAATTATAATGTAGAAATTATTCCTGTTGGTAAAGTAGAGGAATTGTATAATATTTTGTTTGCTTAAGCTATGCGTGATCCTGTACAGTGTTTTCGTTGGACTTCTTATTTGTATGGAAAGAAATACCCTCTTTCTGTACAAGCTTATTTTGTAGATGGGCTGCTGATTGATACTGGGCCAGGCAAATTGCAAGCACAGGTATTGGAAAGCTTACGAATATTGGCCATAGAACAAATTTTCTTGACCCATCATCATGAAGATCACACAGGCAATTTAGCGGTTATACACCAAGCCCAACCAACGATACCTATGTACGCGCATCCTACTTGTGTGGACATTCTCAAAGATCCCCCCAAGGTTTCGTTTGCCGAATATTTGACATGGGGCAAGCATACCTCCGTTCAGGATATTCAAGCAGTAGGCAAAACCCTCTCTACGTTTAAATATGAATTTACACCTATTTACACGCCAGGACATGCCATAGATCACCTAGCTTTATACGAACCCAATGAAGGTTGGCTCTTTTCGGGCGATATCTATGTACATCCTTATATCACCTATTTTGTAGCCAATGAGTGTATGGCTACCCAAATGGCTTCTCTAAGAAAATTAATTGATTTAGACTTTGATCGGCTCTTTTGTAGCCATAGCAGAGATCAATTGCATGGCAAGAAGCTATTGCAGCAGAAATTGCAATTTTTTCAAACTTTTAGTGGAAAGGTGCTACACTGGCACCAACAAGGCTACGCGCCCAAACAAATTATGCGCAAGATGCAACTGAAAGAGCGTTGGATGATAAAACTCTTATCGGGAGGCTGGTTATCTGCGCTTAATATGGTCAAATCAGTAGTGCGAGCAGAGCGACTAGGGTTATGGGATTAGGGTGTGAATTGTTGCAAATACAATTGGGCACAAGCTTCGGCATCAGAGAGGGCGTGGTGATGGTTGAGGGCAATGCCTTTGCGCGCACAGCAAGAGCTTAATTTGGCAGGTTTATAGCCTTTGGCGCGATAAATCTTACAGGTACATTCCCAGCGATAACCCAAGCTATAATCATCATAATCTAAGTGATAATAAGCCATAGTGCTCCGCAGTACATTTCGGTCAAAAGACTCATTGTGTGCCACAATCGTCTTGCCCTCTAGACGCTGTATGATTTCATTAAAATGATCGGAAAAATCGCCCTCTTCAGCTGTTTGAACAGGTTGAATGCCATGTACACGAATGGTTTGCCAACTGTACAAATTATCAGGAGGTTGTATTAGGGTGTAATAACGATCGGTAATTATACTATTCTCAACCGTAATAATACCTACTGCACAAGCACTATAACGTTGGTGAGTAGCCGTTTCAAAATCAATAGCAACAAAATTCATACAGTCTATTCTAAAGGAATGATAATAGCACACAATAAGGAAAAAACACCAATTATTCAAAAGAAAAGGTACAATTGGGTAACGCTTTTTGCAAATATTGTACATCCTGTGGGGTCAATTTATAGGGAGACTGATGTTTATAAATGAACTCTTTTAAATGAGGCATTTTTAGCAACCACTCCCAACCAAACAATTCTAAACGCGAATCAGTATTGCCAATTGGTAGCTCCTTAAGTGTAGCAAAAGAAGAATGTTTTAATGGAAATTGAGGGCTTAAATAACTTAGATCCAAATACTTCAACTCCTGTAAATCAGCAATAGTAGCAGGCAATTCTTTGGCGTGATTAACAACCAATGATTCTAGGGCAATTAGCTGATGGATAGTTGGAGGCAAGGAGACGGTAAAAGCATCAATGGTTAGTGTTTTGAGCTGTTGCAATTGCACAAAACTATTGGGAATACCCAATACGGGGTGAAGCTGATTGCCACTAAACAAGTGCAACGATTCCAAGTGCTTCCATGCTCCAATCCAATCAGGCAAGGCCGTAATCATCACATCTTGCAAATTGAGATGGCGCAAGTTGCTCAGATGCCTCAAAAAAGTAGGAAACTCATAAGGGTTTTTTCCGTCCGAAGTTTTAAATAAATAATGAATACCAGCCAAGTTGAGGCTTTCCAATTGTTGGAGTTGCCCAATACTAACAGGCAAAGTTTTGAGAGAAACATTGGACGATAGATTGAGATGTTTGAGGTTGTACAAGCGTCCAATGTCATCAGGCAATGTTGTTAAGGCATTATGAGATAAATCCAACTCTTCTAAAAACACACAATGGAGCAATACCTTAGGAAAAGTATGTAAACGTTGAAAAGGTGTATGAATCAGGCTACTGAGATAATAGCTATTCAGATTCATCTTTTTATGAAAATACAAATTACAAAAATGCTCTATACATTGTTGTTTGACTTCAAATTCATTGGTTGGTACTTCTACTGGAAGATCGCTAGAAATGGCTGGATCATAGGTGTTGACTACGCTAATAAAGGAAGGAAGATCGAGTAAGTTGGTATACAACTCATGAACCATCTCCGCATGGCAATGTGTGCTTTTGGCCAATTCAAAAGCCAAGCTTCTATTGCACTGAATAGTAGAATAGAACAGTTCACGAATTAATTTATGGTAACTCATTCCTTACTAGATGGTATAGTTATCAGTTGATACAATAACCAACAACAACGGTCATAGTAGCGGTCATACAATAGGCAGACTAGTAGCATACACTTGGCAGAAACAGGACAATTACAGTTGTTTGTTTAGATAGTGTGTGCAGGCCAAGGCAGTAGAAAAGCATCCTTGTAATAAGAACCCTCCTGTGGGGGCATCCCAATCTAACATTTCACCTATGACAAATATAGAAGGTTTTTGTTGAAGGGAAAAATGATTTTTAATCCCTTTTGTAGAGATTCCACCAATAGTAGAAATAGCTTCTTCAATGGGACGTAGGGCAGTGGCTTCTATCTTTAAACCTTTGATTGCCAAAGCGAAGGCAGTAGGCGATAAATAGTTGGCTTTGTTGGTATACAATTTGGCTAAGGCCAAAGCCGCTTTTTGTAACTTCAAAACATGGGCATAATTCTTAGGAATACAAGCCGTCTTTGTTACTTTTTTATGCAAATGCTCTAGAGTAGAATGTGGTTTTAAATCTACAGAAAAAATAGCTTTTTGTTGTTGTGATAAGGCCGTACGCAAGTGAGGCACCAAGGGATAAATAATATTGCCTTCTAAGCCATAATCCGTGATTAGTGCTTCGCCCTTGAGGTGCACCGTTCCTATTTGGATGGCTATATTTTTGAGCGGCTGTCCTGCAAAACGTTGCTTAAAATCACTAGGCCAAGGAATTTCAATACCACAATTAGAAGCCTGAAAGGGATGAGTCGCAATTCCCAATGCCTCAAAATGCTTGAGCCAATCTCGATTGCTTCCTGTTACCGACCAAGAGGCTCCCCCCAAAGCAAAAATATAATAATCGGCTTCAATTACCTCTACACGGCCATCTTTGGTTGCCATCAGCAGCCGTTCTTGTGCATCAAATCCCTTCCAAGTATGTTGATAATGCACCTGTACACCTTTGGCAATAATACGATTTCTAATAGCATTGAGTACCTGAATAGGCTTAGTACCCTGAATCGGAAACACCCGTCTGCTACTCCCCACATAGGTGGCAATACCCAACTGCTCTAACCATTGGCGCATGGCTTGGCTATCAAATTGCTGTAGGGCGTGTTGCAAAGCAGGCACCTCAGAATACTGTTGATAAAGCGCAGCACCTGTAGCTTGGTTGGTCAGATTGAAGCCCCCTTTGCCTGCTACCAAGAACTTTCGTCCAAGCATTTTGCCTTGCTCGTACAGATGTACTTCAAAACGCTCCTCTAACTGCTCGGCAGCCATTATACCCGCCGAGCCACCACCAACAATTACAATTTTTTTTGGCTGCATTTTTTTTGTTCTAATATGGATCGACATCAATCACTAAACGAATGGTAGAGAAACCTTGTTGGGCGCGCAAATGATTTTGAATATCCAAGATGAGTTGCTTGGTATAATCCAATTGCTCCGAGCTTTTGCTCAATTTAATCATAATATCGCGGAGGTAATAGGTGCGAATTCTGGCAATACCAGGAATAGCTGGCCCCAAGACTTTATCGCCGAGTTTGGCGTGCAAAGCTTTTGCAAAAAATTGAGCGGCTTTATCTACCACGTCTGCTTTTTTGTGTTTGAGTTGTAATTTAATGAGGCGATGAAATGGAGGATAATTAAATTCGTGCCGTTCCGTTATTTCTCGCTGCATAAATTCCTTAAAACTGTGCCCTTTGACCTCTCGAAGTACGGGGTGATTGGTCTTAAAGGCTTGAATCAACACTTTGCCCTGTTTTTTCTTACGCCCTGCACGGCCACTCACTTGCAGCAATAATTGAAAAGCCCGTTCAGTGGCCCTAAAATCAGGAAAATGCAGCATCTGGTCAGCACTCATGACACCCACCAAGCCCACATTATCAAAATCCAAACCCTTGGTTACCATTTGCGTTCCTACCAAAATATCAACTTCTCCACTGGCAAAACGAGCAATAATCTTCTCGTGTCCATGTTTGCCACGTACCGTATCCCAATCCATACGCGCCACCTTTACCTTGGGCAAAAAGATCTGCAATTCATCTTCAATTTTTTCTGTACCAAAGCCCTTGATGACCAAACTATGATTGCCACAAGCAGGGCAGCTACTCGGTAGTTTTTGGTGGTAATTGCAATAATGACAATGCAAGTCATTGGTAAATTTGTGATAGGTCAAACTAACATCACAATCAATACAATCGGCTGTCCAGCCACAAGTATTACAACTGTAAACAGGAGCATAACCCCTTCTATTCTGAAACAAAATCACTTGATCTCCAGCCGCCAAGGTTTCTTCAATGGCAGCTAATAACTGAGGAGTAAAGTGTGATTTCATGCGCTTTTTGCGCGTCTCCTCTCCTGCATCAATAATGTGAATAACAGGTAGTGTCGCTTCTCCAAAACGTTTGTTCAGTTCTACTAAACCATATTTTTTTTGTTGTACATTATAATAGGTTTCCAAGGAAGGCGTAGCGGTTCCCAACAGCGTTTTGGCACCATACAAATAAGAAAGAAATACAGCCGTATCTCGGGCATTGTAGCGAGGAGCAGGCTCTTTTTGCTTATAAGAAGGATCGTGCTCTTCATCAACAATAATTAACCCCAAATTATTAAAAGGTAAAAATAGGGCAGAGCGCGCCCCCAATACAATTGGAGTGCCCTCCAAGACACTTTGCCAAATTTCTACCCGCTCATTGTTATTAAACTTAGAGTGATAAACCACAATCTGATCTCCAAAATGCTTCTGCAAGCGTTGTACAATTTGTGCAGTCAGCGCAATTTCAGGCAACAAATACAACACTTGTTTGCCTTGAGCAATTATTTCCTCCATCAATTCCACAAAAACCTGTGTTTTTCCACTTCCCGTAACACCATGCAGCAATACTACATTTTTTTGTGCAAAAGCTGCTTGCACCTCTACCAAGGCTTGGTCTTGTGCTTGTGATAGTTTAAAATTGCCAATGACGGCACCGTGGTAGTTGCTCAGGCGGCTAATTGCTTTTTGCACGACGACCAAAATTCCTTTGTCAACCAATTTTTTGAGCATGGGTGCTTCAATTCTAGCACGATCATACAAGGTCTTTTTGGGCACCTCTTCTAGCTCTTTGCTCAATTGTATGTAAGCCATCAAGGTTTCGGCCTGACGCAAGGCGCGGGTACCAATTTTTTCAAAAGCTACTTTTAGCTGACTTGGGTCACTTTTGTAAGGCTCTGCCAGCTCTATCAAATCTACTTTTTTGGTGGTGTATTTATCCCTAAGCTCTTCCTTGACCCGAATGAGGCGTTTTTCCATCAAGCTTTTGATATAAGGGTAAATTGTTTTTTGATCCAAAATAGCTTGCACCTCTGCTACCGACAATTCAATACGCTGATACAAGGCTTCCAGAATAGTCCGTTCTTTTTCTTTAAGGTCTTCTCTTGCAAAATCTTCTTCGGTAAAACCTGGACGAATGAGCAAAGTAGTTTCGCTGGCCAATTTTAGTCCAGCAGGAAGTGCCGCATTCATTACTTCTCCCATAGTAGTGGCATAGTACTTACTCATCCATTCCCACAATTGAAATTGCAAGGAAGTCACTACAGGTTCTTCATCCAATACATTAATAATAGGTTTGGTGCTGTATGCTTCAGGGGCATTATTATGTATTTTATAAATCAATGCAGCATACAACTTGCTTTTACCAAATTGTACTTCTGCACGACAACCTACGCGTACAAATGGTTTTAGATGGAGTGGAACGCTATAGGTGTACAGTTTTGGAATCGCAACAGGAATAATGACCGTTACAAATAACCGCGTTGCTGGAGGCTGGTTGTCATTTTCTAATAAGTGCAGAAATTGTTGCATCAATTAAACCCTTCAAAAGATGAATTAAAAAAACGGTAGTCTTGGATACACCTTATCACGACTGGAGTGGTGATAAGGTCTAATAATGAAGTAGAGTACATGCTTGGTGTATACGGGTGTGGTCGTATAAATGTTGGGCAATGGCTTGTTTTTACGCAAAAAAGATGTTTGATAACTTTTTTGATTATAGTCATAATGCTTCCACAAGCAAAGATACAGTTTTATTAGAAAATTAAGAGGAAGTTATTTTAAGGTCGATAGAAATAGAATCGTACTACCAAGACTGGGTTTGGGTTAGAATCAATCTTGTTGAAACATGGTCACAACTGTAGTAAAAGAATATTATGACTTGATACTTTTTGTGTACATATGATTAAGTTGATGTCACGGAAGTCGTAAAAAAATAAAAAAAGTCTTTTTCTTTTGTATAGCCAATAGAGAAGGAATTGAGCAGTGAATAGTTTTTTATTAAAAAGTTTTATTTATAAAATGCTGGTTGCTATTAAGTTGTAATTTTATTTTACTTTTTTTACTTGAAATTGATTAAACTATTATGCCTTATTTTTTTGAATAATAGCTTGTTGTCTTGATAAAAAAGAAGTTGCTTTCACTGGTAATAGATTCTAATTATAAGCTAATTCTTGTTACAATGCTTTTGGATACTTTTATACTATTTTTAATGCTTTTTTGAAGTGATAAAAGGGGTTAAATTTCATGTTTAGTTGTCTAAATAATAGATTTACAGGTAGTTATGTGTGTAAGGTGTATATGTGTTGGGTGTAATTTTACTAGAAAATAATTACATTTGTGTATTATCTATGTTGATTTATTTTGTTTTTTAATTACTAGTATTGAGTTAATTAAAGAAAATTATAAGAGGAAAGAAGCCTTATTGTTTATAATATAAAAACATGATTGTCAGATAAATAGCTATATTTTAAATTTGATTGATGTTTTGGTTGTATGTTTTGGGTGTCACTTTTTGTTAAAAAAAGAAATTAATTAAAAAGCAGAAGGAATAAAGCTTGTCACGTTTTTAGTAGTTTTTTATAAAATTATGCTCCAAAAATAGGCTTTTAAGGGTTTTTTAAAGGTTTTTGTTTTAATTAAAGGGAAATTTTTAAAATTTAAAGCTTATTTTTTAAGTCATAAAAGAATTATTTTTTGATTTTTTTTACTGAAGGTAAATTTTAAATGATGTCACGAATATAAGTTTTAATCTTTTTTTTTGAAAAAGAGCTAACGGAGTTATTATTGTCACAAAAAGTGAAATTTATTTTTTATTTTCATTGCATTTTAGCCATTTGTATAGGATTAGGTGGAGGGATATACGGTACAAATGGCTGTAGTGAAATGCCTGAAAGACGAAAATTTGCGTCTTTGTTTATAATTAGATTACTAAGATGAACTTTTATACTCATCTTTGTTAAATTGAAGACCGTGGAATGAGGTCAAAAATTTATTGAATTACATCTTATCATTATATGCCAGAGAAACGTATTCCAGTTACTATTTTAACAGGTTTTTTGGGAGCGGGTAAAACGACCGCACTCAATCATTTGATAAAAAACAATCCAACTACAAAATTTGCTATTATTGAAAATGAGTTTGGAGATATAGGTATTGACAATGACCTAGTCGTAGGAGCAGATAGCGGCATTTTTGAATTGTCTAATGGTTGTATTTGTTGTTCGCTTAATGGAGAGTTGATTGATACATTGGTAGAATTGGTTAATAGTGGAAAGCCATTTGAACACTTAATAGTAGAGACAACGGGGGTTGCAGAGCCAGACGGTGTAGCGGCTGCTTTTGTAGCAGAGCCCGCTATTCAGGAACGATTTCGGTTGGATGCTACTATTTGTATTGTAGATGCCCATCATGGGTTGGAATCCTTGGAGGAACGTGAAGAAGCCAAGCGTCAGGCTACATTTGCGGATGTGCTAGTTATTAATAAAGCAAGTGAAGTAGAAGAGGCCGATTTAGAAGCCCTCAAAGAGGTGTTGATGGCAGCTAATCCATTGGCTAGTATTACAAGATGTGACCAAGGACAGTTGCCAAATTCCCTGCTTCATGTACAAGCGTATGAGGATCGAACGGTAGAGGAGAAATTGCAAAATTTTAATGCTTCTGTAAAACATGTATGTGACGAACATTGCAAGCACGATCACCACGATCACAAGCATAATCATAATCATAGCAATGATATTGTCACACAAAGTTTTGTATTAGATGAACCACTGGACATACTCAAATTCAGACATTGGCTCAATGTCCTGTTGGTGATACAAGGGCAGCATTTATATCGGGTCAAAGGGATTGTACATTTTCAATATCAAGATAAAAAAGCTATTGTGCAATCGGTCAAGAAAATGTGTGTGTTTTCTTCAGGGCAGCCTTGGGCAGAGGGAGAAGCACGCCAAAGTCGTCTGGTTTTTATTGGTAAAAATTTGCGTAGAGATATTCTAGAAAAACAATTGAATCATTGCTTGTTCAAGGCATTGGTGTAAGACAAGATTAGGACGAATAAGAAAAAGAGCAGGCAGAAGTAGTTTTTTAGTAGTTGACTTGTTGTAAAATCAAGAATATCCTGTAATTTGTTAGATAGGTTATTTATTGAAGTTGTTTAAGAATAGCCTAATGTCGCTAATGAAAGCTAATTTTTTCCTGCTCATCGTTAAAAATTATTTTATGAACTCGCTCCGCTCGGTTGACTCCATAGCGCTGCTATGAACTAAATATGCTAGGGCTTTTGTACCTTTTAGGTACAACCCACGCAGATCGCTTTGCGAGTGCCTTGATTAGAATCAAATTATCACTCATTATCAACGCTATTCCATTTTTAAACAACTTCATTTATTGTTGAACATCCCACCAAAATATAACACTATGATTCGCGTAGCCCAAGAGTCTGATGCCTCGGCTTTGTTAGAGATATACGCCCCCTTTGTTACTGATACTGCTGTGACATTTGAAGTTGAGGTACCTACTTTGGAAGCGTTTATCCAAAAAATGAATGAGATCAAAGAGGAAGCCCCTTACCTAGTTTATGAGCATCAAGGAGAAGTTCTTGGCTATGCTTACGCTTCTAAACACAGGCAGCGAGCAGCTTATCGTTGGACCAGAGAATTATCCATTTATATTAAAGAAAACGCCAAATCTAAAAAGTGTGGCACAGGTTTGTATATTGCGCTATTAGAATTATTGCGTTGCCAAAATTATCGCACGGTATTGGCTGGAATTACCCTGCCCAATATTCCAAGTGTCAACTTTCATGAACGACTTGATTTTTATCCTGTTGGAGTATATGACAATATCGGGTTCAAGCTAGGTAAATCACACCGTGTTGGTTGGTGGCAACTCATGCTACAAGAAGCACAAGAGCCAGCACAAGAAATTATTCGTATTGAGCAGGTGCTGTCAACAGAAAAAGGCCAGCAAGCGTTAAAACGTGGAGAGGCAAGAATTTTAATTTAAAAATTATTTGCATGACTTTGCTTCGCTTGGTTAGCACCAAAAGTGGCAAACTCTATCAATAAAACAATACTTAATTATTATGGAATATAGAAGATTAGGCAAATCAGGTTTGCAAGTTAGCGCTCTTTCTTTGGGATCTTGGTTAACCTTTGGCAAGCAAATTAGTGATGAAATCGCTAAAGAATTAATGATTGAGGCATATGAAAAGGGGGTGAATTTTTTTGATAATGCAGAAATCTATGCAGAGGGCAAATCGGAAATTGTCATGGGGAATATCCTCAAGCAAGTCGGTTGGAGACGCAGCTCTTATGTGGTTTCTAGCAAGGCGTATTTTGGCAATGGAAACAAACAACCCAACGAAACGGGTTTGAGTAGAAAACACTTGATGGAAGCCTGCCATGCGGCACTCAAACGTCTACAAGTAGAATACTTAGATTTGTTCTTTTGTCACCGCCCCGATAAAAATACCCCTATAGAAGAGACGGTTCGTACCATGAACACACTTATTCAACAGGGCAAAATTTTCTATTGGGGAACCTCTGAATGGTCGGCACAAGAGATTATGGAAGCGCACATGGTTGCTGAAAAGTACGGTTTGATTGGCCCAACGATGGAGCAACCCCAATACAACATGTTTCATCGCGAAAAAGTAGAAGTAGAATATAGTCAAATCTACAAAACCGTAGGATTGGGAACTACTATTTGGTCGCCACTAGCATCAGGTGTCTTAACCGACAAATACTTGAGTGGACAAGATACCAGCGAAACACGCTTGGGAATGAAAGGGATGGAGTGGCTCAAAGAACGCTCGCTAACGGAAGAGCGTCTGGACGCTGTGCGTGGTTTGCAGAAAGTGGCTCAAGAATTGGGAACGTCTGTTGCCAAACTTGCCTTGGCTTGGTGTCTCAAAAATCCTAATGTAAGTACGGTGATTTTGGGCGCATCAAAATTGCATCACCTAGAAGAAAATTTGAGTGCTATAGAGTTACTGGATCAGATGGATGCTTCTGTTATGGAAAGTATAGAAGCAGTTTTGGGCAATAAACCAGAGCGTTCTCCTTGGTAATAATTGAAAGATAAATGTATACCACCTCTCTTTTGGAATAGACTTCTGGAAGGGAGGTTTTTTGTTAGGGGAGTAGAAGAACTAGTATTTTATGGGCATAATTAATTCTAATTTCTTGTAAATCTTGTATGTTAATTTCGACGGTCAACGGATCAGCATTGGGTAGAATGACTGAATTTTTAAAAGAGTAATTGTTCATTTGAGGATGTGTGCAGATGGTAACTTCTTTGGATAAAATGGCAGGATCACTCTCATTGAAAACGGCTATTTGTAATATTTCCTCATCCCTTTGACAGCAAAAGATTAGTGTACCAATTGTAGTTTGTTCATTAAAATCAATAAATACATGCTCTTTTTGAATGTCAAACAATTTTCTTAACAATCGGTCTACATCTGTATAGGGATTGATACTAAACAATGGATGAGCCACTAATTGTTGGCGCACCTGAAAACGTAACCAAGCAGCATTTTCTAGTGCAACGGGCAGGTATTGTTTTAAAAAGGGATAAGTATCTGCTGCTCCAGACTTGGTGTAATCAGGAAAATAGTTGTTGGATGTTAGATAATCAATAACATTTTCAGACTTAGAAAAGGCATGGTTGTTTTTCTCAAAATGCAGCAATACCCACTGTTCAAACGCAATACTTGAAAAGGCGATATGTACAATTTTACCATTGATAACTTTTGCTGCTAATTCTACCGCTTCTTGATGTTTGGTATAACCATCTTTATCATAAACTACCCAAACTTCATCAAAATCATTGATTCGGCTTTGAGCTTCTTCAATCAATCCAATAGGGTGCGATTTATGCTCATTGTTAGAACGTTCAGGATAAATAGTGAGTGCAAATTGTTCTTCCTCTTCTATTTCTTCCTTGATGCGTTCAAAATAGAGTGGTTCAGTGTTTTTGCCTTCACAAGCAATAAATATAGTAGTAGGAGAAATAAATTTTCTAGTCATTATCAGCAAAAATAAATTGTAGTTCTTTAATTTTTGGTCGGCCTCCAAATTTCCCTGCTCGATAATGAGTCTCGTAGTTGGTGTCCTCTCTTACCCCTTCTATATCTTTAGCACTGTATAGAATAGTTGCTCCAAATTTATTTTTTTGAGTAAACCAAATTTGATCCTTTCTAAAAATTGTCTTGTCCAATAGTGTCACCTCATGTGTTGCAAATATCAATTGAGCACCTTTGGGATTCATTACAGGATTATTGAACAAACGAATAAGGAATTTGCATAGATTGGGGTGCAAACTGTTGTCCAATTCATCAAAAAACAAAATCCCACCTTCATCCAATACCTCTAAGATAATTCCGCCTAATGCAAACAATACTTTGGTGCCCTGAGATTCTTCTTCAAGCAAGTCAAATTCAACTTGGTCTTTGTATTGATTATTCTCATAACGATTGTGAATGGCAACGGTTCGCAGACTATTTTGTGTTATAATGCTATTTCTTATTTCTTCGGGAAAACCATCTGGGAATTGAAATTTAGTTTCATCTAGTTGTATGGCTTTAACTTCCTCTATACGGGTATCAGCTACTTTTATTAATTGAGATAGACGTTTTCTTAGATGCTCATTTTTATCATCAGCAATATTGATTGCAATATCTTTGCAAAGCTTAGAAATGTCAAAACTATCTAAAGCATTCCATATTTCTAAGTTGTTAAAATACTTGTATACCTCGGTTAATTGTGGGTGCGGTATATCTGAACCAAATTTGGAAAGATAAGCCTGATTATTAAAAATAGATTTAGGTATATCTCTTGGTTTTAGTAGTTTACCTATCTTAACTGGTGTGTAATCTTTAGCTGTATCAGATCTGCGTTTAAATAAATTAGCAGGTTTCCCTGAAGGATAAAAATCAAGTATTTCTTCTACAATTACATTCTTGGTAAAGCTAATCGTATATTCATATTTTACTGCTTCTATCATAAAAATAATAGAAAAAGTAACGGGTTGTTGAGCGGTTGATAGGTCTAATTTAAAAGGTTCGTATGCTTTGATCGCTGCACCTACTTTTAAGTCAGCAGAATGAACAATCATCCAGCGCAATGCAGCCATTGCTTTGATGAAACTACTTTTACCACTGGCATTCGCCCCATAAATAACGGCTGTTTTGAGTAAGCGAATAGAATCGGTGTTGTTTTCTTTTTTTTGTATACTGGCCTCAAATACATTATCCGACTTGCTCTTGCTTGCTTCTGCTTGTAAACTGAATATTTCTTTCTCTTTGATAGAGCGAAAATTCTGAACGGAAAATTCAATTAGTTGCATAAGTGTTTGTTTTTTATTTCAAACAAAATTACTGTAAAATTTAGACTTAAAAAAGTAATTAATTTTATTTAAGGTATTTTTCTACAAAAAAATAGCAAAAAAGCTCGTAAAAGTAAATATAAAACAGCTCCTCGTAATCTAACTTCTCACCTACCAATGATTATAAACAGCATACAAATATTCCCCATCAAATCTCTAGATCGAGTACGGGTCAATCAAGTACAAGTAACCACAGGACAAGCCTTGGAGTTTGATAGAAGATGGGCCATTCATAGAAAAAGAGATGGCAGAACCGTCAATGGCAAAAAATATCCTGCCGTACATCAATTGAGAACTTCCTTTGAATTGGAGCAACGAATGGTGCGTTTGCAAGCCCCTCAACAAGTCGAAGAACAATTTGCTTTAGTAGGCAACTTGAATCCACTCAATGAATACCTATCAGATTATTTTGGAGAGGCCGTAGAGGTTTCCGAAGATGGGCATAGCGGTTTTCCCGATCATACAACGGGCAATGTAGGCGCGTCGTTGGTGAGTAGACAAACCCTGCAACTAGTAGGCGCGTGGTTTGATTTGCCAGAGGAGGAGGTGAATCGACGGATGCGAATGAATTTTATAGTGGATGCGGCGGCGGCGTTTGAGGAAGATCAGTGGTTATCACAGCGCAAAGAAAAGCCCAATGCTTGCAATGTTGGAGGGGTGGAGGTATGGCCGTACAAACCTTGTGTTCGTTGTCCTGTGCCTACCAGAGATTCGCGCAATGGAGCCGCCATTCGAGGATTTCAAAAAGCATATATGCAGCGTCGATTGGCATTGCAACCACAACTCTTAGAGCACCCACTTTATGCCCATGCTTATATGTGTGGGTTGGTCTTGATTATTCCAGAAATTTCGGTGGGAAAGACCATTCAGGTAGGGATGCCAATTACTCCTAAAACGATGGTTTAGCAAATGCTTACAAATAATCTACATCTACAGCATAAGGATAGGTGATAAGCACTTGAATAGCATTATCAATAGACATGTTCTTAAAGAAAACACGATAAAGAATTTCTACAATAGGTGTTGTTACGCCCAAATGAGCGACCAAAGAGCGCACAGTTTCCAAGGTTTTGACCCCTTCAATAACATCAGTACTGGTTTCCATAATTTGCTCTAGTGTTTCACCTTGCCCCAAGCGATAGCCTGCCCTGTAATTTCGGCTTTTTTCACTAGAGGCGGTTGCTACCAAATCTCCAATTCCAGCAATACCCAAAAAAGGCTTAATGTCGGCACCTACCGCTTTGCCAATATGAATCATTTCGGACAAGCCTCTGGTTACCAACAATGCCCACAAGTTTTTACCCAGTCCTTTGCCACCCAAAATACCAGCAGCCAAAGCAATAATATTTTTGAGTGCTCCTGCTAGTTCTGCACCAATAATATCATGATCGCCATAGACCTGAAAGCGATTGCTTTTGAGTACAGCTTGCCCAGCTTTGATTACTTCTGTAAATGGACTGGCAATCAGTGTGGCGGCTGGTTGGCCTTCCATGATTTCCTTGGACAGATTGGGCCCCGACAAACATCCAATTCTACAAATAATACTCTCCTCCTCAATAACCTGACTCATGGTTTTGATGTGTTCTGGACGGAGTGTTTCGCCAGGTTCTAGGGGGGCTAAGTCTAAGCCTTTGGTACCGTGAATTAGAAAATGCCGTGGATTGAGAAAAGGGTTCAACTGTTGCATCATACTCCTGAATGCTTGGGAGGGCACCACAGGAAAAATAAGTTGGCACTGTTTGGCCACTAAGCTAATATCAGTCACTGCCTTAATACGTGGTGACAGATTGCTGTAGATGCCTTCTCTTTTTTCGATAGCCTGACGCACCTCTTCTCTACGTGCATACAACAGTACATCTACATTCTCTGCAAGTAGATTGGCAATGGCACGCCCAAAACTTCCTGAACCAATAATGCCAACAGGAGCTGTTTGTTTAGTTGTTTCCATGTTAAAAATTGTAAACTTTACTTAAGAAGTAGTGAATACAGATGCTTCTAAAGAAAAAAAATGTCTCAACTTCAAATATAGAGAGAAGTTCGCTAAAAAATGGTTTTTAGAGCTGTTAAAGCCTTGGACAAGACAAAACAGGCTCCTTAGATTTTTATTTTTTTTGATAAAAAACAATTTTTTTAGACCAAGCAACCACCATAAAGCGTTGGAGTTACATCTAATCAACTAAACTGCCGTATTCCACCTATCTAACCATAACCAACACAGGAATACTTAACTAAACAAAACGAACAGGTTCTTCCTACTAAACCAGAGCCGTTCCCCAAAACGAATACTATTATGACAAAATTAATTGCTTTGTTGCTCGTAATAAGCAGCTGTTTTACGTTTTCTTGTATTGATTCAACCGCCAACAATGAAAACTTGCCCGAAACGATTCAAGAAAATACAGCTAATACGGCTAATACTCCTAATAAGCCCAATGCACCCAATGCCAAACCCAGAATTCAAGTGGCGTTGATTTTGGATACCAGTAGCAGTATGGATGGCTTAATCGATCAAGCCAAATCTCAGTTGTGGAAAATGGTTAACGAATTGGCAACCTCCAAGAGAGATGGAGAGGTTCCTAGTATTGAATTGGCTTTGTATGAATATGGCAAAGATGATATTCCAGCAGATAAAGGACATTTGCAAACCTTGGTACCACTAACCAATGATTTGGATTTGGTTTCTGAAAAATTATTTGCTTTAACCACGAATGGTGGACAAGAGTATTGTGGCTGGGCGATCAAAGATGCTACAGAAAAATTGGAATGGAGCGAAAAGGAAGAAGACCTAAAAATTATTATCATTGCTGGTAATGAAGGATTTAACCAAGGGCCTGTAGATTATAAAGTTGCTTGTAAAGAAGCTATTACCAATGGAATTGTGGTGAATACTATTTTCTGTGGCGATTGCAACGAAGGGATTCGCTTGTTGTGGCAAGATGGTGCTGATCGTGCCGAAGGAAAATACTTGTGTATTAATCAGAATAATAAAGTGGCACATATTGCTACACCTTTTGACAGCGATTTAGGACAATTGAATAGCAAATTAAACGATACGTACATTGCTTTTGGATCACAAGGTGCAATAAGCCAACAACGTCAAGTAACGCAAGATGCCAATGCTGCCCAATATGGCTCTGGAAATGTAGCTTCTCGTGCGGCTTCTAAATCCAAAAAATCAGCTTACAACAACAAAGCTTGGGATGCTGTAGATGCGATGGAAGAAGATGAGGCTGTCGTAGAAGAAATGGAAGAAGAGTATTTGCCTGCGGAAATGAAGGGCATGAATGTAGAAGAGCGCAAAGCGTACATCAAAGAAAAATCTGAAGAACGCGCTGCTGTTCAAAAAGAAATCCAAGAAATTGCTGCCAAAAGAGATGCTTTTCTTGCTGAAAAACGCAGAGAGCAAGCAGGGGACACCAGCAATACTTTAGATCAAGTCATGCTCAAAACCATTCGCGAGCAAGCTGTTAAAAAAGGGTATAAATTTGAGAAATAAAGAAAGGTGATGTGTAATAATGTATAATCTTAGTCCTTTGTTGGTGTTGCCAGCAAAGGGCTTTTTTGTGTTAACTAAATAAGAGTATGAGCATAAGTTGGATAATTTTATTTTGGAGTTGTACGGCAGTGGTATATGGTCAAATAACGAGGAACAATATTGCAACCATTGATACTAGGCAAAAGTATCTTTACAATAATAATAAAGACACCCTTATTCTAGATGATGTAGATGCTACAGGAAGTTGTATGTGCGCGCCCTTGGAGGTGATTACAACGTTTTCAACGAATGCCAAAGGGGGCAAAGCCATTGTTTTTTATAGAAGCTGTGCGGTTCATAGTAGCCATTATCAATCAAGCTTTTATAGAGGGCATCAGAGCACGATCAAAAAATACGAAGTTTGGGATTTGGAGGCCCAAAAATGTTTATTTGGAGCTGTTCATTCTTATAAATCTTATTACAAAGAGGAGTTGATGTACAAAACTCGGTGCAAGCAATACAAGAGAAAAAAAAGTCGCTATTCTTATACTTTTAAAATAGAGAAACAAGGAAGCCTTTGGATCCAAAACTTACAAGGAAAGGATAAACACTTGGCCGATCATGCAGTGGGAATGTATGTTTTTAAGAATGGACATTATGAGCGACAATGAAGCTCCATTACACCATTTCATCTACCAAAAAACGAGCGCGATTTTCGGGTGTAGGCATAGCACAGGAGTCTTTCTGTCCAAACCAGCGATAGCGATTGCGAGCTACCCAACGGTACACCGCATCTCTGATAAAGCGTGGCACCAAAATAAAAACATAGAGCAACGGCCAAGCCCCTGACAAATGACGCACTACACGCAAGGAAGCGGTAGAATGCGTATACGCCTTGCCATTTTCTATCAGCACCGCTCTTTCCAAATCCTTGGGGTTTAGCTGGTGCTCTTGCAGCAAGTCTTTGGCAAGATCCGATTGTAAAGGCGCAAATTTGTAGCGTTGTTTTGGATCGTGCTGTATGATAAATTGTACACTTTGGTCGCAAAGATTGCAGACACCGTCAAATAAAACGATAGCGGTTGCGTTTTTCATAAATTATGATTTACTAATGACTTTATTAATGGGTTCTTCCTCACCCATATACTCAGGAAGCTGTTTACTGGTTTTGGCACCGAGTTCTTTGAGTTGTGCGGCTTTAGAAACAAGGTTTCCACGACCATATTGTAGCTTTTTCATCGCTTCATTATACTCTACCTCAACTGCCCTGATTTTGTTCCCCAATTTTTGTAAATCTTCTGTAAAACCAACAAATTTATCGTACATTTTCCCTGCCTTATCCGCAATAACCACGGCATTTCTATTTTGGTTTTCCTGTTGCCAAACATTGGCAATCGTGCGTGTAGTGGTCAGCAAGGTCATGGGGCTTACAATAATAACATTCTGTTCAAAAGCTTGATAAAAAAGCTGGTGGTCATTTTGTAAGGCCAAGGCATAAGCCGCCTCCAAAGGAACAAACATCAATACAAAATCCAAACTATTGAGTTGATTGATTTGTTGGTATTTTTTGCGACTGAGTTCCTTGACGTGATTTTTGATAGAAGTGAGATGCTCTTGAAGTGCTTTGTCAGCAGCCGTGTCAGTAGTAGCACTGCTAAAACGTTCATAGGCTGTCAAACTCATTTTGGAATCGATAATGAGATGTTTTTTATTGGGCAAATTTAAGATCAAGTCAGGCAGTTGGCGTTTGCCCTCTTCTGTTCTGAATGATTGTTGAGTACTGTACTCTAAGTCTTTGCGTAAACCCGATTTTTCGAGCAATCGTTCTAAGATCAATTCCCCCCAGTTGCCTTGTGTTTTGGCCTCGCCCTTGAGTGCGCGGGTCAAGTTGCGGGTTTCGATATTCATTTCTTGATTGAGGGCAGTGAGTTGGCGAATTTGCTCTTGCAAGGTAACACGCTGCTTGCTTTCATCGCCATAAAAATGCGCTACTTGCTGTTCAAAATGCTTGATTTTATCTTTTAAGGGATCGAGCAGTGCGGTTAAGTTTTGTTGATTTTGGGCCGTAAACTTCTGGCTTTTTTCTTCCAATAGCGTGTTGGCCGTGTGGGCAAACTCTAGGCGAAGCTGTTCTTGAATTTGTTGTAAATGCCCCTGCTGTTCTTGTAGCTTTTCTTTTTGGTGTTGCACAACTTGCTCCTGTGCCGCTAAGGCTTTGTTGAGATCAATACACTCAATTTCTTTATCATCTATCTGTTGTTCGAGGCGTTCAATTCGATGAACAGCCGTATCATAAACCGCTTTGAGTACTTGGGGTTCTGAAGAGCTGTCTTGCTTTTTTGCCTGTTTTAAAATTGCTATCAAGTAGCCTAAGGTTAATCCCAATCCAATACCAATACCTAGATAAAGCAGTTCCATAATAAATTGATGAATAAAAGTTATTAAAAAGAAGGTTTAGTTGCAATACATTCCAACTTTAATTGATAAAAAGCAGTCTATTACTTAGTCTACAACAAATTTTATTGTAATTAGACCAACTAATGGATAAAAAAGTATGGTAACTGTTGAGTGGTATCTAGAGCCTTAAAATACATAAATTGAAGTAGTTAGTTGATAAAAAAGCAGTTTTTATAGCTATTATCATTTAATTCAGAACCAATAAAGGTTTGTTTTGCCAAAAGGAAGGAAAGCAATTTTTCTTGTTCTTAATTTATTTCTAAATTTGAAATGAACTTTCTGGTTAAAACATAAAGGACAAATTTTAACATGTTATAAGAGTGTAGCTTGAACGACCTTTAATTATGGAACACTTGTTTGGTTGTTTATATATTTAATAATTTAATTTACTTAATGGAATGAAAAAACACATTGTATTATCAGTAATAATTATCAGTACTGTTTTTTTGTCTAGTGCAGTGGCACAAAATGTAGGGATTAGTACGGCCAACCCTTTAGAACGATTAGATGTGAATGGAAATATCTATGTTAGAGGAGACAATGTCTATTTTTCGCAAGATGCACCAGCTAATGCTAATAATGATTATTTTAGTTTTGATGATACAAATGGTTTGCCCTTTTTGGGGGGTGGGATGTATCACTTTCATTGTGATGGTGCTAGAGGTAGAGCTTGGAATCAACCCTCGGCCTCTATTAGTGCACGAGGGGCTTATTTTGGAGGAAGAGTAGGGATAGAAACCCTGTCTCCAACCGAACCCCTGCATGTGAATGGAAATGCTCGAATAGGAATTGTATCGCCTTCTGGAGTAGGAACAGTGGGGTATGGAAATAGAATTTATTTTTCGGGTGGCGGAGGCCCTGCGGGACGAGATAGCGAAAATTCGGATCCCTTGTGGATGGCTAGATTTAACATAGTAAACGATCAAACAGAGCTTAGAATGACTATTGGTGATAATAGTCAGGTAGGAGATGCTTTTGTGATTGGATTCACCAATGCTACCTGGAACCCTAGATTTAGGTTTCAAATGACTGGTGATGCCTTTAGACCTGGAGGCGGTACGTGGGCAACACTTTCCGATGTTCGTACCAAGAAAAATATAAAAAACTTTACCGATGGTTTGGAGGTGTTGAAACAAATCAATCCTGTTACTTTTCAATACAATGGCAAATACACTACCGTTGATGATGGGCAGCAATACATTGGTATTATTGCTCAAGATGTAGAGAAGGTCGCTCCTTATATGATTGACAAAGAAATGATGAAGGCAACAGCAGAAAGCACAACAGAAGAAATTTTGAATTATGATGGGGGGACAGCAATGATTTATTTGTTAGTTAATTCGGTAAAAGAGCAACAAAAAACAATAGAAGCATTGCAAAGAGAGAACAAGGAAATTAGAGCAGCGTATACTGAAATGAACAGAGCACTTCAAACACTCAAAAAGACACCCACAGAAAACTAGAATATTGTACTGAATTGCGTCTGCTTTTTTAGAACTATTTTCTATAATTTAATCATCCAAATTTTTTACCATTGTCTAATATACTTCCCGTTCGTTATTTAAGTAAGTTTTGTATAGTCATAGGTCTATATATTACTACCAGTACTGTTGTTGCAGCCCAAAATAATACTACCCTACAGGCCATTGATGTCCTATATGGAAAGGGGGATTATAAAGTGGCAAGGCAACGCTACAAGCAGTTTGCAAAAAAAGCTACAGATAAGCAACTGGATAACTTTATTCAAGCGCAAGCAGGCTATCTATTGGCTGCCTTGCAACAAGGAAAACAAGATCTTATTTTTGAAGATTTACAGGCAGCTGAATTAAAGGTCAAGGATAAAAAAATTAATGAGGTATCAGAAGCACGCTTCAAATTAATGTTGGGTAGATACCACCTGCTTTATAGAGAGTATGATTTGGCCATGCCCTTGTTGAATAAAACTCAGAAGTTGAGTGAACAACTAGGAACCAAGTTGACGGCTCCTATGCACTTGGAACTCTACTGTGCATTGGGTGATCTTTACAAGGGACGTGGACAAAAAAAAGAGGCGCTAGAAGCGTACAACAAGGCCATTGCAATCGCTGACAAACAAAAACACGATGAACGCAACTACGATCAATTAGCAGATATTAAGATTTTAGCAGGAGAGTTGTATGATGAGGTGTTGCAACCAGAAGAGGCCATTGATCGCTATGAGGGGGTGTTGTCTCAAAAAGATACCTTATTGGCAAAAGACCCCGAACGAGCAGGAGAATTATACTATCGATTGGGAGGCGTATATTTTAAGCGCAAGGATTATGATGCTGCCGAAATTTCGCTCAATCAAGCATTAGAATATCAGTTGAAAGATAGCGAGAAATCAGACACTAAGTTTATGCTGTCTACGATTTACTTTGATCGGGGCAAGTATCAATTGGCTTTGGTATTTAATAGTAGTGCCTTGAATAATTGGAGTCCTTTGCAAGGCAAGCTTCCACAAGAAAATTTCAAGGGCTTTTTGCAATATGGCAAATTAAGTAGCAAGCAAACAACAGAAAAGAGTGCCGTTAATAATTATAAACGATTTACAGGACAACCTGATGACTGGACCTTGGATGATGCTTTGGAGGCGATTCAAGAAAAAAAATTGGTTTACCAGCCACAACCTCAATTATCAGACAATTATAATGTTTCCTTACTCAGTTATCACAAAGCAGGAGAGAGTGTTTCCAAATTGCCTACAGATCAGCAAACGGTAGCAGATATTGATGTACAAATGGCCAAAGGGGCATTGTTTTTTAAGACCAAAAACTACAGTAGGGCCAAAGGGCATTTTGAACGAGCCTTGGAATTGATGAAAACGATTTATGAGGAAAAACACCCTATGGTGGTAGAGGCCAAACGTTCGTTGAGTGAGGTGTATTTGGAAGAGAAAATCTATAAACAGGCCATGCGCTACATCGATGAGGCCTTGGCCGCTTCTCTGGCAGAAGGGGAGGTGCCCCAAGGAAATAATGTACCCCCAATTGACAATGCTAAATTCCCTTTAGAATTGTTGTATGCCATTGGAACCAAGGGGAAAGTACTCAAAGGATTGTACAAAGAATCGGGTGATAAAAAACATCTCGTTCAGGCTTTGGCGATGTTTGATGCTACTATTAAGTTGCTCAATAAATTGCGTCGGACTTATCGTCGCGAAGGCTCCAAGTATCAATTGGCGCGTTTGGCCAAAATGTTTAGCAAAGAGGCTTCATTGGTTTGTTATCAATTGTATGAATTGGAACAAAAAGAGGTGTATTATGAGCGAGCATTTGATTATGTAGAATTGGCCAAAGGCTCGCTTTTGTTGGAGGCTATTCGAGAACTCAAAGCACGCAAAGTAGCCAGCATTCCAGATTCAGTTATCCAAAAAGAACAGCAATTAAAAATTCAAATATCTTACTTGAAAGGAGAAATTTATAATGAAATAAGAAAAGGATTTAACAAGGATTTGAAGTATTTGGGGAGCTTAGAAAATGAGTTAAAAGAGGTAGAGGTTGTACATGAGGAGTTGATTCAAGCATTAGAGGCCGCTTATCCCAAGTATTACAAATTGAAATATGATTTTTCTACAGCCAAGGTAAAAGAATTACAAGCCATGCTCCAACCACAGGAGGTATTACTCAATTATGCATTACTGGATTCTGTTATTTTGGTCATGGGTATTACTGCCGACCAAACACTTTGTCAACTAATCACGCATTCTAATAGAGGGACCAAAAAGAAAGTTAGACGTTTTATTGACGCACTCGAAAGTCGAGACAAAGCCAAAATAGGACAGTATGGCACGTTGCTTTATCAAACATTATTAATGCCTTTTGAGGAATTTATTGAAGACAAAGACTTGATTATTATTCCTGATGGGGTGCTTAATAATTTATCGTTTGAGACGTTGCTTACCAAGACAGAACCACAGTTTCAGTATGTGTTGTTCGATCATGCGATTTGTTATAATTACTCTGCTACGGTATACTTGGTGAACCATAGCCAACAAGATGTTGCCCATTCTAGTGAAATTGTAGGGTTTGCCCCTGATTTTGCCAAGATAGATTCGATTCTTAGAACCAATAATTTGGCAAATAATGAGCTTTATCAGATGAAATTGGAACCACTCAAGTATGCCAAACAGGAAGTGGATGCTTTGAATAGATTGTTTCGTGATCGCAGTTCTTTATTTACAGGACTAACTGCTACAGAGACAGCCGTTAAGAATACTAGTCATCAGTATGGAGTATTGCATTTTGCTACACATGGGTTGATTAATCATAGTGATCCTATGTACTCTAGTTTGGCGTTTGCTATGGATGAAGAGAATGATGGTTTGCTGCATACACATGAACTTTTTAGCATGGAACTCAATGCAAGTTTGGTGACTTTGAGTGCTTGTAATTCGGGTGTAGGAAAGCTCTACGAAGGGGAGGGGATGATGAGTTTGGCGCGCGGATTTGCTTATAGTGGTGCCCCAAATTTGATTACAACATTGTGGCCTGTATCTGACCAAGCGACCCAAATTATCATGGAAAAATTTTACGAGTTGTTGCGTCAAGGCATGCCCAAACACCGTGCATTGCAAGCAGCCAAGAAAGATTTTATGAGTGAATATCGTATTGAGGATGAACAAGCATATTTGTGGGGCGGGTTGGTTGTCGTAGGAAATACAGATTCCGTGGATATTCTGATTGAATCTAGTGCTTGGGGGTGGTGGTGGCTCATTGGGGGACTTTTATTTTTGATCGTACTAAGTTATTTTATAGTAAGAAAAGTGCGCAACAACACTTCTAAAACTGAGTAAACTATGGTGTTAATCACTTGCTTTTTGTTGTTAACAACAGGGTTGATGGCACAAAACATAAGTAGTGCTGTGCCTACTACTATTTATGTAGAAAATGCCTACACTTCCCAAGCAGAAGAAGGGGTTGAATTACATGTAGACCTAAAACAGCCCAATGGTCAACAATACAGACTATCTACACATATTACCAATGCACAGGGTATGGTGAATCTCTCTCTACAACCAGAGATTAGTTATTCTCTTACCAGTAGAAAGGCTGATTATTATACACAGCTTACCCTATTAAAGACAACAGATTTAGCACGTACCAGCAAGAATCGCTTTAATATTTCTCTCCGCCCCAAATCTTGTTATCGACTCAAGGGGCAAATAAGAGGAAACCAAGTTATCTGGAAGAATGCTTATTTTACAATGACCAATATAGCGACTCAAGAGCTTCAACGGGTGGAACTCAATGAGCAAGGGGAGTATCACACTTGTGGCAAATGTGGTGAAACTTATGTAATTGCTCCTTTTGTAGAGGAACAAGCCCAAGCACTAGATACCCTTTATCTTGCTCCTAATCAATGCCAAAATGGAAGAAACCCCTTATTGCAGTTTGATTTTCAAATGATGCCTCAACCCGTATCAATAGCAGAAAATATACCTAAGGAGGAAAAAGAAGGAGTAGAAACAATAGAACAATTAGCCATAGGGGATTCTCTCATCATTGATGAGTTGAGATTTGAAGGCAAAACCAAAAAACTAGATTCTAAAGGGAATAAGGCACTAGAAGATTTGGTGAAGGCCTTACAAGAAAATCCCCAATTGTATGTAGAATTAATTGTACACACCGATGCCCGCAAGAGTGAACG
Source organism: Aureispira sp. (assembly GCA_045105775.1). Classification (GTDB taxonomy): domain Bacteria; phylum Bacteroidota; class Bacteroidia; order Chitinophagales; family Saprospiraceae; genus Aureispira. The sequence goes on from JBGCDW010000147.1 coordinate 28,611, forward strand.
CTATAATTGGTTGGTTGCACAAAAAAGAGGAATTTGGCTAGCAGAGTACTTTACGACCCAGGGCATTCCCACTGAACGCATTATGGTTACGCCTGTAGGAGAAGCGCGTATTCTCAATCATTGCACCAATAATAAGCGTTGTACGACGGCTCAACATGCGGTTAATGATCGAGTGGAGATGGTACGACATCCCAATGGTATTTCTAAAAAAAATGAGGAGGAGTAGTTCAATTAGAATACCAAGCTTATGCCTTGGTAATTGGGGCGTTTATGAAATAAAATAAAAAGTAGGGGGATTGGAAGTTAGAAGAAATTTTTATTTGCATGTGTTTATTTTTGTATCTTTTTTAAAAAAAAATAAAAAGTGGCACAATAGTGTACTTAGGTTGGCAAGAATAATCAAATAAACTCTAACATTATTTGACTACATTTACCGAAGAATTATAGGTGCTTTATAAACGTATCATATTCTTACCACCTCTCCTCAATACGCCCCAATTAAGTGCTTCTTCGCCAGATTAAGGTTTAAATTACTTGCATTTTTATTTATAGATTAAGTGAATGACATGCTTACTTCTTGTTATGTATTTGCAAAAAATAATTATATGAAAAAATTGCTACATTTAGCGTATAGCTGTATATTATATCTTGGATGTATTGGGCAAATACAGGCTCAAGCTCCAACATTAGTCAATGCAGCTCCAGCAGAAGGGTTTATAGGGGAACAAATCTGTTTTCCTGTGACCTACACCAATACAGGGGCTCCTGGATATGGGCCTTATACCCGACTTATTCTGCCGCCTAACTTTCAGTTTGATAATGCTACTTTTGGTGGTAGTGTACAAACTATTCGAAATTTAGGAACGATTACCGTTGGGGCACCCAATAATTTTGTCATTGATCCTGTAGCACAATCCAATGCAAATTCCACAATCAATGATACTATTTTTGCTCCCTTGGGGAGCACCGTTATTTTACTAGAATACCCTGTGGGTTCAATGGTACAAGGTGGTGTGGCACTCATTAGCGAAGTCTGTGTTACGGTGGCACCCAATGCGCCCATTGGTATTCCTGTTGATCTTTGTGTACAAGGAATGTATCAGTTTGGAAATGCACCTACAGGAGTCAATGGGCCTATTGCAGGTAGTAATGTCTGTGCTGCTATCACGCCTATACTATTTCGTTTTGATAAACAAGTAAATGGCTCTGATGGCATCTATAATGAAGTTCCTGGTGGAGGTGCCTCCGCTTGTCACATTCATCCCTACCAACTCAATGTAGATATAGCCGCCGCAGGAACCCTAACAGGCCCCATCATTATTACAGATCAATTGCCAGGAGAATTGCGCTATTTGGGAAACATTAGCTTGCCCACAGGTTGTAGTGCTGTAGAACCAACTATTGGTGGCTTAGGAGGCACCTTAACAGTAACTTGTAATGGTTCTTTTGCAGGCTCTACAGCCAATATCGACATGCAGGTCACTTTTGATGCAGCAGTCTCTGACACTTTAGATGAAGCGATCTGTGATGCAATTGATATTAGAAATTCTGCTGTAATCAATGTGCCAGGAAGTCCTTCACAGTCAGATTCTGTACAAACACACGTAGAGCATTTGTTATTAAATCATGGTAATAATGCTGGTGGCCCTGTAGTCATTGGGCAAACGGTTCAGTACGATATTAATTTTAGAATTACAGAATATACAGCTGGTGTGGATGCTGCTGTGATTACATTTATTGTACCCGATGGAATGGTATACAATCCTGCCAGCCTAACTTGGGCAGGTACACCTGTCAATGCAGCCAATGTTACCATTACTCCTGGCCCAGGAACAGGTTCAACGGTAACCGTAGATGTTCACACTCAAAATGCAGTCAATATTTTGCCCTGTAGCTCACCTACCTTGCAGTATACGGCAGATGTGAACCCTACCTATACGAATGGTGATCCTGTATTGAGTCGTGATCGTCTCACACACAATTCTACCATCGTTTACGATTTGGTAGAAGGTGCCACGGCGTGTCAAACAGGCGCAGGTACACCTATTGATGTGGTTGATATTTCTTTTCAGAAAACAGTTAATAACAGTCCTCCAACTGGCCCAGGCCGAAATGGACAATGGTGGCCGGGCGATGTGGTGCAGTATCGTTTAGAGCTTCGAGTACCTTCCTTGGATTTAGATGATGTAATTATTAGTGATTTTTTCCCCTTACCTATTCATAATGTAACGGATTTAGCAGCTACTTTTGGTACCGATGTGCGTTTTGACCCATCGAGTTGTTGGACCAACAACCCCATTACCTATACCATTGATCCAGCTACCAATAGTTTGATTATGGATTTTGGAGACATCTCAGATGCAGTAACAGGAGGTTGTGTGGATATTGTTTTATTAATAGATATTCCAATTACTACTATTCCGTTTGCGGATGGACTTTTTCACTCCAACTTTATGCAAGTGAATAGTGATAATAGTGGCGCGGATAACCTCACGGATGCAGTATTGACCTTGATTCAAGTAGGTGCCCCAGATTTGGAATTAACTAAGGGTATTGTAAGTTCTAACAACCCTACGGTTACCATTAGCCCCAATGTTGCCCCACCCAATGGGAATGCCACTGGAGCGAATGCAGGAGATCAGCTATTTTTTGATATTACAGTACGTAATGTAGGAACAGCTCCTGGGTACGATGTGCAGATTAGAGATGTCGCACCACCAGAATTAACCAACTGTGCCTTGGTCGCGCCCAATCCTGTTGTAGATGGCAGCAGTAACCCTGTAGCATTTATAGGTGGTTTTGCAGGGAATGCACTAACGATTACGTTGGCCAATCCCAATGATTCTATTGGATTTACAGGGGCTACGAGCGGTAATGACGAGTATACGATTTCTTATGTTTGCGAAGTAATTGGCAATATTCCATCGGGATCTAATTTTGAGAATAGGGCAGAAGTGGATTGGTCATCAGAGAGAGGCGTACAAAAATTTCCTCCTATAAGTGATAATGCCACTGTTGCTACGGCTACGCCCAATATGAATAAAGTGGTTGACTATATCACACCCAATTACAGTGGCACCAACAATCGAGCAAGTATTGGAGAGGTGGTCGCTTATGAATTGCAAGTTTTTGTGCCAGAAGGTAACTTGAACAATGTGGTATTGCGCGATCAATTAGATGCAGGACTGGCATTTGTTGGGCTAGACTCTATTGTATTGTGCAATTCTTCGGGTTTTAATAATCTTATAACTTCCAATCCAGGAGGCTTTGCTGCTGTGCAAAGTGGTGTTGTTTTTTCGGATGTTAATGCCAACCCAATTGGTCAAGATCGTGTGATGACGCTGGATTTTGGCAACGTAACCAATTCGGATACTGACAATCAACAAGACACGATTAAGATTTTTTATCGTACCATTGTTATCAATGAAATCTCTAATGTCGATGGGGATCGTTTGCGTAATAATGCTCGCTTAGAATGGGACAACCCCAATAGTGCAGGAGGGCGTAGTAATACGACAATACGTTCGGATTTTGTAACGGTCGTAGAACCACAAATTATAGTAACCAAAAGTTTTACCCCCGATGAAGTCCTACCTGGTAACAATGCCTTTGTAACCTTAACCGTTCGGAACCCTAGCACTTCTTCAGCTCCTGCTTTTGATGTTAATCTAACGGATATTTTACCCACAGGGATGAATTTTGTAGCAGGTTTCTCGGCAGGGGGTACCGCCAATATCAGTAGACCGCCTAGCAATGGTGGGGGAACAATTACGGCACAATGGGACACGATTAATGTGGGAGAAATATATAGCATTACTTTTGAAATACAAATATCCAATGCAATTACACCTTGTACTACTCTAACCAATTGTGCCAATGTTACTTGGGAAAGTATAGCAGATGCTGACCAGCCCAACCAGCCCAGTGCCTTCTCTTCCAGTTTAGGGGTTCCACGTACAGGTAATGTAGGCGGGCCAGGGGGGGGCGCCAATACGTATACACAAGATTCTTGCGCTGATTTAGATGTCATTATTGACAATACTTTTGATCCTTTTATTACGGCCAATACGCCTATTTGTGAGGGCGATAGAGCTGTTTTGAGTGTGCAACAATATTCGGGTAATATCGTGCGCTATAATTGGACAGGGCCAGGCGTACCTGCTGGATTTAATAATTATGAATTGGTTATTGATCCTGTGACCACAGCCGATACAGGTACTTACTTTGTATTTGTAGAACTAGATGGTTGTGTTACAGATACCTCTAATTTCTTCTCCTTACAATTGCGTCCACAGCCAGCAGATCCAGTTATAATGCCTGGAGATACGACTGTTTGTGAGGGAAGCAGTTTGCAATTTTCAACGTCTACCGTAGCCAATAGTTATCAATGGACAGGGCCTAATGGCTTCACAGCCAATGCAGCGACTACCCCTATTATTTCTCCTGTTACGTTATCAGATGCAGGAGGGTATACCTTGATTATAACTAACAACCAAGGCTGTAGTTCCAATCCTGTTACAAGTACAGTTACAGTCAATCCACGTCCTATTGCACCCAATATCAATAACAATTCTCCAATTTGTAGTGGCGATGTATTGCAATTATCTACTAGTGCTAACGCTACTTCTTATCAGTGGATTGCGCCCAATGGACAAGATACCATAACAACAACGAGTACGCTTTCTATTGATCCAAGCAGTAACCTGTATTTAGCAGGCAATTGGACATTGGCCGTTATCAATGCCAATAACTGTACGTCTCAACCTTCTGCTACAAGTACCGTGCTTATCAACAGCACTCCTGTAAAGCCACTCGCTAACAATTCGGGGCCTATTTGTGAGGGGGATGCTATACAGTTGAGCGTAAATGCTATAGCAGGAGCTACCTACAATTGGTATAGCGATCCAGCCTTAACCAACTTGGTGGCTACAGGGCAGAATCCAACTATTAGTGGCCTAATAGCTGCCAATAGCCCTATTACTTATTATATTCAAATTAATAGCAATGGCTGTTTATCGGATACCAGTTCTACAGTAGTTGTCGTTAATAATAATCCTGCTAATTTTGCACCTAGCTATACTAGTTTGTGTGCAGGGGATAGTTTATTCTTATTGGCCAATACCGTTGCTAATGGTTATAGTTGGACAGGCCCAAGTGGTTTTGTATCTAGTGTACAAGATCCCATTATTGCCAATGCCAATGCCAGCAATGCAGGAAGTTATGTAGTGACCATTCAGGATAATAACGGTTGTAGTAATACAGGAATAGTACAAGTGGCCGTAGAGGAAACCCCCGTTACTCCTATGGTAACGAATAACGGGCCTTTGTGCGAAGGCTCAACGCTGACCTTGAACACCACTAGTTATACAGGAAATAATGTGGTGTACAATTGGACCACACCCTCAGGTGTGGTGACAACCAATGTCGCGACTTTAGTTATTAATAATACGACACAAGCAGATAGTGGCACTTATAGTGTTGCGGTTACGGTCGATGGTTGTACGTCGCTGGCAGGAAATACCGATGTGGTCATTAATACCAACCCTGTGGCTGTAGCGGCTGCCAATGGAGCGGTATTTTGTGAAGGAGATGCCTTACAATTGAGCACAACCACCAATGCCAATAGCTATCAATGGACAGGGCCTAATGGATTCAGTTCTACTTCACCCAACCCTGCTGCTATTATTGTTTCTAGTAATAATGCAGGAACATACAACTTGGTTGTTATAGATAATAATGGCTGTAGTTCTGCTCCTGATGCAGTCGCCATTGCCATTAATCCAGCACCAAGCAGACCTGCCCTGAGTAGTAATAGTGCGATCTGTGCAGGAGATAATTTAGTGTTGAGTACCAATAGTGCGGCAAGTTCTTACCAATGGGTTGCCCCGAATGGACAAGACACAGTTACTACCAGTAATAATGTGACCATTAATTCTAATAGTACCTTGTATCAGGATGGAGCTTGGAGCTTGGTTATCACCAATGCCAACGGCTGTACTTCTACCGCTTCTTTGCCTACACAAGTGGTGATTAATACCTTACCAAATTCTGCTACAGCAAGCAATAATAGCCCTGTTTGTACAGGATCAGCTGCTCAATTGATGGCTGCAACTATAGCAGGCGCTACTTACAATTGGTATACCGACCGCACTACTACCAATCTGTTCTCTACGGCTCAGAATCCAGTTGTAAACAACATCACTACCACGACTACTTATTATTTGGTGGTTAGCGTGAACGGCTGTGCTGCACCATTGGATTCTACTATCATTACCGTTTTGCCGCTGCCCAATGCACCAGCATTGCCTGCTGATTTTGCGGTATGTGAGGGCGAAAGCATTGCCTTAACTACTCCTACCGTGGCGAGTCAGTACAACTGGACAGGGCCAAATGGTTTTAGTTCTACAGCACAAAATCCAGCCGTGATTCGTCCAGCTACTTTAGCAGATGCAGGAACTTACACCTTATCTATTGTGGATAATAATGGTTGTATATCGAGTGATAGCAGTGTGCAAGTAACTGTCAATGCCGCTCCTGTTGCGCCCATATTGACCAATAATAGTGCAATCTGCGAAGGCGATACCTTGTTGTTCGCTACTACTGCTACAGCAGATACTTATCAGTGGGTTGCTCCAAATGGATTAGACACGATTACCACGGGCAATACTTTACAAATAGTGCCGAGCAATACCGCCTATTATCAATCAGGCAATTGGACACTAATGGTACAAAACGCCAATGCCTGTCCTTCACAGCCTTCCGTTGTTTCTTCTGTGGTTATTAATTCGAGTGTAAATGCGCCTATCGCATCCAATGATGGCCCTGTTTGTAATAGTGGATCTGTTACAGTCAGTACATTTAGTGCTATGGGAGCAAGTTACCAGTGGTACAGTGATGCTGCTTTGACCAATCTAATTGCGACAACTGCCTCCGTTATTATTAATAATATTACTAGAGATAGCAGTTTCTATGTGGTGGTAACCGTCAATGGTTGTGTATCACCTGCTGGTGTCACCACTGTTCAAGTGGTGCCAGCTCCTGCTGCTCCACAAGTGCCCAATGATACCGCACTGTGTGTAGGAGAACCACTTGCCTTAACAACAACAACTCAAGCTGTGGCTTATAATTGGACAGGCCCGAATGGCTTCCAATCTAATACACAACAGCCTACTGTCATCAATAGTATTACAACTGCCAATGCTGGAACTTATACCTTGACCGTAGTAGATAGCAATGGCTGTACCAGTGCTAGTAATAGCTTTGATGTAACGGTTAATGCCGCTCCTGTTGCCCCAACTATTGTAAGTAATAGTCCTCTGTGTTTTGGCGATACCCTTGCAATAGGCTCTAGCAGTGCTTGTGGACAATCTCAATGGATTGGCCCCAATGGCAACAGCCCTGGTACATTGGGTACGGTTGGTGGTGGCAATGTATTGTGGACGCGTGGTAGTCAAACCGCCATTCCTGCTAATAATGCAAATTATCTGGGAGGAGCTTGGTCTATGGTCTGCATCGATACGCTAACAGGTTGTCGCTCTATTTCTAATACCATTGATGTTACGATTACCCCCACACCTATGGTATCTGCCTTTAATGGTGGAGCAATTTGTGCAGGAGAGAATGGTTTCTTATTGGCAACCCCTATAGCAGGGGCTAGTTATGCTTGGTACAGTGATAGTACCTTAACGACGTTGGTAGCGACTACGCGCACGGCAACCATTCCTAATTTAATGACAAGTACTACTTTTTATGTAGTAGTTACGGTCAACGGTTGTCCGTCAGTGGCCGCGTCAACCACCATTCCTGTTAATGCCAACCCCATTACACCCGTGCCTACTTATTTGCCCTTGTGTCAATTGGATACCTTGTTCTTATTTGCAAATGCTGGTTCTAATGTAGCCACGTATGATTGGAGAGGGCCTAATGGCTTTAATTCTAACTTAGAGAATCCTGTTGTGCCCAACGCCTATCCATTTAATGCAGGAAGTTATACTTTGACGGTAACCGATTCTTTAGGTTGTTTGGCCTTCGCTACTGTTGAAGTAACCATTTATCCTAAACCAGCAACACCTACTCTTACACACAATGCGCCTTTCTGTGCAGGAAGCAATGATTTGATTTTGCAAACGCAAGCCTATTTTGGTACGAACGTTCAGTATTGGTGGACACGCCCTGATGGAACAGTAGATACTACACTCGTACCTTCTTTGGTCATTCCCAATGCTCCATTGAGTGATACGGGATTGTATCAACTACAAGTTTTTGTAGATGGTTGTATTTCTCTGCCAGGCGATCAATTGATTCGTTTATATCCTATCCCTGCCCCACCAAGTGTACCAGCAGATTTTGCGGTATGCGAAGGGGATGCCATTGTGTTAAGCACAACTACACAAGCAGCCGCCTATTTCTGGACAGGGCCTAATGGTTTTCAATCGAATTTGCCAAGCCCAACAGTCGTCAATGCTACAGCAGTAGATGCTGGCCGTTATCAATTGGTGGTAGCCAATCAACAAGGTTGCCTCAGTACAGATAGTGGTGTGGTGGTTACGGTCAATCCAGCTCCACCAGCCCCCACAATTACGGATAACAGCCCACTTTGTTTTGGTGACACCCTAGTCTTGACTTCTAGTAGTAATTGTGGACAATCGCAATGGATTGGCCCTAATGGCAATAGCGCAGGAACCTTGGGTAGCCCAGGGGGAACTAATCCTTTATGGACATTGGGAGGTACAACAAGAATCCCTGCCACTGATCCTAATTATCTGTCGGGAGACTGGTATATGATCTGTATTGATACTACTACGGGGTGTCGTTCTATTTCTAATACCATCAATGTAACTATTACAGCTGTTCCAGCTACACCTGTAGCATTCAACAACAGTCCAATATGTGTGGGAGCTGGGGTGAATTTAACCACGTCGTTTATCAATGGAGCAAGTTATGCTTGGTATGCCGATTCTACCTTAACCACCTTGGTAGCGACGGTACAAAATCCAACGATAGCGAATATTACCAGCGATACGACCTTTTATTTGACAATAACAGTAAATGGATGTACCTCTTTGGCAGGTTCTACCGTGGTAACGGTGCATCCGATACCAGCAACACCAGCAATACCAGCGAATTTTGCCGTATGCGAGGGCGATGCGATTGTATTAACAACCACAACACAAGCAGCAGGGTACAATTGGACAGGGCCAAATGGCTTCCAATCGAATCAGCAAAGCCCAAGTGTGGTG